>CAZWRF010000052.1:0-1617 GCA_964636095.1 uncultured Candidatus Saccharibacteria bacterium | reverse complement strand
AGATTTTTTCCGCAGAGCGCCGATATTACGGCAAAACTCCCGGCCTCTATTCTGTCGGGGGGAGTACTGAAAACCCCTCTTTTCAAAAGCCTTCCTTTACCGTTTATTACTATAGTATGAGTTCCGGCTCCTTTTATATCCGCGCCTGAAGCATTCAAAAAGTCCGCCAAACAAGCGATTTCGGGCTCGCAAGCGCAGTTTGAAAGAACCGTTTTTCCCTTAACAAGGACCGCGGTCATCATAATAGTTTCGGTGGCGGTAACGCTGGGGATTTTGAAAAATATTTCCGCTCCGTGAAGTCTGGGGCTTTCCAAAAAATATATTCCGCCTCTTTCTCTCATGCGAGCGCCCATTTTTTTAAAAGACGACAGAAAAACATCTATCGGCCTCTTGCCTATTACACACCCGCCCGGGTGCGGAAAAGAAACTTTGCCTTCTCTGGCAAGAACAGGCCCGGTTAAAACAATTGACGAGCGAAGAGACTTGGCAATATTTTTTTCTATATCCGTCTTTACGTATTTCGGTGCTTTCAGGCGGAATGTTCTTTTTCCGGCTCTTTCAATTTCAAATCCCAGATCTTCAAGAGCGCCGTTCATCCGAAGAACATCTTCAATTAAAGGAACATTTGAAATAAGCACCTCTTCTTTAAAAAGCAAAGAAGAGGCCTGAGCCTTGAGAGCGGAATTTTTCGCGCCAAATACAGGCAACGTTCCTTCAAGTTTTCTTTTCCCTCCAAATCCGCTTACCAAAAAGCTCTCCATATCTTAATCCTAGACTTTTCGGCCGTTTTTTGCAAATATTATAGTAGGAACTATGCAACCGCTAACCCTAAAAAAAAGAAGAATTGTCTTCTATATGTGCTGTTTTTTCTTCGCGCTTTTGGCTGCCGCTTTTTTCCTTTACAGCCAAGGCTATACCCTGGATCAAAATTTTAATCTTTCAAGAAGAGGAGGGCTTTATGTTTCCGCGCCATTTTCCAACGCGGAATTTTTTGTAAACAACAAAAAAGAAAACGCTACCGGAATATCGAACAACACAGTTTTTATGCCCACCCTAAAACCCGGACAATATTCGGTTCTCGTGGCAAAAGACGGATATTGGCCCTGGGCCAAAACTCTTGATGTAAAAGAGGGCTTGGTAACCGAGGCGCGAGCGTTCAGCGTGCCGGAAAATCCTCAGGGAGAAATGATTTTCAAAGGAAAATTTTTAAATATTTGGGGTTCACCGTCTGAAGACATAATTATGATCCAGGAACAGAAAAACAGCCATAGCTCAATAACCTTTTACATACCGGGAAAAAATATTTTTTTGACAACAGACTCCCTTACCTCCGATACTGTTATGTCGGCCCAGAAACAAATTTCAAACATTTCATGGGGAAACAACTCGGTAATTTTTAAAAAGGACGGGCGTTTTGTGGAAGCCGGTTTTAATCTTTCAAACAACTCGGTAAGCGCCAGGTACATAGACGCGCCGGAGGAAGAAAAATCGGATTTTGAAAAACTCACCACCAAGGGAGACCAGAAAATATGGTGGGATAAAGACACAAACGAAGTTTTTGTCGATTGGGAAAAAGACGGGTCCGTTCCTCCTTATTATATATGCGACCCGCTGAAT
>CAZWRF010000051.1:0-1739 GCA_964636095.1 uncultured Candidatus Saccharibacteria bacterium | reverse complement strand
AGTTTATACGGTAAAAGGCTTTTCAAAAGAGATATGCGGAGGTCCGCACGTGAAAAATACCGGAGAGCTGGGCAAATTCAAAATTACCAAAGAAGAAGCCAGCTCTGCCGGCGTGCGTCGTATAAAAGCTGTTTTGGAATAATTTTCTCCACACCTTGGCTTATAGCGCCTTCGGGCGCTTTTTTGTATAATAAACATATGAATATTTTTTCTTTGGGAGATAAAAAATCCAAAAAAAAGAGCATCGCGGTTTTTGATATTGGTAGCGCCTCCATAGGCGGCCTTTTGTTGAAGCAGGAAAAAGGCAAGCAGCCCGAAATTTTTCACAGTCTTCGTAAACCGGTCGATTTTTCAAAAGAAATGACCTCATCGAAAACTTGGCAGAAAATGCACGATGCATTTATCTCCATAAGCGAAGAGCTCAAAAAAAATTTTGAAAAAAGTCCGGATATGGCACTTTGTGTTTTTTCTTCACCCTGGTATGTATCGCAGACGCGAGTTGTAAGGGTACGGCGCGATAAACCGTTCAAAGTTACAGAAAAATTTATAGATAATATAATGGAGAGCGAAAAAGAATCATTTGAAAAAATGTGGAAAGGGACCGTTTGGAAAGAAGAAAACGCCAGCATTTTTTTTGAACGTGCGGTAATAAAGACGGCGCTCAACGGGTATGATGTTGCGGATCCCTTTGGCAAAGACACCTTAAGCATGGAGATGCACGCGTATTTCAGCCTGGGGGTAGATTTTATTGAGGAGAATATAAAAAGAGACATACTAAATCACATTAAGCCCCACAATATAAAAATGGGCAGTTTTCCTTTTGTTCTTTTTAGCGTTTTAAAGCATATTGCCGATACAAAAAGCGGCTTTTTATTTACGGATATAAGCGGAGAAATTACCGATCTCTTTTACATAAAAAACGATATTATCGAAGAGGTAAATTCCTTCCCTAAGGGGGAAAATTTTTTCGTGAGAAGAGTGGCCAGCGTTCTCAACAGCGACCTTGCGGAAGCCAGAAGTGCGGTTGCCCAGTACAGAAGAAACGAACTTGGCGAAAAGCTTTCAAAAAGAGTCGGCGATACACTAAAAAAAGCGGGTGAAGAATGGGGCAGGGAAATGAAAGACCTCTTAAATAAAATAGCCAAAGAAAAATATTTGCCTCAAAAGTTTTATTTTTGCGGAGAAACAGCCAGGCTTGAAGAAATTAGTGGCCAGGTTCGGGGTGAAGATTTTTCCAAATTTACCATATTTGCGAAGCCGTTCGAAGTGCAATTTTTCCAGCCTGAGTCGCTAAAGTATCATTTTGATTTCAAAAAAGGTTTTTCTGAAAATAAAGATATTTTTCTTTTAATTTCCTCTCTTTACGCGAACGAATACCTTAAATAAAAAATCAGACATGCCTAAAAAAATAATACAGGATATTATTTCCAAAAAAACAAAAATTCCCCGGCCTGTGCTAAAGGAAAAGCCGCCCGTTAGGCCGGCCAAAACAGAACCGGTCAAGCCCAAGCCTGCCGCCAAAACGGTTTTGCCCAAAAAACCGGCAACTGTGCCTCCAAGGCCGGAAAAGACAAAAAAAACAGGCAAGCAAAAAACCAAAAAGGGAAAAATAATTTTTGGGATCTTTGCCTTACTTTTTCTTCTTGTGGTAGGCGCTAAAGTAGTGGGAGTTTTTGCGTATGCCATAATTAAAGTAGTGCCGCACGCGGAAAGAATTGACGTGGACTCCGTTTTTAAAG
>CAZWRF010000050.1:0-1857 GCA_964636095.1 uncultured Candidatus Saccharibacteria bacterium | reverse complement strand
CAATAAAGCACTTTTGAAGGAGCGACAACAGGTAAACCCTTGAATTTGGGCTCGAATATTTTCTGCTTCATTCCCCCGCCGGTAAAAACGGGGAAAACTCCCGCGTCCATTTCCTCAATCGCCCTGTCATAATCTTCAACATATCCGCGGTAAACAATGTTTTCTCCGCCGCACTTGTCCGCCAACTCTTTCGGCAATTTGGAACCGAAAATATGGAGCCTAAAAACCCCCGGCTCTTTTTCTGTTACTGCCGGCATAATTTTCTCTATCAAAAGCCTGGCACCCTTGAGATGAGGCAATATATTGTAGGTGCCCCCGGCGTAAAACAAATTTATGGGCTTTTTGTTTTTTGCCGGCCTGCCGGCTTCGGCCAGCTTTTCATAAAGCGAGCAGAGAGGCAATAGTTTTGTATTTTTGTTCCATTTTTTATACAAAGCGCGCTCCTTGGGATTGATGGCAAAAACCAAGTCGGCATTTTTTACCGAAAATATTTCCGAGATGTATTTGAAAAAAAATAAAAGATAATTTAAAGGATTAAAAAACCTTTCGCTTCCCAGCATATCCAAAAAATGCCTGTACTCGGCGTTGTGAGAGCGCAAAACGGCAAACTTTCCCTTTTCCTTGGCGAACTTCAAAACGGGAAAAGTAAAATTTTGGATGCCTACAACAATATCCGGACCGGTATTTTCAAAAAATTTTATAAAATCCGCTCCGGCGCAAAGCTTGGAAAAAGGATGAGTTGCCGGATCGGGCCAAAGAGAAAAGCCGGAGCCGAGAGGAAAAACGGAAACTTTCGCGCCGGACTCTTCAAATTTTTTAATAATTTCGCCGTTGGCGCCGTAATCGTAAGAAACAAGGTGGACCTCGCAACCCATCTCGGCAAAAAGTTTTGCCAGGCCTGCCGTGTCTTGGTGGCCGGCTCCCCAGGCGCTTCCCGAGAAAGGGCCGGAAACCATTAAAATTTTTTTATCCGATTTTAATGTCATATCGTTTTGCCCAAATTTGAAAGGTTAAAAGAGCCCATAAAATTGTAAGGTTGTATTCCTTTCCCGTGCGATGGTCTTCCAAAACTTTTTGTAGCTCGCTCCACTTAAAAAGAGGCGCCGTTCCCTCGTAATAATTTTCGGACAAAATGTTTTTCGCCATTTCAAAAACCTTCGGATGCCTTAGCCACTTGGCTCCGGGCGCGAACCATCCCCTTTTCGGCTGGCCGTAAAGAAAATCGGGAATTTTGCCTTTGTAGGCGTCTTTTAAAATAATTTTCGTGTCTTTAAAATTCACTTTGTATTTTATGGGGATTTTCGCGGCAAACTCAATAAGCTCTTTGTCCAAAAGAGGCACTCGCTCTTCCAGGCCGGCCGACATTGTCATTTTGTCGGTCATTGCGAGAGAAAAGTCCACAAGCCAGCTTTGCCTGTCTATGTCCATCAGCAACTGCTTTTTGCTGAAATATTTTTCTTTGAAAAAATCTTTGGTTGTCTCCTTGTCCACGTTTTGAACTATTCTTTCAAGTATGCCGTCCTTCTGGAACATGAACCTTGAAAACCTGTTTATAGAGGACATAAAAAATCTTGCCTTGCGATCTAGGCGGTACCTGTCGTATCCGCCGAAAAGTTCATCTCCCCCATCTCCGCCCAAAACAACGTCGGCCCTGTTCTTGGCGAAGCCGGCCAGCTTCATCATTGGTATAATGGTGGCATTGGAAATCGGCTCGTCCAAATGCCATATGGCTTTTTCAAAAAGACTCAACACATCGCCTGAAGACACAAAAACTTCATTGTGATTGGTGCCGTAAAACTTGGCCGTTTTTTTGGCCAGCTCAAAATCCTTGTTGAATTTTTCCCTTTGCTCCCCTTC
>CAZWRF010000049.1:0-3205 GCA_964636095.1 uncultured Candidatus Saccharibacteria bacterium | reverse complement strand
CTGTGGAAAACGAATCCAACAGCGTTATCTATAAGGTAGAAGCACGCGACCAGCAGGAAGCGGGGCAATACGAAAGCAATTTAATATATATTGTTGTACCCGTGTTTTAATTGTTGATAAAAAGTGGACAACTTGAGGGTAAAATTAAAGAAAAATATTTGATATAATTAATATAGTAACTAATATCATGCGAGAGAAAAAGTTTTTATTTTTAATGTTTATCGCGCTTATCTTTTTGGGCGCGGGTCGTATTGTTCACGCGGCGGATTTTACAGTTTCTCCGGTAGTTGTCGATGAAAAAGCAAAGGCCAGAGACATTATCAAAGAATCGTTCACTATAGTAAACAGCAGCAGCCACAAAGTTAGCCTGTATCCTTCTGTCAACAACATAGATTCAGAGGTAGGCCAAGTGGATTTTCAGCAGGCGCACAATTCAAGCGACTTGGCCGCTTCTCTCGCGAATTGGATAGAAATATCCAGGGGTGTTGTGGAGCTTCAGCCGGGAGAGCAAAAAGTTGTCCCCTATACTATAAGCGTTAATTTGAGCGCCGTTCCCGGAGTTTACCATGCCAGAGTATCGTTCGCGGAGGGAAATTCGCGGAGCAAAGCTGAAGACAAAGGAGAAAAGGTTGAAGCTACGGTGAATCTTGAAGTGTTGGCGGATGTAAAAGAAGAACTTCAGCTGGATAATTTTACAACCGACAGAATATTTTTTTCCGGCGACAGCATTCCTTTCAATTATCAGCTTGAAAATATAGGAAACAAAGACGTCACTCCCACCGGCCAGGTTCGCATTTACAATGGGAAAGGGGAGGAAGTTGCCACTATTGATGCCAACAAAACAAACGAATCTTTCTCGCCCGACAAAACGGCCCAGCTTGCTTCCGTTTGGGATTCCACCGGCGGTTTCGGCAAATACAAGGCGTTTCTTACACTCAACTACGGCGCGAGCCAAACCGGGACTATTCAGGATACGGTGTTTTTCTGGGTTGTTCCCTGGAAAATGCTGGCCGGAGTGTTTTCCGGGTGCTTGTTCGCGGTGATATTTTTGGCTGCTTTTTTCCACCGCTGGCTTGAAAAAAGACAGCTCAAGCTTGCTCCGGCGCTTGTTTCCGGCGGATTTGAGGAAGAAGAGCCGTTTTCACCCGAGCCGGAATATTTTCCCGATATTGCCGTAGAAAACAAAAGAAAAAAAAGAAAGTTCTGGTTTTTCGGAAAAAGAGACAAAGCGGGCGAAGATGTCCCCGAAGAAGCGGAAGCCCCGGCGAAAACAAATGTATACAAAGTGGAGGCTCTGCAAATGCCTCGGCCGGCAGATACAGCCGTTAGAAAATCTTTGGACGACCATCCATTCTTTCAAAATTTCAACCGCGGCGCAAATACAGCTTCGGGAAATTCCGGTACGGCTGTAAGGGCCGGCGAAAAAATAATAGACCTCAAAAACTTAAGGAAAGACAAAGAGCCGCGGGAAACGGCGCGCTCGGGGCACATTATCGACCTTAGAAGATAAAATCTTATGAAGAATTTATTTTGTGCTTTTTTTACCTCTGTTTTTGTTTTTTCTTTTTTCTTTTTCAATTTGGGTGAAGCGCGCGCTCAGGAATCTCTTACTCTTTCAGTTACTCCTCCTTTAATTCAATTAACCATTGGCCCGGGAGAGTTTTGGGCCAGCGAGCTCAAGGTGGTAAATACCAACTCCTTTGACCTCAAGCTCTATGCCACGGTGATGAATTTTGAGGCGTCCGGAGAGGAAGGCAAAAGCAAGTTTGTTCCAGCGACAGGCGCTAGCGGTTCAAGCGAGCCGGCTTTTTCTCTGGCCGGCTGGATTGAAGTTCCAAAAGACCCTGTTCTTATACCCGCGGGCCAAAGCGGCAAGATTCCTTTTTCCGTAAGGGTGCCTCAAGACGCGGAGCCAGGCGGGCACTATGCAGCCATTTTAATAGGCAACCAGCCCGCCAAGAGCACGTTAAACGGTCCCACGGTTAATATATCAAGCTTTGTTTCCTCGCTTTTGTTTTTGCGCGTTCCCGGCGACGTAACGGAAGAGGGAAGAATACGCGAGTTTTCAAGCGAAAAAATCCTGTACCAAACCCCCGAGGCCGATTTTACGCTTCGTTTTGAAAATACCGGAAATGTTCATGTTTTGCCCCAGGGCACCATTACCATATATAACATGTGGGGAAAAGAGCGCGGAAAAGTTCTTGTAAACCAAGACAGCAATTTTGGAAATGTAATGCCTCAAAGCACCAGAAAATTTGAATTTACGTGGACGGGGGAGGGAAGCATTTTTGAAATAGGAAGATACACTGCTATTGCCACTCTGGCTTACGGCGAAAACGGAAGAAAAAACGTTTCAGCAAGCACTTATTTTTGGGTTGTGCCCATAGTGCCGGCAGCTTCTGTTTTTGGGTGTTTTCTGTTATTTATTTTGTCTGTTACCTGGTTTATACGCAGGTATATCCGCAGGGCTTTGTCTCTTGAGAAAGAATTGCTGGGTTTGGCGGAAACGGAAACGGACGGCCAATTGGCAACCCAGCCCACGATAGAAACTCTTGTGCGTCCGATAAAGCAGGGAGTTATAGATTTAAGGAATATTAAGGCCGGATTGTCTCCTATCGGACATGGAAATGCCGTATCGGACACCGTATCGGACATAAAAGAAGAAACAAAACCGCTCACTTTTTGGCAGTTTTTAAAAAAATACAAATTGTTCTTTCTGTTTTTAGTAATTATTGTTTTGGCGGTTGTCTTTTTCCTTGTTTATTTCGGAGAAGTTTTGTTGCCGACGAGAGGTTTTCACATAGAAATAAAAGATTTTCTGAAATGAACAAGTTATCCACAGTTTTACTGGTAGACAAAGAAAATGAAGGTTCTTTTGTGTTAAAATATAAGTATAAATTACGGTTTGATGTTAGCGGTCGAATAACATTGAGCTGGTAATTTGGTAATTAAAAGAGCTCTTATAATTATTAGATTTTAAAACATGAAAAGTTTAAATTTATCCAGACTGGCATCCGTTATTGCAACTCTGACTATCCTTGCTTTGATATCGTGGACCACCGGCATACCGACCTGGCTTCACACCGCCAGAGCCGCCGCATTAACAAGCACAAGCGACACGCTTGGTGACTCCGACCTTGACGTAGCCACTACTCATGCCATAACCTTTCATACGATTGGTGCTTTGGCTGCGGACGACACCATA
>CAZWRF010000048.1:0-3253 GCA_964636095.1 uncultured Candidatus Saccharibacteria bacterium | reverse complement strand
TCGTCCATCAGCATAATAGTGGTACCCGTTTTTTCATCTCCAAAAAGAATTGCCGATTGAACAGGCGAAGCACCGCGAAGTTACGGCAAAAGAGAAGGGTGGATGTTTATTGTGCCGTGCTTCGGTATTTCCAAAATTTCTTTCGGCAGGATTTTTCCATAGGAGGCTACCACAAACAAATCCGGCTCTATTCCTAATTTTTGAATATTGAATCTTAAATCTTTTAGTTTTTCCGGCTGAAGAATAGGCATATTGTTATCCAGAGCCCACATCTTCACCGGCGGGGGAGTGATAGCGAGTTTCCTCCCCTTCGGTCGGTCGGGTGCAGTAACAACAAGCGCGGGCAAAAACTCCGCCCTTTTCATCGCCTCAAGAATTTTTACCGAAAATTCCGGCGTGCCGAAAAATACTATTTTTATGTTAGTCATTTTTTATCCACAAAAAGAATACCGTCCAGGTGGTCCAGTTCATGCTGAATGGCCTGGGCAAAAAGACCCGACGCTCCGCGGGAAAATTTTTTTCCTTCTTTGCCGTACGCTTTTACTTTTACTTTTTCCGCTCTTTTTACCGTGCCAAAAACTCCCGGCACGCTGAGGCATCCCTCCGGGAACTCTTTTTTGTTTTTTGAAGTTTTTATTATTTCCGGGTTTATGAAAATCATGTTTTTGTAATCGCTTTTCTTTTTACCTTCCTTGCCGTCTTCGGAAATTTCTACCGGGTTGAATACCCATTCGGAAATCGCAAAAATGCGCAAATTTTCTCCTATTTGCGGGGCAGCCACCGCTAAAGCGTCGTCGTTTTCGGCAATTGTTTGCTCCATCTTTTTTATGATATTTTGGATTTTTTCCGTTTTTATTTCGCGAACAGGAACTTCCTTCGCTTTTTCGTGAAGCACCTTTTCACCTTTCTCGTAAATTTTCACTTTCTTTTCCGCCATATCTTTAATTTAAATCAGTTTTTTATTGATTGCAACATGTATGTATATCTGCTATTTTTAGTTGATTTGACAACTGAATAGACATCGTAAACGGGAGGTAAAAAATGAGATTATTTTCTTTGAAGTTCGCTTTTTGTGTTTTTTCTTTTTTGTTTTTATAAATAGTCTAGACTATGGTACGTACCGCTACAGTAAACTTTCCGGGTCGACATCCACTTTGAATGTCGGGGGTAGAGAGGAGAGCAAGGCATGCAGCTCTTCTTGGCCTTGCGGCCATGTGTCCGGCTCGAGCCGGAGCAGTATATAAAACCTGTAAAGGTTTTTTATTTTTGAGGTAAAAGCGGGAAAGCTTACCGGATTCCATGGCTCAAGCTTTTTTTCAAGTTCTTTTATTTTCCCAAGGGTTTCTTCCCGGTCTTTTCCTTCAAGTCCGATTTTTATAAGCGTTTTGAAGGGGGGGTAGCCCAAGGCTTCACGGAATTTGAGCTCCGATTCGTAAAATCCGGCCAAATCTCCCTCAAAAACATTTTTGAAAATAGCATGTTCTTCTATTCTGGTTTGAACAAGAAAGGTTTTCCCGGCCCTCATTCTTAGGCGCAAAAGAAGGCGGAAAATCTTCTCGTTTATCCTGAAATCCGGCATATTAAAAAGGCCGTCTATGGAAACAACTCCCACCTTGTCGGCGCCTCCGTCAAAATAAGAAAAAAACATTTCTGTGGCCAAAAGTATGCTTCCGGGAGAGCTTTCAAATTTTTCTAAAATCTCGTCGGCTTGTTTCTTTGTTTTTGCCGTATCTCTGTCAAGTCGGAAAATTTTGGCATCGGGAAAAAGCCGGGCTGTTTCTTCTTCGGCCTGCTGTATACCCCAGCCCAAAGTTTTCAGATTCCAGCCGTCGCAATGAGGGCAGGAACTGCGGGCAGGAGCCTTAAAGAGACATTTGTGGCAAGTAAAAATATTTCCCGATTCTTTGTGAAGAACCAGCGGCGTATCGCATTGCGGACACGACACAATATATCCGCAGTCGTTGCACACGGTTGAAGAACCGTGCCCGCGCCGGTTCAGAAAGAGAATTGTTTTTTCGTTGTTTTCCCGGGCTGATGCTATCATTTTTTTAAGATCCGGGCTTATAGATGTTTTCGCGCCGCGGGTGTTGATAAGAGTTTGTTCGGCGTTTGTGGTGATTCTTCTCGACGTGGGCAAGGGGGCAAGGATCTTTCCCCCCTCCTTTTTTTGGTATGTTTCCGTTCTTATTATTTCGTCCCCGAAAACAAGTGAGCTTTCCGCTTCCCTGGCTATTTTTTGTATAGCGGTTCTTGTGTCGACAAAAGGGCGGCTTTGAGATTTGTAAAAAGGAGAGCCTTCTTTCTCCATAATAAAATAGCTGATGTCTTTACGGGGGAGAGCCAAAAAGGAAGAGGTGGAAATTATTAAAACAGGGTGCTCCTCAAGAAGAGCATCGTTCCAGTTCTTTTTTAGATTTTTCGTAGACATACGGCCGTGAACGGCAAAGGTAAATTTTTCTATGCCTTTTTTTATTTTCCCCCCATATTTTTCAACCATTAAGGGGGAAGGGAGGCAAAGAAACACGGATTGGTTTTTCGCGAATTCTCCTCGTACAAGATTTTTGTAAAATTTTATTCTTTCTTTTTCGGAAGTTTGAAGCACAAGGACAGACCGCTTGTCTTTCTTTTTTTTGTCGGAGCCTGTCTGTAATTTTGCCGGTGTATTGTCCAAAACTGCTTTTGGGCATAGTTCAAAGAAAATCAACCCGGTGCTGGTTGAAAAATATTCCGCAATTTTCTCGGCCGCTTTGGTAAAACTTTTTGTGAAAAATCCTCGCGCCAAAATACCGGATATTTTTTTCAATTGGTATGGAGATTTTCTAAGCTCGCTTTTTGCTTCAGCTACATTTTTTACATCAATCACGGCGGCAGGAATTTGTCTTTTTCTTATTTCAACCGAAACCAGATCTCCAACCGAGACGTTTTTTGCCGAGAAGTATGAAAGGTCCCTGAAAACCCCCTTGGCAATGGGAGCTATTTTTATCAGTTTTGGTCCTTCGCTCATTTAATATAAATTTTCATTAGCGAACCGTTGTCCAAAACGAATATCTGATCTTGAACAATGGCGAAAGTGGGGTCTCCTCCTTTGTACACGGGGTATATTAACCGTCCGCTGCGGCCGTCCATCTCAAGGGCATAAATTCCCGTGCCCACGGCCATTATCACAACGTCGTTTCTTCTTGGGAAAAAATCAATATTTTTTATTGCAAGCCGACTGTTGAAAATTTTAAACGGCAAATCGCACGTATTCAGC
>CAZWRF010000047.1:0-3425 GCA_964636095.1 uncultured Candidatus Saccharibacteria bacterium | reverse complement strand
GAAGACGCGGACATCACCGGCCAGCCTGCGCAGGCAGGAAGCAAGCTAAAAAAACTTAAAGAACAACTAAAAAAGTGCAAAAAAGAAAAGGAAGAATATTTGGACGGCTGGCAAAGGGCCAAGGCCGATTTTGTAAATGCCAGAAAAGACGAGGAGAAAAAACGCGAAGAGTTTGTTAAGCTTTCCAACCAATTTCTTCTTTTGGATATTTTGCCCGTTCTTGATAGTTTTGATTTGGCCCTTGGCAACTCCGAAGACCGCGGCATGTACGTTATAAAAAACCAGCTTAAAGACATACTTAAAAACTACGGGCTCGAAGAAATAAAAGCGAAAGGAGAAAAATTCAACCCCGAATTTCACGAGTCGGTTGAAGAAGTGGGAGCAAAAGAAAAAAGCGGTGTGATTGTGGAAGAAATTCAAAAAGGATATCTTTTGCACGGCAAGGTTTTGAGACCGGCTCGCGTGAAAATATCGAAATAAATATTAAAGGTTAAAAGTTAAAATTTACCATGTCAAAAATACTTGGAATAGACCTCGGCACCACTAACTCGGCCATGGCAGTGGTTGAGGGGGGCGAGCCTAAAATTCTTGAAAATCAGGAAGGCGGACGAACAATGCCTTCAATGGTTGCCATCTCAAAAGCTAACGAACGTTTGGTGGGACTTTTGGCAAAGCGCCAGGCGATTACAAATCCCAAAAGCACTATTTACTCGGTAAAACGCCTTATTGGACGAAAGTTTGAAGACGAGGAGGTACAGAAAGATAAAAACCTTTTACCTTATGAGATACGCTCCGCTTCCGGCGGTGCCGGTATTGAAGTAAAGATGGGAGAGAAGTGGTACAGACCGGCGGAAATTTCCGCGATGATACTTCAAAAAATGAAAAAAGATGCCGAAGCACGACTGGGAGAAAAGATAGAAGAGGCCATCATCACCGTACCTGCTTATTTCAATGACAGCCAAAGAAAGGCCACAAAAGACGCGGGCGAAATAGCCGGGTTCAAAGTAAAAAGAATCTTGAATGAGCCCACCGCCGCGGCTTTGGCTTACGGTTTCAATAAGCGAAAAAACGAGCAGATAGTAGTTTACGATTATGGAGGAGGCACATTTGATGTTTCCGTTTTGGAAGTTGGCGATGATGTAATAGAAGTAAAATCCACCGATGGCGACACTCACCTTGGAGGAGATGACTTTGACCAGAGAATTATCGACTGGATAATTTCTGAATTTAAAAAAGAAAGCGGCATAGATATTTCAAAGGATTTTCTCGCGCTCCAGAGGCTAAAAGAAGCGGCGGAAAAAGCGAAGCATGAACTTTCAAGTACTCTTGAAACGGAGATAAATATTCCTTTCATTACCTCAAATGAATCCGGTCCCCAGCACCTGCTTTTGAAATTTTCGAGGGCAAAACTCGAAGAACTGGTAGGAGATTTTATAGAAAAATCTGTAGAAATAACAAAATCCGCGGTAAAAGCGGCCGGGTTTGAGTTAAAAGACATTGATGAAATTATTTTGGTTGGCGGGCAAACAAGAATGCCGGCTATAAACGAAGCTGTAAAAAATCTTTTCGGCAGAGAACCCAACAAGTCAATAAACCCCGATGAAGTGGTGGCCAACGGGGCGGCCATTCAGGCTGGTATTTTGCAGGGAGATGTGAAAGATGTTCTGCTTTTGGATGTAACCCCGCTTTCTTTGGGCATTGAAACTTTGGGTGGAGTTATGACAAAAGTAATAGAAAGAAATACCACGGTGCCTGTGTCGCGCTCTCAGGTTTTTTCCACTGCTCAGGACAACCAGCCTTCGGTGGAGGTACACGTTCTTCAAGGAGAACGTGATGTGGCTTCGGCCAACAGAACTTTGGGCCGGTTTATTTTAGACGGCATTGCTCCTGCTCCACGCGGAATGCCCCAGGTAGAAGTGACTTTCGACATTGACGCGAACGGCATCTTAAACGTAAAAGCAAAAGACAAAGCCACGAACAAAGAGCAATCGGTGCGCATTGAAGCCTCTTCAGATCTTTCGAAGGAAGAAATTGAAAAAATGAAACATGACGCGGAAGCTCATGCCGAGGAGGACAAAAAGAAAAAAGAAAGCGTGGAGGTGAAAAACACGGCCGATTCGGCCATCTATACGGCGGAAAAAACTTTAAAAGAGCACGGAGCAAAAATATCAGAAGATATAAAAAAGGGGGTAGAAGCGAAAATTTCAGAACTGAAAGCGGTAAAGGATTCCGACAAAATGGATGAGATAAAAACAAAAACGAGCGAACTCTCAGCCGAGCTTCAAAAAATAGGAGCGGAAATTTACAAAAACCAACCGCCCTCAGACGAGAAAGGTGGAGAAGCCGAGCCCAAAGATAAAAAAGATGATACAATTACAGACGCGGAGTACAAAGAAGTGAAAGATGAGAACGACGATAAAAATTCATCTAATTCCTAATTAGTCTAATCTCTAATTTTCATGGACAAGGATTACTACAACATACTGGGTGTTCAAAAAAATGCCACAAAAGAAGATGTAAAAAAAGCTTACAGAAAACTGGCTCACAAATACCATCCGGATAAAAAAACCGGTGATGAAAGCAAGTTTAAGGAAATAAATGAAGCTTACTATGTGCTGGGAGATGACAAGAGGCGCTCGGAATACGACAGGTATGGACGGGTTTTCAACGGTTCCGGCGGAGGGGCGGAAGGTTTTGGGGGTTTTGATTTTTCCGGATTTGGTGTTGATTTTTCGGATTTGGGCAGTATTTTTGGAGACTTTTTCGGCGGCGCAAGGGGAGACGGCTACAAGCAGAGAGGCAGGGATATATCAATAGACTTGGAGCTTTCTTTTGAAGAGTCGGTCTTCGGAGTAAAAAGGAGGGTGCTTTTGAATAAACTTGGAGTTTGTGAAGATTGCGGCGGACGAGGCGGTGCGCCCGGCTCTGAAATGAAGGAATGTACAACTTGCGGGGGCTCGGGAAGAATAAAAGAAACGAAGAGATCTTTTTTCGGTACATTTACAACGGCTCAAACATGCTCAGTGTGTAGAGGAAAAGGCAAAGTGCCCTCAAAGAAATGCAAAAACTGCAAGGGCGAAGGTGTTTTGAAGCAACAAGAGGAAATATCCATTGAAGTTCCTCCGGGAATTTATAACGGGGAGGTTATAAAGATGACCGGAAAGGGAGAAGCAAAAAGCGCTGGAGTACCCGGAGACCTGTACATAAAAATACACGTAAAACCGCACGGGTTGTTCAAAAGGGAAGGAAATAATCTTATAATGGAATTGAATATACCTTTATCGGAAGCGCTTCTCGGGGGGACAAGAAAAATTGAAACATTGGACGGAAACCTGGAAGTGAAAAGTCCCGCCGGCGTGACCTACGGAGATGTTTTAAGATTAAAAGAAAAGGGAATTGCTTATCCGGAAGGAGGAAGGGGAGCC
>CAZWRF010000046.1:0-3479 GCA_964636095.1 uncultured Candidatus Saccharibacteria bacterium | reverse complement strand
TATTGTGTCAAGTCATCTCCTTTAATCACATACTGTACCATAAAAGAAAACCGGCCTATGCACTGTAAATTCACTCCATGTCCTCTGAGAACTGCCAACGATCAGCTTTTTACTGCATTTTATATAGGATCGGGCAATGTTGAAGAACAATTCAGACATCAGGTCGCTCTTAACAAAACAAGAGAATACATCTATAAAAACGGTATAAAGTATAATCAACAGGATATTCGTACGGCTATGGGTGAAATAAATACGACCGTCAGGAAAGTTGTTTTTTTATCCATCTTCAAATCTTGTGTACTCGTAATTATTGCAAAATAAACAACTACCGTTACGACGAACAGGATGATGTTAGCCATTTTTTTACCTCCTTTTAAACAAGTTATTGATTTTCAAGTTTGGACACATTATAATAATGTTATGGAAAAAAGTCAAGATAAAGAGAAAATTTTTGTGGGCATGTCGGGCGGGGTGGACAGCTCCGTCGCGGCGGCTTTATTGAAAAAGGCTACACCAAATAATTTTAAAAAATTATTTGGTCGCCCGGCCCCAAAGGGGTTTAGGGGCTACGACGTGTCGGGGGTTTTTATAAAAGGATATTATCCTCAAAACATTCCCTGCACATGGAGGGAAGACCGGCGCGACGCCATGCGGGTGGCGGCGATTTTAGGCATTCCTTTTTACACTTTTGATTTTTCCGCCGAATACAAAAAGCACGTTATTGACTACATGATAAAAGAATACAAAGAAGGCCGTACGCCCAACCCCGACATAATGTGCAACAAGCACATAAAATTCGACCTGTTTTTGAAGAAAGCGCTTGAAATGGGAGCGGACAAAATTGCCACCGGACACTATGCTCGACTTCACACGGACTCGTTTTTACTAAATTTGATCTCTGGAAAAGACTCCGCCAAAGACCAAAGCTATTTTCTGTGGACGCTTGGGCAGGAACAGCTGAAGCATTGCCTTTTTCCCATTGGCCCTTATCTGAAAGAAGAGGTCCGCGAATTGGCGAGAAAGTTCAAGCTGCCGACAGCCGAAAAGAAAGACAGCCAGGGGCTTTGCTTTGTCGGCGAATTTAATCTGGAAGATTTTTTGAAAGAGCATATAAACCCCGAGCCCGGAAAAATAGTGAATGAAAAAGGTGAAGAAGTGGGCTCTCACAACGGCGTACAATACTATACCATAGGACAAAGGCACGGTATTGGCGCAGGAGGAGGAAAAGAGCCGTACTATATAGTAGAGAAAGATATCAAAAAAAATATTTTAAAAGTGGCGTCGGAAAAAAAGCAGAAAGATTTTTCAAAGAAAGAGATTGAGATAAAAGAAGTAAACTGGCTTTCGGGCAAAGAACCGGACTTATCAAAGGAATATTACGCCAGGATTCGCTACCGTCAGCCGCTGCAAAAGTGTAAAATTGTGAATTATGGATCGGAATTTAAGAACAGGCTAACAGAAACTATTGAATTCATGGAGCCGCAAAAGGCCGTGGCCTCCGGCCAGTCACTTGCAATTTATAATGGGCTCGACCTTGTCGGTGGAGGTATTATTTTGCTATAATCTTTAATATTAGAAGTTAATTTTTTGTCAAATATGGGCTTTTTTGGACAAGACAAACCAAACGTATCGGAGAACGAATTTCATAAAGTTTGTTCCGAGCTTTACTCCAAGGGGTTCAACTCCACGGAAGTAAACAAAGTTAAGCAGGTTTTAAGGGGCGACCTCGCGGAATCCGGCCCCAACCAAAAGGGTATAGACAGCAAAGAGATAGACAACGCGGTGTCTTTTATGAAAAAAAACAGGACTTTTTCCGAAAGTAAAATCCAAGCCATTGAAGAGCACTTGAGAAACCGTTTGTAAAAATGAAATCAAGCGAAATTCGCGACAAGTATTTAAACTTTTTTAAAGAAAGGGGACATGCCGTTGTACCCTCGGCTTCGCTGGTGCCAGACGATACGGATCCAACGGTGCTTTTTACCACGGCGGGCATGCATCCTTTGGTGCCGTATCTTTTGGGAGAAAAACATCCCTCGGGAAGCAAGCGGCTTGCAAGCGTTCAAAAGTGTATAAGAACTGCTGATATTGACGAAGTCGGCGATGCCAGCCACCTTACTTTTTTCGAGATGCTTGGGAATTGGTCGCTTGGAGACTATTTCAAGGAAGGAGCAATAGATATGAGTTGGGAATTTTTGACGGACAAAAAATGGCTGGGCTTGGACAAAAACAATCTGGCCGTTTCCGTTTTTGAAGGCGACAAAGACGCACCTTTTGACGAAGAAGCTTTCAATCTTTGGCAAAAACATGGAGTGTCCGAAAAAAGAATTGCCAAACTTCCCAAAAAAGACAATTGGTGGGGGCCAGCGGGAGAAACGGGACCGTGCGGACCGGACACGGAAATGTTTTACTGGACGGGAAACGGACCGGCTCCTGAAAACTTTGACTCGGAAAACGAAAACTGGGTAGAGATTTGGAACGATGTTTTTATGGAGTACAACAAAAAGAAAGACGGTACATACGAATTTCTAAGACAGAAAAATGTTGATACGGGAATGGGGCTTGTCCGCGTTGCCATGATAATGCAGAACAAAGACAATGTTTATGAAACGGATGTTTTTGAACCGCTAATAAATAAAATTGATGAATTCGCGCAAAAAGACGACATTAGGTCTAAAAGAATTATTGCCGACCACATTAAGGCAGCCGCCTTTATTATTTCTGATGGCGTTCTTCCTTCAAACACGGGGAGGGGATATGTTTTAAGGCGGCTAATAAGGCGTGCCAAGTACTACTGTAATTTAGTTGGAGCTGAGAACATAAGATTGGGGTATCTTGTTGAGGAAGTTGTTGATATTTACGGCAGTGTTTATTCCGACCTTATAAAAACAAAAAATAATATCGTTGAAGTCATAAGCACCGAAGAAACAACTTTTATTTCTCATCTTGCGTTTGGAAAAAAGATGCTGGAAAAGATAATATCGGACAAAAAACAAATTTCAGGGAAAGACGCTTTTGTGTTGCATTCAACATACGGGTTCCCGTTTGAGCTTGTCTTGGACATTGCCAAAGAAAATAATGTTAAAGTCGACGAAGAAGGATTCAAAGAAGAATTTAAGAAACATCAGGAGCTTTCGCGCACGGCAAGCTCAGGAATGTTTAAGGGCGGGCTTGCCGACTCAACAGAGCAAACCACAAGGCTTCACACGGCCACTCACCTTCTCCTGGCGTCTCTAAGACAGATTTTGGGCGGGCATGTGGGGCAAAAAGGCTCAAATATTACCGACAAGCGTCTCCGGTTGGACTTTTCGCACCCGGAAAAACTTACCGACGAAGAAAAAAAGAAAGTTGAGGATTTGATAAATGAAAAAATAAAAGAAAACTTGCCCGTTTCATTTGAAGAAATGACCCTTGAAGAGGCAAAAAAAGCGGGAGCTATCGGCGTGTTTGAAAGCAAGTACGGGGACAAAGTAAAAGTTTAT
>CAZWRF010000045.1:0-3502 GCA_964636095.1 uncultured Candidatus Saccharibacteria bacterium | reverse complement strand
CTGAAAAAAAATTTTCTGTAAATTTTTAAAAGGGGCTTCGCGCCGACAAGAACTTTGGCCAGCTTTCTTTTAAACCCGGAAGACGGCATAAGAATTTTTATAACGTACTTTAAAATATTCAAATTTTCATAAGGAACCACAATTCTGGGAAGATTGTACCCCGGATATGGAAGATAAAAATCAACATTATCAAACCCTCCTTCTTTCAAAAGCTTTTCGTATCCTCTTTTAGTATAAGTATAAGTTTTGTATGCTCCTTTCCCCCGCGCCCGACTATACGCGTCCGCTATTTTCCTCGGCATGTAGCTTGTAAACTTCAGCCCGCCGTGGTCTGCGCCCTTCAAATACGCCAGGGCGAACCGGTTTTCTATTCCTATATATAGGTACCCGCCCGGCTTCAACAAATTTTTGCATATCTTTAGGCTTTCAATCTGCGCTTCTTTCGGATTTTTGAAGTTGTCCGTAGCCCCCACCCATTCAAGCACCCCGTTCATTACAATAAGGTCAAAGCTTTCTTTTTCAAAAGGCAAGTTGAAAAGGTCGGCTACAAAGACTTCCACATTGCCAAGCCCCTCCTTTTCCGCTCTTTTTTTTAAAAATTTCATCCTCAAAAAAGAAGTGTCGAAAGCGACCACTTTTTTTGCCACCCTGGCCAAAGGGATGGCCGTCCTTCCCATGCCGGCACCGGTGTCCAGGACTATGAAATTTTTATCTACGGGAATATTGAAGCGCCAGTCGGCTCTGTTTTCATCGAAAGTAAAATCAAACTTGCCTTCGTATTTTTTGCGAAACTTGTCCCAGCCCTCCTCGTCTATAACGCGAAGCGCTTTTTCAAACTCTTCCGCCGTGGCTTTCCCCCAGTATTTATCTTCAGTTAAAATTGGTATTTTTTCTTTATTCATTTTTAAAAACTGTGGCAAGTTTTTTTGCCATTTTTTCGGTTGATAATTCATTTTCTGCCTTTTTTCTGGCTGCTGCGGCGATCTTTTGCCTAAGTTCACCGCTGTTATTTAAAACATTTATTTTCTCCTTTATGTTAACGGGGCTATAAAAATCAACAAGTAAAATTTCCTCTCCGTCTTTCGCGTAATCTGCCAGGTATTTTTTCTTTGACGCAATTACAGGAAGACCCGAGGCCATGGCATCCAGTAAAACGGTTTGGCCGGAGCAGTCGGAGCCGTCCAGAAAATTGTCATCGTGAGTAATTAAAAGAAGCATTTTGGCTTCCCGATATTTTTGGGTAACTTCGGCCAACGGAAGATCGTAAAAAATTTTCACGTTTTCGGGAACGTTTTCCGCACTCTTCATGTTTCTTTCACTGCACACAATATGAAACTCTTCTTCAGGCACCAGCCGGGCCGTTTCCACTACCGTCTTATAATCCCTGCCGTTGTCTCTGCCGACGGAAAGAATATAATTTTTTCTGCCTTCGTATGCCGGCTTGTAATAGATTGTATCCACCCCAAGAGGCACAACATAAACTTTACCCTTAAAGAAAGGCGCGCTTTTTTCCAAATATTCTTTTTGTATATTTGTAAGGCACACAACGGCATCTATGCTTTTAAGCAGCCGGTAAATAATTTTTCGCTTAAAAAATTTGTGCTTGTTGGCGGCTATTGTTCTTCCCAGGCTGATGTTTAATAAAACAAATTTTGTTTTCGTGGGAATAAATTTCTTCCAGAATGCCATGTATAAAATGGAAGAGCCGAAAACAACATCGTACTTCCGGGCGGTAAAATACATTAAAAAGTGGCGCAATCTGAAGCCAAGCGCTTTTTGGGGCTCTTTGAACTCGGCATCAATGCCAAACTTGCTCAGGTGATTGAGGCCGTAAAACTGGGTGTCGGGATAATCCACGCCTATTTTCCCCTTAAATTTGTCCCCTCGCATTCCCGAATATAGATATAAAACTTTCATAATTTTATCTTTTCAGTATAACATCGGGGTTTGAAAGATATAAAGGCCTGTGGTAAATTTAATCAAAGCAAAAACAGCACTTTGAAAGGAAACAAAAATGAAAGTAGCCCTAATATGGCCCAAGTCTACGTTTCTTACCGACCCCATGGTTTACCCTCCTTTAGGTCTTTGGTATATATGGTCCGCCCTTGAGGACGCCGGACACGAAGCGGCTTACAGAGATACATCAATGGATGAATACAAAACAATCCCCGAATGTGATTACTATTTTGTAAGCGGCACATCAGCCCAGCTTATGGAAATAAGAAACATACTCCGCTGGATAAAAAAACACAGAAAAGGAAAAACGGTCTTGGGTGGCTCACACGCTCTTACCCAAACCGACAAGCACTTGTCCTCTTTGGGATTTGACTTGGTCTTTAAAGGCGAGATAAACAACAAAGAAGACCTTAAAAAAATACTCGAAGCAAAACCAAGTGAAAAGATAATATACAGCCGGTTTTCAAGGGACTTGAGCAAGCTTATCAAACCATGCCGGAAGTCTGCCTGGAGATACCGGGCATTTCTTGAAGACAAGTCGGGTAAAAAACATCCTACTGCAACACTCTTCACATCGCGCGGATGCCCCAACAGGTGCGCCTTTTGCGAATCGGGAATAGGAAGAATGTGGGGCAGTAAAATAAGATTCAACCCGGTTGAAACTGTTATTGAAGAGCTTGAAGAATGCTACAGTATGGGATTTACCGGAATAATGTTCTACGACGACATTCTTCCTATAAACAAAAAGAGGACGCTCAAAATTATTGAGGTAATGCAAAAATACCACAAGGAAATAGGCGCAGTGTGGAGATGTTTTTTAAGAACAGACATCCTGATAAAGCAAGGAGGCTTTGAATACTTAAGGCGAATGAAAAAATCCGGCCTTGTTGAAGTTTTGGTCGGCGTTGAAAGTGCCAGCAATAAGATAAAGGCAAATGTTCAAAAAGGGACGACGATAGAGCAGGATACAAAAGTTTTAAAATGGTGCAAGAAACTGGGAATAAAGTTTAAGGCGTCGCTTATTCTGGGGCTGCCGGGAGAAACAATGGAAACAATGGGAAAAACCCGCAAATGGATATTTGAAAACAAACCCGATCGAGTAGACATTGGAACGTATATTCCCTTCCCGGGAACCCCTATAACAACAGATATGGCCATTTTGGACGGAAAATATGATATTTATCTGGATATGAACCATGCAGACAAGACTCAAGGGGACATAAGAATGCCGGAAACATTCTGGTATAAAGGACCAAGAGACAGATCCATTTGCCTTGTAGGCACATCAAATCTTTCTCCAAAACAAATAGGAGATTATCGCAACAAATTAATTAAAGAAATTATAAAAGCAGGAATACCCTATTGAAAACAAAAACCCGTCAAACATTATTGATGGGTTTTTCTTACTAAAATTTTATTTGACTGTTTTAACGTGTTTTTGTCCTGCCACAGGATTTCAAAATCTTCAAAAATATCCCTCATTTCCCTGTGTGTATATTCTCTCCAATGGCCTTGAAAGTTGCCTTTGTGTTCCTTGATATTCTCA
>CAZWRF010000044.1:0-3703 GCA_964636095.1 uncultured Candidatus Saccharibacteria bacterium | reverse complement strand
AGATAAGCGCGGTTTGTTTTGTCGTATGCTTCAAGAAGAAGCATCAAGGTAAAACCAAGCTCTTTCACGGAAATTTGCTCTTTTTTAGCTTTCAGAAAATTTATCTCGTCCTGTCCCAATACTTTCACGAGCTTACCTTCGCTTTGAGGCGACAGCTTTAGTATAAGAAGCGCCCGCACATCCCTTAAAACAAATTTGAGAAAAAGCTGAACGCCCACTCCCCTTTCCATAATTTTTTCAATCACCCCAAGGCCTTTTTCGCTGTCTTTTTCAACAAGAGCCGAAACAAAATCCCGTATCAATTCGCCGGAGGGCGCCGACAAAAGCTCCCTTGTTTTTTCTCCTGTAATTTTTCCGCCGCCTCCACCCAAAATCTGGTCCAACATGGTCAATGCGTCCCGAAACGAGCCGTCAGCGAAAAGAGCCACCAACCCGGCCGTTTCCTCGTCTATCTCCACGCCTTCATTTTTAGCAATTTTTATTACAGAGGAGCGCAAAATATCTTCAGGTAATTTTTTGAAAGCGAAGTGCTGGCACCGGGAAACCACCGTATCGGGTAATTTTTCCGGCTCCGTGGTGGCCAAAATGAAAACGGCGTGTGCCGGGGGCTCTTCCAAAGTTTTTAGAAGAGCGTTAAATGCTTCTTTGGTGAGCATGTGTACTTCGTCCATGATGTACACCTTTACTTTTCCCTTCATTGGGCTCATGTGAACGCCTTCGCGCAAGACCCTTATTTCATCTATGCCCCTTGAGGAAGCCGCGTCTATTTCAAGGCGGTCGTATTCATGGCAGCCCATTTCATCCGACAAAATCCTTGCCACACTTGTTTTCCCGGTGCCTCTGGGGCCGGAGAAAAGATAGGCATGAGAAAAATTTTTGCTATTTACGGCCACCTCAAGCAGACCCACAATATGGTCCTGCCCCAAAACCTCGCTGAATTTCCGAGGCCTGTATCGCCTGTAGATAACTTCCCGCATAGCTTTAAACTAGCACACTAGGCGGTTTTTGTCTGCATTTCAACTTCCGCTTTTTTAGCTTTCGGCTTGAAGACCAAAAATTTGAAGCCGACAAAATTCCATATCAGGGAAACGGCGGTAGCTACCACTTTGGAGACGTTCAGCCAGCGCCCTGCAGACAAGCCAAACAAAGGATTTACGTAAGTGGTAAGAAGAATAATTATTCCTCCGTTTATGAAAACACCTACAACAACCACGGCTATAAAAGTCCAAAAATCACTGTAGTCGGGTTTTTGCTTGGGTTCGCCGGACTTTTTGAATACCCAAAACTTATTCCAAAAATAGCTGTGAAGGGCGGCAAGGGTAAATCCCGGCAAGTTCACTCCGCCGATAAGAAACCCGCTCGTTTGTGCGGTAACTATGCTGAGAAAATTGAGGACGCCGAAATCAATTGCCGTGTTGGCAAATCCCACCACCACAAACTTTCCAAGCTGGTTGAAAACAGCCAAAAAACGACCCAAAAAACGGGCCAGGGCCAGGCCTATCATCCACAAAGCCGGAATAACGAACAGCAAGATGATGTAAAGAGACCCGAAACTTACGCTTATGTTTTTAAAGGTCGGCAGCAAAAGAAGCGCTGTGTAAAAGCCTACGATCGCCGCTATTAAATAATCTTTTTTTGAGTTTTTCATATGAGTATATTATACCAACAAAAAAACGGCCTGTATATTTAGATATACACACGCCGCGCCTGCTACAAGAATACATCAAAAACCAAAATGCTGTCAACTGTGGTTTTTTGTCGGGGCTGTAGATACTTGTGGACAAAAAACGGGGCTCTCGCCCTAAAAATCTTTACGCAGAGCAACTTTTATGGCCTGTGCATAACTCTGTGGATATCGCCCCCGCCAATGCACACCCTGCCGACAATTTCTTCATTAAATAGGCGTTAAAATAGAAGCGAGGGGCACTTTCGCGCCCCTCACCTCCGGAAATTTGGGGAAAAGGTCGATTCCTCATCCCTTTTGTTATTATAAAAAGAAAAAAACCCTAATGCAAACCATTTTACATGGGAAAATTCGGAAAGGCTTTTCTTGCGACCCAAAGGTCCATCAGAATTCCCATGACGGTTCTAACAGTTCTAATAGTAACAATTTCACTATGCGGGATATTGTTTAACATATTGGCGCAAGAACACAATTCAATACCTCATGACGCACCTCATCAAATATACATAGTTGAACATTCTCCAATGAAGCCCCTTTGGAGGCTTCGCGGTTATTGAAAAACACAAAGATATATGCTTTATTTTTACAAGAAGGCTATTTAAAACATTCAGGAAAGGAGGGATTGGGGTGGAAATACCAAAGAATTTTGAAGAACAGAAAAAATTGGTCCTTTCGCGGGGGTTTGAGTTGGGGTATAAAAATTATGACGAATTCTGGGACAAAGTGTCTTGTTTGAGTGATTGGGAAACTTTCGGGATAAAAAACGGAATGCCCGCCCACATCACATTTTCGCGCTTTGGGAACTACAAGCAAAAACCCGTGAGAATGGTCCATGCCATGTTGGAGGGAAGCTGTCGCAACGGAGGACTCGTCGCTTGCTACAAGGTTGAAAGAAACAGACGGTTGACTTTCGTCGGTATCCACGAATTCAAGCAGTGCCCCAAAAGAAAATACAAAAAATTCAAAAGCGGACTGATAGTTATAAAAAAATATTAAAACAAAAACCCGGGCCAAAAGGCCAAGGGTTTTTTATTTTGCCTTGACATGTCAAGAAAGATATGATATATTCAAAAAAGCTAAGGATTGAAAAATAATAACTTTTTGAAAAGGAGGCTGTGATGGGAAATATCGTTATTCCGAAAAATTTCGAGGAAAAGAAAGGGCTTGTTATTGCGTACGGATATGAGCTCGAGTATGAGCATGTCTATTTTCTGGTATGTGAAAAGGATATCGACAAAGTTGAAAAAATGCTTTCCTCTGAACTTTCTCTGCTCAAACCAAAAAGGGTCCACGCTATTCTTAGCGGAAGCTGCTTGGATGCGAACCCTGTGGCAATTTGCTATGAACTTAGGAATGATAAGAGCTTGGTTTTTACCGGCCTACACCGCATGTATAGGTGCCCCGCGAGAAAGTATGAGATAGATACTGTGTGGCCGCTAGAAGCGGATGTAAAAATTTTGAGATATTAAAAAGTTTGGCTGTGGGAGGCCAACCAAAACCCCCGAGGCGAAAATCGCCCGGGGGTTTTATTTTTTATTTCAATATTTCTATTGGAATTTCGTACGAATACACTTCTTCATTTTCTTTTAAAAATCTCGCACGAATAAAGCCGTCGCCGTAAGCCGTTTTCCGTGATATGTATCCCGGAAACGAAAAAGAAAACTTTTCATCGGGATTAAATCGCCTATCTTTCCATTTGAATAATTCTCTTACTTTTCCGGCGCTGTCCACGGATTCAAAAAGCGCGGTGCAGCCGGTCTCCGAACGGTCGTCACACGGACTTTCTTTCAGAACCTTAAAATGAACCCACAAATGGAATTCGTTCCCCAGCCTTAAATACTGTTTTTTATTTCCGTCCATAAGATGATAAGGCTGATGGCCTTTCTCCTGATAATATCCATCTGTAAGCACAAAAGAATATTTCTTGCCCGTTTCCGGTTTTTTATCTTCGGCAACGGCCGGAACAAAAGAAACAAACAAAAAACATACCGCAAAAAACAAAATGAGATAATTTTTCAC
>CAZWRF010000043.1:0-4403 GCA_964636095.1 uncultured Candidatus Saccharibacteria bacterium | reverse complement strand
GTTTATCCACAGTAAAAAAATAGGGTCTTTGATTAAAAAATGGGCTTATCCTATAATAATAAGTGTATTGCTGTTTGATTTTTCAAAGACGGCGAGGGCTGCCTTAGCCAGGCCCACAAATGCCCCATCGTTGGCCGATTTCATAAAAGACTTAGCCAACATAGCAATGCAGATAGGCGGAATAGTAGTGGTAATATTCATTATTTGGGCGGGTTTTCTTTTTGTAACGGCAAGGGGCAACGAAGAGCAGGTAAAAAAGGCTAGAACTGTTTTTTTCTGGAAGATAATAGGGGCTTTCGTTCTTTTGGGAGCTTATGCCATAGCCCTAGCCGTTGTAGCGTTTGTTACATCCCTATAATGTCATTTGATTTATTTAAAATAGCAAAGGCTGCGATAGTAACCAACCCCCTTCACTCGCCGACATTGGGTGATTTTATAAAAGTCATTGCCAATATAATAATGCAGATAGGAGGGATAGTGGCTGTAGTGTTTATAATTTGGTCCGGTTTTCTTTTTGTAACGGCAAGGGGAAACGAGGAGCAGCTTAAAAAGGCAAGAAGCGTATTTTTCTGGACGATTATTGGGGCAGTAATACTTTTGGGGGCTTATGCAATAGCCGTGGCCGTTGTAGCGTTCATCAATTCTTTATAAATTTCAATAGGTCGAATTAAACAATATTAAAATTTAAAATTAATTCATTCATGAGAAAGTTAAGAAAGGCTTATCCGTTGATGCCGTTTGTTGCCGCCCTTACTCCTTTTTTGGTTTCAGCCCAGGGTACAATTCAGAACATTTTAACGACAATCCACAATATTGTCGACATCTTCATTCCTTTGTTGATGACGATTGCTATTGCGGTATTCCTTTACGGTATTGTTCTCTACATTTCTTCAGGTGGAGACGCGGAAAAAGAGAAGACGGCGAGAGGGTACATAATCTACGGTATCATTGGATTGTTTGTATTGGTTGCTTTCTGGGGCCTTGTTACAGTATTGGCTAACACCTTCGGTATAAGCTCCGGCACTACTCCGATTACTCCGCAGACCACGTTTTAGTTTTTAAAAATTTTAGTTAGAGAATTTGTTGTGGCTAAAAAGACAAGATTTGTTTCTTTAATATCCACGGCTTCTTTATTGTCCCCACTGGTTGTTTTTGCTCAGTCGGGTGCTACCATAGAGCACGTGCTTACCATTGCCAAAGATATTTTTGGTAATTATCTGGCACCCCTCTTGATGACAATCGCCATCGCTGTTTTTATTTACGGTGTTGTGAAGTACATCGCGGCAGCCGGGGACACTGACAAGATGAAAGAGGCCAAGGGTTACATAATATATGGCATCCTTGGCCTCTTTGTTTTGGTTGCGTTCTGGGGACTTATAGCCGTTCTTGTCCAAACTTTTGGCCTCGATGCCGCCAATTCGCCGATTGAATTGCCGCCGGCGCCCTACTTATAACATGGCTCAAATGCAAGCGTTTATAAATAAAATTTTAGCCGGAGCGGTGTGGCCGTTCATAGGCTTTATTTTTGCTTTGGCTATTGCCATCTTCCTTTACGGTCTTATGGAATTTGCCTTGAATGCCGACAGCGACGAGAAAAGAGAGAAAGGTAAATCTCACATTGTATGGGGCATTGTAGGGTTGTTCATTATGTTTGCCGTTTGGGGAATTGTAATCATTATTATGAATTTTGTAGGAAGCTTTTAGTATGTATTTGACCGCTCAAACAATAGCCGGTTTTTTTGGTCTTCTTAAAAACATAACGCTTCATTATGTTATTCCGCTTATAATGACGGTTACCGTCGCTTTTTTCATTTATGGCGTAGTAAAATTCATAGCTTCAGGCGGTGACACGGAAAAAAGGAAAAAAGCCAAGGCCTTCATCGTTTGGGGGCTTGTTGTTTTGCTTTTTATGGTTGGTTTTTGGGCTGTTGTTGTTATTATAATAAACACTTTTTTTGGCGGAGGCGTACCCGCAAATCCTCCCGCTTGGCCTCCGACGGCATTTTAAAAACCCTCGCCTTGGGCGAGGGTTTTTTTGTTTAAGGAGCGAGGTCTAACCTAACTCTGTTTCCCTTTTTTGTGAGGTACACTAGTCCTACTCCTTTTGTCCGGGCCTTGTTTACATTTAAACGTATCAGATAATTTCCTTTGTTGTCTATCCAGTACCCTTCATAGTTCCATTTTTTTCCCGGAATTCGCCGGAGAATCATCTCGTCTCCCACCTCGTACTTCTTGGTCAAATACCAGGTGGATTTTCCTTTGTATTCCAAGGGGAGAACCCGTATTTGTTTCGGGCTGTTTTCCAGAACTCTTATAGGTTCGGGTATAAATCTTCCCCGATAATCCTGGAGCCAAATACTCTGACTTCGGATTCCGTGAAGCCGTTTAAGAACGTTCTTGTTGTTTATACTTGCCACAAGAACGATTGCAACTGATATCCAAATTAGGACTTTCCATGTCCATTTGGGCACTCCGTTTCCGGAGGCCTCTGCTTTTTTGTCAGCCATAACGCCTCCTTGTTATTTTAGAAGTTTAAGCAACCCCTCAAGAAACGGTTTTGTTTCGGGAGAAAGGGAAACTTCCAGTTTTTTTATTTCTTTTTTGGCTTTCCCTCTTTCTACAAAAACGATCTCGTCGGCTTGCTCAACTGTTCTTTCGTTGTCTCCCTGGAGATCTTTGCTTCTTTTGCGAAAGTTTTCTATTTCTCTCTTGTCGGCCGCTTCCTCCCGGAGTTCCTTGGCCTCAAGCTCCATGGCTTTGGCTAATTCCCCGAGCGGTTCCAGTTCGGTTAAGTTGAGAAGCTGGATAATAATACCCCACTCCTTTTTCTTGAACTCGCCTCTTCCTTGCCGGACTGCTTTTATGGCCTCTTGCCTTTTTTTTACCGCTTCCTCGAGTTCTTTAATGCTGTTGTAGTTATAATTATTGTCGGCAATCTCCTGCCGAATAACTTTTTCCAGCTTTTGCCACGTTGCTCCCCACTTTTTTTTCTCTGATTCTGTGGGTTTTCCGCTGAAGGGTTTTTTGAAATATTTCAGCAGGACGCTGGTGGGGATATCCGTCGGTATTTTGTTGACAGAATCTCGAACTATCGACTTTAATAACAAATCCACGGCTTCTTCACTTGCGGACAGGAACTCCATGTATGTTTGTGGTCCGCCAACGGCCGAGATAGCCCATTCGCGGATTACCCCTTGCCAAATATTTTCCAGTTTTTGGGCAACTCCTTTGTCACCCCCGCTGTTTATAAATTCTCTGGGATGTTCCTCGTCGAACTTCCAAGAAATTTTTCCGGACAATTGGCACTCTGCCTGGTCCGGCGTTCGGATTTTTTCTTTTGAAAGATTCAAATCCCTTGTTTGGACACTTTCGGGAATAAAACCCTGAAGATACGGATAGAACAGAAAAAAGTGCCAGCCGGGCTTAGCGATGTTCCCGGTTATTTTTCCCAGAAATGTCTTTATTCCCACTTGCGGGGGATCGGACGCTTTTACTTTTCGTAGCCCCTGAAGTATTACAGCTCCTACGGTTAGTACAGTTAATCCGTAAAATATCGGGTTCATAACAAACCTCCTTTTTAAGTTGTCAAAGTATATAAACGTAAAAAACCTTTTAGTTTCCTGGCTAAATTATAACAATAAAATTCTAAAAAGTCAAGCCCAAGGAATGGGGTAGTAGGATGAGAAAATTAACGGATATAAGTATTAAAACAAGAGCAAATACCGGTCTTGCTCTTTTTCTAAAAATATTCAGCCAATATGCCAAAAGTATAATGCCGAACGTAAGCGCGGGAAGATAATGGTACATAAAAGTGGTCCTTTGGACGAATATAAACGGAAGAAGATTGGCGAAATATCCCAAAAGAAGAATAAAATAAACTTTCTTCTCTCCGGGCAATTTTTTCTTTAAACAAATTCCGGTCAGGGTTGCCAATATGGTAGCGGCGACAAGAAGCCAAAGTGCCATGTTTCCCTCAAAGTAAATGTTTGTATCGTAATGAAGAGGTTTTTTGTTGAATGGCCACTCAAACCAGGGGCTGCTGTCGGGGTTTTCATACCCCCCCAGAAGATTGGCCGTCATCATTTGCGTGTTTAATGTTTCAAATTTTTGTAAAAATCCGTTGGCGCGCCGTATTTGTTCTTTTCCGTAGGAGAATTGCTCCATTGGGAAATTTTGGCGGTCGAAATTTTTAAGAATGTCGAAATGAACGGCGAAAGGAATGGCATAAACTACCGTCCCCAAAATAAGTATAAAGAGAAACGTGATGGCGGCTCCCTTTACTTTTTGTTTTTTTTGAAAAATTTCCGAAAGAAGGACAACAAATATGATGCCCGTTGCCGCCAGCCCGGTCCATTTTATTGAAACGGCAAGACCGCAGAAAATTGCTGCTAAACCAAGATAAA
>CAZWRF010000042.1:0-4727 GCA_964636095.1 uncultured Candidatus Saccharibacteria bacterium | reverse complement strand
AAAACGCATATTTATCTTCTGGCCGACTTGGCTTTCAGTTTTTTGTTCTTTTCTTCTTTCATCGCTCTTTCCTCAAAAACGTGTTTTACCGTTGCCAGAGACAACTTGGCCGAACTTGTCGGAGTCAGCCTTGGAGTGAACTCCAACCCTTACAACTCTCTCAACCAGCAATTGGAGGAAAAGAAGCAAGACCTCAACGGCAGAGAGCAAAAACTTCTTGAATACGAGTCCTCGCTTGAAAAAAACACGCAAATTCTTGCCGCCTTCCAAAGGACCGCGGTTTTGGGTTCGGCCACAAGCGGAGCTTTGTTTGCTTTGCTTATCCTGAATTTTTATTGGGATTTTAGGCGCAAAAAATTAAATCGTAAACTTAAAGCATGAAAATAATTCGCTGGTTTTTTGTACCCTTAGTTGTTATCTTTCTGGCCACGTTGTCCATAAACGCTTTTGACAACCGCAGTAATTTACAAAATTCCATGGTAGGCTCACTAATACTTTCCGGCCAGCAAAAAAAGCTTTGCCCCGACGACATGGTTTATGTGTCGGATAGCGGCGGCGGTTTTTGTGTAGACAAATACGAAGAATCAACTTCGAAACAGTGCACTTATAGCGACCCTCAAAACAAACAGCAAACCGACGGCAATCTCAATTTATCCGACTGCCTGCCTGTTTCGGTTAGCGGGGCCATTCCCTGGAGAAACATAGCCCAGTCCCAGGCGGAGCTTGCCTGCAGAAGAGCAGGGAAAAGGCTCCCCACCAACAAAGAATGGTATTATGCCTCTTTGGGCACCCCGGACAAAAATTCCAACTGGGGAGCGAACGACTGCAACGTAAACAATGCCGGGGCAAACGGTCCCGATCCTGCCGGTTCGCATTCGGCCTGCGTATCTCCCGCCGGCGCTTACGACATGATAGGCAATGTTTGGGAGTGGGTGAGCGAAACTATTTACCGGGGCCAGTACAACGGCAAAGAGCTCCCCGGCGAAGGCTATGTTTCAAGCATTGACAGCGACGGCATGGTTTTGGAAACCGATTTCAACAATCCGGATGCCGCTTTTTTCAATGATTATTTTTGGGTCAACAAAGAAGAAACCCGCGGCATTTTTCGCGGAGGATTTTGGGGAAACCAGTCCGATGCCGGGCAATATGCCGTAAACGCCATAGTGCCTCCTTCCTTTGTAGGGAATGCCGTCGGTTTCCGATGCGTAAAAGAAGCAAATAAGTAAATCTTCCAGAATGGGAATGAAATTTAAATTTTTAGCCGTAATTTTTGCTCTTTTATCTTTACCCGCGTATGCCGGGGCTTTTTCCCATTTTAGCGATACGATTATCGATTCTGCTCCTTCCGCGGTTTCCGACCACACAATTCAGTTTACTCTTGATTATGCCGTTCCCGCGTCGGGGAAAATTATCATTACTCCCCAAGACGGAAAATTCAGTATCCCTTCCGGCCTCGACTACACGGACATTGACCTGGCCGTGTACTCCGGCGGTTCCTTTGTTGACCGGCCGCTGGCTCCGGCGCCAAGCGCCGCGGACGACGGCGTGTCGGTTGTTTCGGGAGTGTCGGGCTCAATAACTTTCACTTTGAACTCAACCTCCGGCATCGGGGCGGGCGAGATAGTCCGCATTAAAATCGGCGACAATGCCGTGTACGGCGAAACAGGAGATCAATACATTCAAAACCCGGCAACTCCCGGTTCCTATAAAATTTTTGCCGAAGCAAGAGATGAATTTGATTCCGTTATCATCATCAAAAACACAATGATAGCGGTTGTTTTGCCGGTTACGGTGGGGCCTATTATAGCCCTGCCGCCCATACGATACAACGGATTGCCTTCCGGAGAGATAGCGGCGGGAAATTCCACGATAGAAATTTCCTTAAGCACCAATAAATACGCCAATTGCCGGTATGCCACCACGTCTGATGTGGAATACAGCCTTATGACCGGATATTTCACAACCACCGGCGGCACCATTCACGCGGTGGTTCTTACGGGTTTTCAGGACGGTACTGCTTACAGTTTTTACGTAAGATGCGCCGATGCTCACGGCTATGTTCACACCGATGATTATGTTATCTCCTTCTCTTTAAAACCTACGCCTACACAGCCTGCCGGCGGAGAGGGAGGCGGCGGAGGGGGAGGCGGCGGAAGAGGCGGCGGCAGTCCGTACGTACAGAGCGGCAACATTATTGGGGGAAGCCAGGACCTTTATCTTGCTTCTGTGGTTTTTACGGGGTGGTCGTATCCGCAGAGCATAGTTGTCTTTTTGCAGGACGGTTCGGAAGTAGGCAGAGTGGTGTCCGGAGACAACGGAAGTTTCAGCGATACAATAAATATGCTGGAGAGAGGCACTTATACTTTTATTGTTTACTCCGTTGATTCGAAGGAGCGCAAATCCGCAAGCTATTCATCCACCATAACGCTGGGCCAGGGAACCAACAACAGTATCGCGGGCATCGTTATACCTCCCACGGTAGAGTTGGATACAAATACCATAAATGCGGGCGACAAAGTTATAGCTTCTGGTGAGGCTGTTCCGGGAAGCAGTGTTGAATTGTACGTAAAGCCTCAAACAAACAGTTTGTCCGTAGGCTCTGCTCAGGAATATACGGCGACATCCACGGGAACCTGGCAAATAGCCATTGACACATCTTCTTTTAAAAACGGAACATATGAAGTAAAGGCAAGGTCCGTTCTTGCCGGGCAAGCTGAAAGTAGTTTTAGCGGAATTGCGTTTCTCGGAGTCGGGGGAGAACCCGCGCCCGATTTTTCTCTAAGGGCCGACATAAACAAAGACGGCAAAGTAAACATAGTGGATTTCTCCATATTGCTTGCCTATTGGGGCACAAGCGATGCCGACGCGGACATTGATTCAAACGGCACGGTAAACCTGAATGACTTCAGTATTATGCTGTTCTACTGGACAGGATAAGCGCTTCGTTAAATTTAAAATTAAAAAATAAAAATGAAAAATTTTGGTTTAAAATTTCAAAATTCAAGAAAAATAATTTTAGCCATATCTGCCGTCGCGGTGGTTGCCTTGTGCTTTTTCGCGTGGAAGATTTTTTTAAGCAAAAACTCATCTTCAAGTATTTTTACTCCTTCCGAATTTGAACAAAATCTCAATATTGCTCTCAAAGACAATGGCAAGAACGATATTTCTCTCACGTCTTTCAAAGGGAAGACGCTTCTTTTGTATTCCTGGGCTTCGTGGTGTCCTTTCTCTAAGGACGATATTCCGGCTCTTGTTGAAATGCAAAAAGAGCTTGGAGACAAAATAACTATTATAGCCATAAACAGGGCCGAGCCTGTGTCCATAGCCGATGATTATTTGAACGGCTTGGGTGTGGGGAAAAGCGGCTTGGTTTTTCTTTCCGACCCGGACGATTCTTTTTACAAGTCGATAGAGGGTTTTTCAATGCCGGAAGCGGTTATTATTGATAGCGAAGGAAACATAAAAGACCATGAAAGAGGTCCGGTTGACTTGAATCAAATAAAAGGGAAACTGCAGCAAATTTTGGAGAATAAAGATATTTGAAATTGAAAAAAACTTCAAGCTGGGCTATACTTAAATTCAATTAAAAACAAATTATGAAGAAAGCAACTTTACCGGCAATTTTGTTTGTTATAGTCGCGGTTGGCGCGATGGTTTATTTATACATGAATAGAATTCCGGCGACGCCCGCGTCTACGGCAGAAAATGAGGACATTGTTCTTTACTACGGCGAGGGCTGCCCTCACTGCGCAAATGTTGACCAGTTTATAAGTGACAACGATCTGCATTCCAAAATTTCTTTTCCGGAAAAAGAGGTTTTCTACAATCAGGCCAACGGCCAGGAGCTTGCGCAGAGAGCCGCCGCGTGCGGCCTTCCTACCGACTCCATCGGCGTGCCTTTCCTTTGGGACGGGCATCAGTGCTACGTGGGCGACGTGGACATTATAAACTTTTTCAAATCAAAAATCGGCCAGTAGGGCCGCAAGCTTTGCCATGAAAAAAATTTTTCTGTTTGCATTCTCTGTTTTGGTTTCCATGCTACTTATGGCAAAAAGCGCTTTGGCCGTGTGCCCCATTTGTACGGTGGCGGTGGGGGCGGGCATAGGTCTTTCTCGCTGGCTGGGGATAGACGACTCCATTACCGGCCTTTGGATAGGAGGCCTTGTCGTTTCCGTGATTTACTGGACAATTGACTGGCTCGACAGAAAAAAGGTTCATTTTATGTGGAGAAATTTTGTTGTTTGGGCCTGCTACTACATTATTGTAGTAGTACCCCTTTACTTTATAAACCTTTTGCCTCCGAAAATAATTATCGGCACGGTCGTAGGAAGCGTCGGTTTTTGGTTTGGGGCCGATCTTTACGAACACATGAAAAATAAAAACGACAACAAGGCGCATTTTCCTTTTCAAAAAGTGCTAATGCCCATAGCGCCCCTTATAATAATGAGCATTATTTTTTATTTTTTGGTTTAATTAAATAAATTTTTAATATGCAAAGCAAAAACCCCTTCAAAGATTTAAATGAGTTTATAGAAAAAGCCGACCACATGAAAAAGGCCGACAAAATGGACCTTTCTTCCGACCAGGACCTATCCATTGCCATTATGAATCTTGTCAGCATTGAAGAGCACTTTTTCTTTTCCGGCGCCAAAACCGGCAAAAATGAATACTATGACATGATAAAAGATGTCCGCGAAATGAGAAAAGAGCTTCTTAAAAAAATAATC
>CAZWRF010000041.1:0-4976 GCA_964636095.1 uncultured Candidatus Saccharibacteria bacterium | reverse complement strand
CCTTCCTCCTTCTTCCTTGGTTAAAATGTAAACTTCCGATTCAAACTCCGTGTGGGGAGTGATTGTTCCGGGCTTTGCCAACACCTGGCCTCTTTCAACGTCCTCTTTTTTGAGACCCCTCAAAAGAATACCGGCATTGTCGCCACAGATACCTTCATCCAAAGACTTGTTGAACATTTCAATTCCGGTAACCGTGGACTTGGCGGTGTCTTTAAGACCCACTATCTCAATCTCTTCTCCGACTTTTATTTTTCCTCTTTCAATTCTTCCGGTAACAACTGTGCCTCTTCCTTCAATTGAGAAAATGTCTTCAACCGGCATAAGAAAAGGCTTGTCCGTTTCGCGAACCGGGTCGGGAATGTATTCGTCCAGGGCGTTGGCTAATTCCATTATCGGCTTGGCCGCTTCGTCGTCAACACTCTTAGCTTCAAGCGCTTTCAAGGCCGAGCCTCTGATAACAGGCGCCTCGTCGCCGGGAAACTTGTACTTGGTTAAAAGTTCTCTTATCTCCGCTTCAACCAAGTCAATAAGCTCCGGGTCGTCCACCTGGTCAACTTTGTTGATAAAAACAATTATTTTAGGCACACCAACCTGATAAGCCAAAAGAATGTGCTCTCTCGTCTGAGGCATGGCGCCATCGGCAGCCGAAACCACCAATATGGCTCCGTCCATCTGGGCGGCGCCTGTAATCATGTTTTTAATGTAGTCGGCGTGGCCGGGAGCGTCGATGTGGGCGTAGTGCCTTTTTTCAGTTTCGTATTCTCCGTGGTGCAAAGCGATTGTAATACCTCGCTCTTTTTCCTCCGGAGCGTTGTCTATCTGACTAACGTCCTCCATCTTTACCTTCATGCCGGCCAAATTCAATACGTGCAAAATAGCGGCTGTGAGGGTTGTTTTGCCGTGGTCAACGTGGCCTATGGTGCCTACATTAACGTGGGGCTTGGTCCTTTCAAATTTTTCTGCCATGTTATTTTAAATAATTATATTGTTTATAATTGCTAATTTTAAAAACGACTCAAATATTAATTACATAATAAAATAAAGCTTTAAACAAAGCAATAATACTATCATACAAAAACCCTCAAAAAGGTCAATAGCTACAAGGGTAATTCAGATACATCCGCGTCCGAATCAAGGTCCAGCGTATCCTTAAATGTTTCTTCGGAAAACAAATCTCCCTCCGGAATATCTTGGGTTTCTCCTTCGTCCATTAGGTCAATTAAAAATTAGGTTAATTAGGTCAATTTTATTTCTTTCCTTCTTTGATTAATTCGGCCACGTTCTCCGGTACCTTTGCATAGTGGTCAAATTCCATATTAAATGTCCCCCTCCCCTCCGTCAGCGAACGCAAAGCGGTAACATATCCGAACATGTCGGACAAAGGAACTTTGGCGTCTATAACCTTGAGATTCATTCTGTCGTCTATTTTCTCAATTTGGCCGCGCTTGGAATTTAAGCTGCCAGTAATATCACCGAGAAACTTTTCGGGAACAACAACTTCAACTTTCATAACCGGTTCAAGAATCACCGGCTTGGCACTTTTGCACGCTTCCTGCAGCGCCATTGAGGCGGCGATCTTAAAAGCCGATTCGGAAGAGTCTACATCGTGGTAAGAACCGTCGTAAAGCTCAACCGACATATCAACCAAGGGATACCCCGCAACAATTCCTTTTTCCATGGCTTCTTTCACTCCTTTCTCCACCGCCGGAATAAACTCCTGCGGAATAACGCCTCCTTTTATGGAATTTACAAATTCAAAGCCCTCTCCCCTCTCTTTCGGACTCACCCGAAGCCACACATGTCCGTACTGTCCGCGTCCGCCCGACTGCCGGATGTATTTTCCTTCTCTTTCCGCTTCTGCTGTAACAGTTTCCTTGTAGGCAACCTGCGGTCTGCCGACATTAGCATCCACCTTGAATTCGCGCCTCATTCTTTCAACCAAAACCTCAAGGTGAAGCTCGCCCATACCGGAAATTATTGTTTCCAAAGTTTCCTCATCCGTTTTTATTTTGAAAGTGGGGTCTTCTTCCGACAACCGATGAAGAGCCAGGCTCATTTTTTCCTGGTCTTGCTTTGTTTTCGGCTCAATCCTCATGGATACAACCACCTCCGGCGGCTCAATACCCTCAAGAATAACAGGATTGGCCTCGTCGCAAAGAGTATCTCCCGTGCGAGTGTCTTTTAGGCCGACTATGGCGCCAATATCTCCGCTATAAACTTCTTTTACTTCCTCCCTGTGATTGGCATGCATGCGCAAAATCCTGCCTATTCTTTCCTTCTTGCCGGTTCTTGTATTCAAAACGTATGAACCCGAAGAAAGAGTGCCCGAATAAACCCTGAAAAAATTCAGCTGACCCACATAGGGGTCGGTTTGGAGCTTAAAAGCCAAAGCGCAAAAAGGCCCGTCGTCTTCAGGAACTCTCGTTACCTCTTCCTCGCTTCTTGGATTGGTTCCCACGATGGGAGGCATATTGTCCGGGCTCGGCAAAAAATCAACAACCGCGTCAAGCATCGGCTGTACACCTTTGTTTTTAAGAGCCGACCCGCAAAAAACCGGGACCAGCTTGTATTCCAGAGTGGCTTTTCTAAGCGCCGTTTTCAATTCTTCAACACTCACCTCGTTTCCTTCAAGATATTTTTCAGTTAACGAGTCGTCCGTTTCGCAAATTTTTTCAAGCATTACCGCGCGATAATCCTCGGCTTCTTTTTTGAAAGATTCGGGAATTTCGTCCAATTTCAAAGTTTCACCGTGGTCTCCTTCAAAATAAACGGCTTTCATGGTTAAAAGGTCGATGATTCCCTTGAGGTCGGACTCAAGACCTATGGGAATATTCATAGCAACGGCATTGGGCGTAAGCCTTTCTTTTATTGAAACAAAGCTTTTTTCAAAACTGGCACCCATACGGTCCAGCTTGTTTATAAAACAAATTCGAGGAACTTTGTACTTATCGGCCTGTCTCCACACCGTTTCCGATTGGGGTTCAACGCCGGCAACTCCGTCAAAAACCACAACCGCCCCGTCGAGAACCCGCAAAGATCTTTCAACTTCCACGGTAAAATCAACGTGGCCCGGAGTGTCAATAATGTTTACCCTGTATTCGTTTTCTTTTGTTTTTTGTGCTTCTTCAAGGTAGGTGGGCTTCCAAAAACAAGTGGTAGCGGCAGAAGTAATGGTGATGCCTCTTTCCCTCTCCTGCTCCATCCAATCCATAACCGCTTCGCCCTCGTGAACTTCTCCTATTTTGTGGGATACTCCGGTATAAAAAAGCACCCGTTCGGTAACGGTGGTTTTTCCGGCGTCAATGTGAGCAATGATGCCTATGTCACGTATACGATTTATTGGGTATTCTCTTGCCATGTTTACCAGCTGAAGTGGGCAAATGCTTTGTTGGACTCGGCCATTTTGTGGCTCGTCTCCCTCTTTCTAATGGCATCTCCCTCGTTTTTTGAAGCCAATATCAATTCTTCCGAAAGCCTTTTGTGCATGGGCTGGCCCTTCTTGGCCTTCGCGGCCTGTATTATCCATCTCATAGCCAGCATCGTTCCCCTGTCGGGCTGAACCTCTCTCGGCACCTGGTAATTCGCGCCACCGACTCTTCTGGACCTTACCTCCATAAGAGGAGTTGTGTTTTTTAAAGCTAATTCAAAAATTTCAATAGGATCTTTCTTTGTCGTCTTGGCTATTTCATCCAAAGAAGAATACACAACTCTTCTGGCAACATTTTTTTTACCGTCTTCCATTATGTAATTGGTAAAACGCTCAACATCAAGAGAGTCGTATTTAAAATCCGGGCTTCTTTTTATTTTGCTTTTTACTTTACGTCTCATTTTTTATTTTACTCGGCGGCTCCTCCTTTGGCCTTCTTTGAACCGTATTTTGAACGCTTCTTTTTTCGCCCATCAACACCGGCCGTGTCCAGAATACCCCTTACAATGTGATACCTCACGCCCGGCAGGTCTTTTACTCTTCCTCCCCTCAAAAGAACCACCGAGTGTTCTTGAAGGTTGTGGCCTTCGCCGGGTATATAAGCGGTTACTTCCATTCCGTTCGTGAGACGGACTCTGGCTATTTTTCTAAGAGCCGAGTTCGGCTTTTTGGGCGTAGTAGTTTTAACGCTGAGGCAAACCCCTCTCTTGAAAGGAGAAGAATAGCCCGTCGGCCTATTTTTAAGCACATTGAACCCGCGCAGCAAAGCCACTGATTTTGATTTCTTTGTCTGCCTCTTTCTTTTGTTTTTTACCAACTGATTTATCGTGGACATGTTTTTTCACAAAAAAGCATAGCTAAAAAGCCATACTAAGATAATACATTATATTCTTTTAAAGTAAAATGCAAGCCCAACGCAGGCTAAAAAGCCGCGCCGGTTAAGAGCTTAAACAAAAAATCTATAATTGGCAGGAGAAACTGAAAGAAAAAGAAAATAAAAACAAGAAGAATGAAAAGTCCGTACCTCTCCATAAAAACTTCCGCCCGGCGCCACTTGTAGGGCAAAACCGCGAAAAGAACCTTTGAGCCATCAAGCGGCGGCACGGGAACCAAGTTAAAAACCATCAGAAGAAGGTTAATGAAAACAACAGCTGAAGCTATACTGAAAAAAGCGGCAGGAAACAGAGAAAGACCTGTACTAAAACGAATAATAAGGCCAAAAACAAGAGCCACCGAAAAATTGGCCGCCGGTCCGGCAACGCCGACTACTGCCGGTCCCCATTTTTGATTTTTAAGATTGTAAGGATTGTAAGGCACCGGCTTGGCCCAGCCAAAAATAAAACCGCCAAGAAGATAAGTTATTAATGGCACAACGATAGAACCCATCGGGTCCAAATGCTTTAAAGGATTGAGGGTAAGCCTGCCGGCATATTTGGCCGTGGGGTCGCCCAAAAGATACGCCGAATAGCCATGGGATACTTCATGGATTACAACCGACATTATTAAAACGATAATGGCAAAAATTACGTCTATTCCCATATTATATTTT
>CAZWRF010000040.1:0-5297 GCA_964636095.1 uncultured Candidatus Saccharibacteria bacterium | reverse complement strand
TTGATACCTCCTATCAAACAATGGAAACAAGTGTTACCAAGGAAAACAGTGTTGATGCCGTGGGCACAGAAGAGGTAAGCACAAAAGCCAGTGGCCAAATAACCGTCTACAACGCCTACAGTTCGCAATCACAAACATTTGTTGCCAACACGAGGTTTGAATCCGACAGCGGGAAAATATATCGCACAAATGAAAGAATCACCGTTCCCGGAGCCAAAATAGAAAACGGGGAAATTATTCCCAGTTCAATTGATGTTGTTGTTCAGGCTGATGAACCGGGACAGGAATACAATACCGATTCGGCAAGTTTTAAAATCCCGGGCCTTGAAGGGTCTCCGCGTTACGACAAATTTTACGCAAAAACAAAAACTCCCTTAGACGGTGGATTTCAGGGTGTTTTGCCGGTAATTTCAGAAGACAATCGTGTGAAAATGAAAGAAGCCCTGGAGACATCCATTAAAAAGAATCTTCTAGAAAAAATACGCGCCCAAGCGCCTGCCGATTATTTATTTTACGAAAATGCTTTAAAAATAAACTTTATCGAAGACAAAAGCGCCAACATGCCCGCGGGGACGGAGGAAAATCCGAAATTTACAATGAGAGAAACGGGAAATCTTTTGGGATTTCTCATACCGAAAGAAGAGCTTACAAACGCTCTCGTCAAAAAATACCTGGGCGATGAGTTCGCGGGAAAAGTAACGGTCGGTAATATAGAAGATTTGGATTTCTCGCTTGTGAGTTACGATGACGAGGGCCAGGTAATTGTCTTTAAAATAAAAGGGAAAGCCAATTTTGTCTGGACGGTTGAAGAAGATGTTTTGAAAAACGCGCTAATTGCCCAGCCGAAGAATATCGAAGAAGTTTTTAAGTCTTTCCCGGCGGTAGACAAAGCATCCGTTGTTTTCAAGCCTTTTTGGTGGAAATTCTTCCCCACAAGCCCATCAAAAATATCAATAGAAAAAGAGACCATATAAAAAAAGCGAAAATTCTCAATACTTGACACTTTTGAGGCGTTTTTGCTACTATTTATTGAGTACAATTGTAGATGACAAAAGAAAATATCAAAATTGTCAACGGTTCGGTGTTGGAAGCTTTACCCAACACCACCTTTAAAGTGCGCCTTGACGAAACCGGGGAAGAAGCTTTGGCTCACCTTTCCGGAAAAATGAGGAAGTTCAGGATAAAAGTACTTGTCGGCGATAAAGTGCAAGTGGTTTTTAGCCAGTACGGAGGCGTGGGACGCATTATTAAAAGAATGTAAAACAAAAATGAAGGTAAGAGCATCGGTTAAGAAAATTTGTAAAGATTGTAAACTGGTGAGGCGTAAAGGCCGCGTTTTTGTTATTTGTAAGAAAAACCCAAAGCATAAACAGCGACAAGGTTAGTTCGACAAGCTCACTATAAATAAATTATGAGAATTTTAGGCACGGATTTACCGGAAAACAAAAGACTTGAAATATCCCTTACTTATCTTTACGGGGTGGGTAAAACCACTGCCCTGAAAATTTTAGGTGAAGCGTCAATTTCTCCGGACAAAAAAACGAAAGACCTTACCGAAGCAGAGTCTAACAAGCTTAGGGACATATTCAAGAAATATAAAATCGAAGGAGACCTAAGAAGGGAGATTTCAAGCAATATAAAAAGATTGAAGGAAATAAAATCTTACCGCGGATCAAGGCACGCCAGAAGGCTGCCTGTAAGAGGGCAGAGGACAAAAACCAATTCCCGGACGGTGCGCGGCAATGTTCGAGTAACAATGACCAGCGGAAGGCGCAAGCTAGAGAAGAAGTAGCTCGACAAGCTCACTATAAATAACATGGGAAAAAAGAGAATTGTAAAAGGGAAAGGAGGAGGACTTAGTGGAGAAATGAAAAACCGCGCTCTTTCTCGCTTGCCCAAAAAGAAACTGAGCACGGGAATTATTTATATAAGAGCCACATACAACAACACGCGGGTAACTTTCACCGATAAAGACGGAAACGTAATTATGTGGGCCTCATCCGGCAACCTTGGTTTTAAGGGAGCAAAAAAAGGAACACCCTTTGCCGGGTCAAAAGTCTCCGAACTTATTGTCGATAAGGCGAAAATGATAGGAGTAAACGAGGTTGACATCCGTATCAGTGGAGTCGGCGGGGGAAGAGAGTCGGCCCTTCGGACAGTAGGAGCAAAACTGGATGTAAGTTCTATAAAAGATACGACACCGATTCCGCACAACGGTCCAAAGCCTAAAAAACCGAGAAGAGTATAGAAATGATATTTAAATATTTAAACATTTAAATATAAGCTATGGCAGACACAAAATGTAAAACTTGTAGAAGGTCCGGTCAGAAACTTTTCTTGAAAGGGGAAAGGTGTTTTTCGCCAAAATGCGCCATGGTTCGCAAACCTTATTCGCCGGGCGTAAGAGCCAAGCGGCCCAGAAGAGTTTCGGAGTACGGACTCCAGCTTAAGGAGAAACAAAAACTTAAGTTTCTTTACGGCGTAAAAGAAGAACAGTTTGTAAACTATGTAAAAAAGGCAATGAAAACCGGCGGTTCGAATATTGGAGCGGCTTTGGTTGAGTTTTTAGAGTCTCGGCTCGATAATGCTGTTTTCAAAATGGGTTTGGCGCGCTCGCGAAGCTCCGCCCGACAGCTTGTAAGCCACGGGCATATGCTCGTAAACGGAAAAAGAGTAACGGTACCCTCTCTAAAAGTGAAAAAAGGTGATAAGATATCAATAAGAGAAGAAAGCCTCGCCAGAAAGGCGTTTGCTGATTTGGACATTTTTCTTAAAAAATTCGAAGCTCCCGACTGGATAAAGCTGGATAAAACAAAAAGAGAAGCCGAGGTTGTAAGAGAACCTTATGATGACGAAGTTAAAAGGGATATAAACTTAAACTTAATAGTGGAATTTTATTCACGATAATTAATTTTAATATTTAAAAATATGCTAGATTCAGATTACGAAATAATTTTACCTTCAAAGCCGCGTGTTGTTCTTGAAGAGGGAAACAAAGGAGTATATGAAATAGACGGCCTTTATGCGGGGTACGGCCACACTCTGGGCAATGCCATAAGAAGAGTGGTTCTTTCGTCCTTACCGGGCGCGGCCATTACCACGGTAAAAATAGACGGGGTTAATCACGAATTTTCAACAATAACCGGAGTTAAGGAAGATGTGGTTATGATACTTTTAAACCTGAAACAGATAAAATTTGATCTTTCCGGAGACGAACCCCAAAAAGCAACCTTGTCGGTGACGGGCGCAAAGAAAGCTACTGCCAAAGATTTTAAAGTTCCCGCACAGGTAAAAGTTTTGAATAAAGATTTTGAAATAGCCAATCTTACGGACAAGAAAGCCAAGCTCAAGATGGAGATAACAATAGAAAAAGGACTTGGATATGTTCCCCGCGAAGTTTTGAAAAAAGACAAAGTAGAAACAGGCGTAATGATACTGGATGCCATTTTTACGCCCGTGAGAAGGGTAAACTATGAGGTGGAGAACATGCGCGTAGGAGAAAGAACTGACTACAACAGGCTTCGATTTTTAGTGGAAACGGACGGTAGTATTACCCCCAAAGAAGCCATGGAAAACTCCATAAAAATTTTAATAAAACAGCTTAGCGCAGTGGTTGATTTTTCGGACAAGGACGTCAAAAAAATAATGGAAGAAGCGGAGGCAAAGCAAAGGGAAGTGATAGAGAGCAAGGTGAAGAAAGAGAAAGAAACAATTGAAGCCGAAGAAGAGAAAGAAAAAGACGAAGATGCCGAAGAAGAAGAACAAGACTTTCTTAAAACAAGAATCGAAGACCTGGGTCTTTCAAACCGCACTCAAAACGCTCTCGTAAAAGCAAGTATAAGGACCGTGGGAGGATTGGCCAGAAAAAAGAAAGAAGACCTTGCCGAGATAGAAGGAGTAGGCGAAAAAGCAATAAACGAAATCAAGCGCGCGCTTGGCAACTTCGGATTGATATTAAAATAACAAAATGAAGCATCAATCAAAAGGCAGAAAACTGGGCCGCAAAACAAACCCCCGGAAAGCTCTCCGAAAATCGCTTATGGAAAGTCTTGTTGAGCACGGAAAAATAAAAACCACCGAGGCCAAGGCTAAGGAAATAAGGCCCAAAATAGAGAAGTTGGTTACAAAGGCCGGAAAAGACACACTGGCAACGAGACGTCTTTTGGCTCGCCAGCTTTCGTCCAAATCGGTGAAAAAAATAATGGAAGAAATAGGACCCAAATACGTCGATCGAAAAGGCGGATACACGCGCATTATAAAAATGGGAACCAGGAAAGGAGATGCCAGTCCCATGGCGGTAATAGAGTTTGTATAGATTTGAATTACGAATTATGAATTACGAAATAGACGCGGCAAATAGATCAATCGGGAGAGTTGCCACTGAGGTGGCGATAATTTTACGCGGCAAAAATACCCCTGCTTTTCAGCCCAATATAGCGCCGGAGGTAAAAGTAAAAGTTACGAATATTTCAAAAGTAAAGCTGACTGGAAACAAAATGAGAGAAAAAACCTACAAAACTTATTCCGGATATCCGGGGGGGCAAAAAACCATACCTTTCGAAAAAATGTTTGACAAAGACCCCGAAAAAACTTTCAAAAAGGTGGTAAGAGGAATGCTTCCCGCGAACAGGCTTAGGAAAGAAATGTTAAAAAATTTAAGCGTTGAGTAAATATGCCAACAAAAAAAACAACCGCAAAAAAAGCAACCGTAAAAAAAACAACCGCGAAAAAAGCCGCTCCGAAAAGCGACAAGTATTTTGAGGCCGTGGGAAGAAGAAAGACTTCAACTGCCAGAGTGCGTATTTTTGAAGGCGTCAAAGACAAAGGCAAAATTCTCGTAAACGACAAGGATTTTGGTGATTATTTCCCGACGGAAGAACTAGAAGTGCTGGCCCGGGCTCCTTTCAAAATTGTCAAAAAGGCAAAAGATTTTTACGTTACGGTAAAAGTTTACGGCGGGGGAATAAAATCCCAAGCAGAGGCCATAAGGCTCGGCATTAGCCGGGCACTGTTGAAGTATGAACCGGATTTCCGAGCCACTTTAAAAGGCGAAGGTTTCTTAACAAGAGACCCCAGGGCGAAAGAACGTCGTAAATTCGGCCTGAAGAAGGCCCGCAAGGCGCCCCAATGGTCCAAGAGGTAGAAAACTGAACTTATTTCGTACATGCTACAATATATGTAGATAAAAAATATGCGAGTGAGCCGTGCTCGAGGTCCGGGACGCCAATCTCGGATGGGGGTTGGATTCCCTCCAAAGCTCGCTTCATTTCAAAAAGCCTCGACTTAGGGGCTTTTAT
>CAZWRF010000039.1:0-5366 GCA_964636095.1 uncultured Candidatus Saccharibacteria bacterium | reverse complement strand
ATCCTACTATATGGAACAAAAAATGTCAACAGGCAATAACAAGAGGTCAGTTTCCCGCAGGAGAAAGCTGAATTGTATTCGCCGTGTAGCTGCCGTCGGGGTTTTGGGTGCCGCTTACAAAAACTTCTTCGCCCGCCTTAAGGTCGTCTGGAGCTCCCTCGGTTGATTTGGTTATCTTTGTACTGTCGCCGATAAAAACTATTCTCGTTGAACCGTCGGCAAGCTTTATAGTAATGTTTCCGTCAGACTGTGATATAATCTCTCCCGAAACAGGCCTCGCTCCGCCGAAATTCGCTCCGGCAGTTCCGTCCGTTCCTCCCCTAAATGCCCTTGCCTGTCCCCCGTTCGTTCCGGCTACCTGTTGGAACATCTGCTGTCTTTGCTCGGCAGACATATTTTGAAAATTACCGGGAGAAGTTTTGCCTTCTCCATACTTCATGCCTCCGTAAAAAGATACTCCGCCAACGGCTAACACCGCCACTATTGCACTTATCAAAAATTTTTTCTTCATGTTTTTAAAAAAATTAGCTTATAATTTTAAATTTAAAATTATTCGTATCTAAGAGCTTCAATCGGGTTTAGCCGGGCGGCTTTTCTGGCCGGGTAATATCCGAAAATAATTCCAATAGCGGCGGAAACTCCGAAAGCAAGCAAAACAGATGATGGAGACACGGCCGTAACCGTACCTGTAAGCCGGGTGATAAGAAAAGCTATACCCGCTCCAAACAAAACTCCCACCACTCCTCCCAAAAAAGTAAGAATAACCGCCTCGGATAAAAACTGGAGCGTAACGTCTTTTTTCTTGGCGCCTATAGCTTTGCGCAGGCCTATTTCTCGTGTTCTTTCGGTAACCGTGGTCAGCATCATGTTCATAATGCCTATGCCTCCGACGAGAAGTGAAATTCCGGCAATAGCGGCCAAAAGAACGGTAAATGTATCCGTTACTGATGTAGCCGCGCCAACTATATCGGCCTGGTTAATTACCGAGAAGTCGGCATTTTGCGGGTCGACGATTTTGTGGCGGGACAAAAGAAGCTGCGTGATGCCGTCTTGAACCGCAGCCATTGAATTTTCATCCACGGCCTCCACGCTTATGCTTGATATATAATCGGAGCCGGAAAGAAATCGCTGGTCGGTTGTGAGCGGAATATACACAACATCATCCTGATTTAAAAAACCGGAGCCTCCTTTCGAAAGCGTTACTCCTATCACCGTGAAAGAAATTTTGTTTATTTTTATTGTTTGGCCCACGGGGTTCACTCCCTCCCCGAATAGGTCGTCCCGGGTGGTGGGTCCCAAAACAGCCACTTTGTTGGCGGAAGAATAATCTCTTTCGGAAAGAAACACGCCCGACTCCATTTCAATATTTCTTATTTCGGGATAAGTGTCCACCGTTCCAATAACCTGCGTATTCGTGTTTTGTGATTTTTGGACTATCTGGTATCTTCCCTGCACCTCCGGAGCTACCGCCGCCACCTGGGGAACCTGTGCGGCAATAGCCAGGGCATCTTCAACCGTAAGGGTGGTCGCCCCTCCCCTACCTCCTCTCAACCCGGAAAACCCGCCGGCAAATCCCGGAGACACAGTTAAAAGATTTGAACCCAAGCTTTGGATGCTGGCCTGAATCTGTCCGCTTGCTCCCTGGCCTATGGAAACCATGGCAATAACAGAACCAATGCCAATTACAATTCCAAGGATAGTAAGCCCGGATCTTGCTTTGTTCGCGGTAAGCGCCGCGAAGGCTTCTTCTAATAAATCCGATATTTTCATAAGTTTATTTATCGCGGCCGTTAACCCGTCTTCTTTTGACCACTCTTTCGTCACCTTCTACAAGACCGTCGCGGATACTTATAATCCGTTCCGCGTGCTCGGCAACATATCGCTCGTGCGTGATAAGAACAACTGTCCTCCCTTCTTCATTCAAGTCCTGAAAAGAAGAAAGAACCAACTCGCCCGTTTTTGTATCCAGGTTACCGGTTGGTTCATCCGCCAAAATAATTGCCGGGTTGTCCACAAGAGCCCTGGCTATGGCCACCCTCTGCATCTGCCCTCCCGAGAGCTGATTGGACAAATGGTTCCAATATTCTTTGGTGAGGCCGGCCGACGCAAGAGCTTTTTCCGCTTTTTTGTTTCTCTCTTCCTTTTTTATGCCCGAGTAAATAAGGGGGAGGGCCACGTTTCTAAGAACCGTGGCGCGGGGCAAAAGATTGTATGATTGAAACACAAAGCCTATTTTGTCTTTTCGAATATCCGCCAACTCTTCGTCGGAAAGAGTGCTTACTTTTTTACCATCAAGAAAGTAATCTCCGCTTGTGGGAGTGTCTAATGCTCCCAAAATATGCATAAGAGTCGACTTGCCCGAACCGGAAGGCCCCATTATGGCCAGGAACTCTCCTTCCCTCACGGAAAACGAAACGCCCTTGAGAGCTTCTGTTTCAACATCCCCGCTTTTATATATTTTAGCGACATTTTTTATTTCTATCATAGGTTTCTGATGAAGATTATCGTGCAAAAAATACGGCGCCTCCTCCGCCCCCTCCCCGGAAACTGCTTCCTCCTCCCACGCCCGGAATACTTGTCCTTGTAGGATTGGACGAAGCGGAAGTAGCCTGCGAGCTTCCGCCCGTAGTGGCCGTTACAACCTTATCACCTTCGCTTATGCCGCTTAAAATTTGAGTTACTTGGTCGTTGGAGACTCCTGTTTGAACGGTTTTCTCCGACGGTATTCCGTTTACAAGAACCTCAACATATGAGGTACCGTTGGCTTGAGTTTTTACGGCCGCATTTGGAACATAAAGCGCGTTTCGCGTGGTACCTACAACGATTGAGGCATTTACCGTCATGCCCGGCTTAACTTGGTCGTTCGTAGTATCCAAAGTTATGATAACGCCGTAGGTAACCACCCCCTGGTTCGTTGTTCCAATGGTATCTATATCGGTTACTTTTCCCGTCAATGTCAGTCCGTCCACCGCGTCAAAGGTAAGAGTGGCCGGCTGACCGAGTTGTACTTTCGCGATGTCCACTTCGTTCAAAGAAAGCTTTGCTACTTGAACGTTGGTTATTATGGTAGCTATGTTTGTGGCGGACGAAACGGAGTCTCCGACGGTGTCGTCCATCGCGGCAATAGTACCGTCAAAAGGAGCCCTTATATAATGGTTGGACAGGTCGTCCTGGGCCGTTTCAAGAGCCGCTTCTTTTTGGGCCACGGTGTTTTGCTGGGTTCTTACATTCAAAGAAGCAGTACCGTTTTCTATGTCGGTTAACGCGTTTTGTTTGTCTTGCAGGCTGGCTTGCGCCGAACTCAGGGCTATTTTCGCGTCTTCTATGGTACCTGGGTTGTCTTTAATCGTATTATCAATCGTATCCAAGGAGGACTGAAGAGACGTAATCGTAGAATAAATCGCCGTTAGGTCGCTCTGTATTTTAGGCTGCATGGTATCAATGGTGGAAGATATGGCATAGTCGTGGTAGCTTCCCACCGTTATGGCGTCATACATGTGGCGAGCGCTATCCAGCGCGATGGAAATGGCTTTCGCGGCATCAAGCGTGTCACTTATGGTCTTGTATATAGTGTCTCCGTCGCTGTTTTGGGAAACGGAGGAAAAAGAGGCAAAAGTAGTGTTGTAAAGGTTGTTCGCGTTATCGTAATTATCCAAAAAATTCTGAATAAAAGCCGAGTTAGTACCTAAAATATTCTGATACGAGCTCACGTATTTATTGGAATTGTTTTCTGTCCCCAAAATATTTTTCAAGTCCTGCATGTAGCCGGAGAGCTTGAAGAAAGTAGTGGAAACGTTGTTGTATCCGTCATTGTAGGCGTTTGTAAGATTCTCTTGGGTGTCTTTTCCCGCGTTGTCGTAGTCGTCCTGCGCTTTCTGCAAATTGCGCTGGGCTTGCGCCAGGGCGTTTTGGGCTGAAGCCAGAGACTGCGCGTCGGAACCCGGAAGACTGTCCAGCTGTATCTTGGCGCTCTCAAGCGCTATTTCGGCGTCGCTCACAGCCCGCCGGGCGTCACGCGAATCCAAGCTTACCAGCAAAGCGCCTTTCTTTACCTGTTGTCCCTTGGCTGCGCTTATTGAAACTATTGTTCCTGACACTTTCGGCTTCACGTCAACCTGGTCGGAAACATCAATTTGTCCGCTCCCCGCTACTGAAGAAACAATTGTTCCTGTTTGCGCGGCCGCTGTTATATATTGAATGGGGGCCGCGTTCCCTCCTATTCCGCGAAAAACAAAATACCCCCCGCCTACAACAATGACGAGAACTATTGTGGAAATAAACCTATGGACCTTCGCGTATTTAAGCACCCTTGATAAGTACTTTGACAAATATTTTTTCATATGAAATTTTATTTATCTAATGTCGCGCATGAAGGGTTCCGGCATTTCCGGGCGGCCGAAATCGCGAAGTTCGGGCCGGCCAAAACCGTGGTAAAGAGGCCTCATAATGGGAAATTCGCCTCTTTCCTCTCTTTCAAGAAAAAAATAGTGCATCCGAGTTCTTGATATAAGCATGCTGCCCAGCATTACCACAATGATAATGCCCAAAACTGTGTACAAAATAGGCCGGCGATAACCGAAAGAAAAATATCTTACCAAAAGTTCCAAAACCACAATCAAAATCACAGACAAAAACACCAAAATCCACGGCAAGGCAAAAAGCGCCGGAAGAGGTCCCCGCGCTCCCCTTACGCTGAAAAAAATAAAGCTCACCAAAAACAAAGCAAACAAACAAGCCACAACGGCGCCCAAGATCACCAAAAGCGTTTTAAGAATGAAGTGCCATTTCGGCCTCATTTTTATTTCTCCTTTTTTAATTTTTTCTATTATGCTCTTCATATTTTTTTATAATTTCTTTTCCTCTTTTTAATCTAATTCCCACCGTTGACACGGGAATACGCAGAACATCCGCAATTTCCCGATAGCTTAACTCCTCAAAATAATAAAGCACAACGGGTTCGCGGTACTTGGGACTAAGCTTCTCCAAATATCTTTCCGCTTCCTCGCGTGCTTCTCTTTTTTGAGCTTTCTTGTCCGCAGTCTCGTCCGATGCCAAACGCGGAAGAATAGTGTCTACACTGAAAAAAGACACCGGCTCCCGGCTTTTCTTTTTGATGGCGTTTATAAACTCGTTGTGGGCAATGCGGTAAAGCCAGGGAGAAAACCTTTTTGACGTATCAAAACTTTGTATATTCACAAAGGCTTTTATAAAAACCTCTTGCACCAGGTCCTCCGCGTCTTCATAGCCAAAAAGAAATCGTCTTGCGTATCGCATCATTTTAGACTCGTATCTCTCAACAAGGATGTTAAAAGATTCAGCTTCTCCGGATTGAACCTTTTTTACTATGTGCTCGTCGGATAAAAGAT
>CAZWRF010000038.1:0-5506 GCA_964636095.1 uncultured Candidatus Saccharibacteria bacterium | reverse complement strand
GAAAGTTTTTTAAGATAGATTGTATACAAAAGCACTCCGTTTTTTTCCATATCTTTATGAACTGACATCAGCTGTTTTTCCATATCGGCAAAAAGTTTTTGCATGTTTTCTTTTTTTATCTCCTCTTCAAGAATTTTTAGAGTTTCTTCAAGACTATTCGCACCGACCGAAGCCAAAACATCGTTTATTTTCGGATTTGTACGACGAGAATCCAAAAGCCAGAAAGCAAGACATGCTTCTTTTTCCAAACCGAACCTTTCTTTGGAGATTGAACCTCCGGAGAAAGATTCGGTCTTCTGTTTTTCCATTTCCGGAGATTCCTTAAAAAGAAAAAACAGACGCTCCAGAAGAGACCTAAATCCGTATTCTCTCAAAAAATTTTCAATATCCTCTCTTTTTGATACAGGATGCCATTCCGAATCTTCGAGCGAAAATTTTATAGGAACATCGCTCCTTGTTTCCGCCAAAGCCTTGCTGAAAAAAGCTTCTTCTTCGTTTTCCTTTAGAAGATTTACAACTCGGGGTTTTATACCCGCTTTTTCAAAATCTTTTTCGTTTTTTTTCAGTTTTTTGTAAACATTTTCAAGCGAACCGAAATTTTGAATGAGTGTTTCAGCCGTTTTGTCTCCGATGCCGGGAATACCGATAATATTGTCCGACGGGTCGCCCTTGAGCCCTTTGAAATCGGGAAGAAGCTTTGGCACAAATCCGAATCTGGCTTTCACCTCCTTTTCGCCGTAAAGCATGGTTTCTTTTATGCCTTTTTTCATCATATAAACTCCCACGCCCGGCTGAACCAACTGGAGCGTGTCTAAATCGCCGCTCACGATAATAATTTCTAAGTTTTTGTTTCTTGTTTCTTGTTTCTTGTCTCTTGTTATCTGTTCCACAATTGTCGCGAGAACATCATCGGCTTCAAATCCACCCTTTTCGTATACGGGCACGTCAAAAAGTTCCAAAAATTCTTTCGATTTGGTTATCTGTGAGCTCAATTCATTGTCCATTTTTGGACGTTTGGCTTTATACTCTTTATAAAATGCGTGCCTGAAAGTGGGCTGTGGCAAATCATAGCAGGCAGCCAAATAATCGGGCCTAAGCTCTTTTATTATTTTTAGAAGCATCGAAATAAAACCGTAAAGAGCTCCCGTTGGCTCGCCTTGAGGAGAAGTAAAACTGGGGAGAGCATGAAAAGCCCTGTGCAAAATAGCATGGGAATCCAAGAGAACCAGTGTTTTTTTCTTTGAACTTTTCGCCATACTACACCAAAGTATAGCAAAAAACGAACTGTTTTTTTAGGGGACTAAAGTATTTGTTTGGGACCGCCCGGACCTGTCTTTTTTCTGAGATAGAGAATGTATACCACCAGAAAAGCGTTAAGGAAAACGGAAATTATCAGCCAAACGTTAAAACTCAAAGAGAGAAAGCCTACCGCGGCGGTCGGAGCGGTTGTTTGTTCCTTTTTCACAACGGAAATTTCAAGGTTGTCGGAAACTTCTTTGCTGGAAGAATTTGACGTATCAATATAAGTAACGGCGGCAACCGGTTCAAGTTTTTTCCCAAACTCGGCCGAGCCGCTTGTTTGCACTTGAATATTCACTTCTCTGTCAGTTCCCGCGGCAACCCTTCCAAGGTTGAAAACTAAAGAATTTTTATCCAGATAGTAGCAGTAGGGTGCAGCCATTGAAAGCTCTATTTCTTTTGGAAGCTCTACCTTCAAAACAACATTATCCGCATCAGCGGCGCCTATATTTTGGTACCTGGCCGTAAGAACAAACGTTTCCCCCCTGTCCACTTTTGTCTTATCTGCGCTCAAGGCAATTGCCAAAAGAGCGGGGGACTTTGTGCTTGCTTGAGTCGTATTTGAACTTCCAAACAAACCGCCGCTTGAAGATGAACCGGAGCCTGCATATGTGCTTGTCTTAAAACTTACTGTTGAACCGTAAAAAACTCCGCCCGAATTTTGAGCAACCGCCCGATAATAATAGACGCTGTTGGCCGTTAAATTTCCTACCCCTGCTAAAAAATCAATGTTGGCGTTTCTTGAGCCAATGCTCTGAGGGGGAGTAGCGTAAATAAGCCCGTTTGCCGACGGTCCCCATTCAAACCAAACTTTCGTTGATAAATTTTGGGGATTTACCGTCCCCTTGAGGGTAGCGGACGTTTGATTTATGTACTGAGCCTGAGCGGTATATACATACTGGGAACTATTGAAAATCAAAGCCGAAGCAAAGCCCCTCGGTATGAGGATTGCCGCCGCTAAAATTAAAAAACTTGATAAGATGAGTAACTTTTTCATTAAGCGGAATTATACTACTTTATTAACTTTATGTCAATAGTCCGGCCGTGCTCACCATAAATAGTTCGGCCGTGCTCGAAATTTACCAAAAAATAAGGTTTTTTAAGGATTTTTTTTATGTTTTCCGCCCATTCTATTAAAATTATATTTTCAGAATTTTTGGCCATATTTTTCCAACCCAAGTCTTTTATTTCTTTTGAATCGTTTATCCTGTACGCATCAATGTGAATCAAATTCCTGAAACATGAAACATGTAACCTGTAGTATTTTAAAATAACGAACGTTGGGCTAACAACTTTTTCCTTTATTCCCAGCGCCTTGGCAAATCCTTGTACAAAAGTAGTTTTTCCCGCGCCCAAATCGCCGACAAGAGCAACCAAGCGTGCGTTGGGTTGGTTTTTTGACGCCAAAATTTTCTCGGCCAAATCCTTAGCCAGTTCTCGGGTTTCCTCTCCGCTTTTGGTCGTTGTTTTAACCATGCTAAAAATATAACTTAGAAACCTGTTCTAGTAAATCGGCGGAGAAAAATAATAGGTCCTTTTGTGGGTTGCAAGGCCCCGCTTGTCGGGGCAAGCCCCCGAGCGAGCGATTACGAAACGAGTGAGGGAACAAAAGAAGCTATTGATTTTTCGAAGCAAAAAAAACAAGGCGGAGAATAAATCTCCGCCCTTTGAATTGTTTTTACCAGGCAGTGCCGCCTGAACGGCCATATTGATAAGCGCGTTGTTCGCGCTCCGCCTGGATTTGTTTCTGCGTTTGCGCCCATCCCTGCTCACAGGCATTTCTCTCACCCGGAGTAGGCAGGCCGCTACAGTTGGGCCCGGTGGCATACCCGCCATAACCGGCGGCAGGCTGTTGAACAACCACAGTCTTTGGCGAGCCAAAGATTCCGTCAAGGACCTTGCCTAAGATAACCGTGCCGCCTAAAACGGCAGCCGTCTCCCAAGTGTGGCGATTTGTACCGCCATAATATCCACCGTAGTAGCCTCCATGATGTCTGTTGTAATATCCTCTGCCATAGATACTGTGTCCGGAAGGCGGTGCATATTGCACTCCTCCGCCGTATCTGCTGTACCCGACACCAGGAGGGTATCGGTAAACCACTCCTCCGGCGATGGCCAGCGGCACTGCAACTGCTATCATAAAAGAGATAGCCAAAAGTATGGTTAGAAATCGTCTCATTGTTGGCCTCCTTAATCCCAATCTGTGCTACCCGGAAAATGCAGGTAGTATATAAAAAGTGTCCAAAAGTCTTTAAAAATGTGCAATTTTTCAGCCTTTTTCTCTGTTTTTCCAGCCATATTTGGCCTCCTTTTTTCGCCTTAAATTGTCAATTTTTATCCTGCCCATATTATACATAAATCCTTAAATTTGTCAATAGCCCACAAAAGTTATCCACATTTTTATAAACCCAAACACAATTTAAAGCCCGCCGCAATATTGAATGAGCTTTTTTAAAATGCTACTAAAAACACATACGCACCTATGGAAGCTACTTTGGAAAAAATAAAAACACTCATAGAAAGCTCAAAAAGCTTTGGAATTCTTTTGGACACCAGTCCTGAAGAGCACGAGCTTCTTCTTAAAGAGGTCCTGAAGGAAACAATAGCTTCAAAAAACGTTCCTGTTATAAATTTACCGAAAGATCCGGAAGATTTCAGAAAGAAATGGTCCGAAATACTGAAAGAGGAAAAAAATCTCTCACCTACTCAAAAAACTTCGATAAAAATACCAAAAGAAAAATACAATATAAAAGAAGTATCGTTTAAAGAAGACGACAGTCACGTTTCTCTTGTGGTGGACCTGCCTCAAAATACACTTTCTCTTGAAGATTTGTCTTTGGAAAAGCTTCCGCCGGAAGCAGATGTTATCTTCTGCTTTTTTGAAAATGAAGACAAACTGGAAAAATACAAAAGCTATATAAGCTTTCCTAGCCGCGATAAAATAATTTTCATAAAAACAAACGAAAAAACTCTCACCGGCAAAATTTTTGACATTTTAAAAATTTTCGACCCAAGTATTGAAGCCGACAGAGAGAGAACGGCTGTTCTTTTTGCTGCCCTTGTTACGGAAACAAACAATTTTTCCGAAAAGGTGACAAAAGAAACATTTTCTCTGGCAAAATCCCTTTCGGAGGGAGAAACGGAATCAAGAATCGTTTCAAAAATTCTTGAGAAAGATAAAAAAACTTCTTCAGCCCAGCTTGCGGGAAGAATGCTGGCTCGCACTTTTATTGACGAGTCTTCGGGCATTTCCTGGAGTTTTCTAAACAGCAAGGATCTGCAAAAAACCAACAATGTACCCATAGAAGTACCTGCTCTTTACAAACTACTTAAAAACGTGCGGACATTTATTCCGCAGCAAAATCTATATGTTTTGTTGTGGCAAACAGTTGAAGGGGTAAAAGCCTTGGTAACCGCCGGCGGGAACAAAAGTAGCGATTATTTAATGCCCTTTGCCGAAAAAATAAGTGCCAGGCCGGAAAGCAGATTTTTTACAGCCGGTCCTTTTAAAAATTTTTCCGAAGCGGAAAAACATCTTCGCCAATCTTTTAAGGAAGAGATAGAAAACATTTTTAAAAATTACGTTGAGGATGATCCAATAATAGGATAAAATAAAGATATAGCTTATTCTAAAAAATGCCGCAATTTAACGACGAACAACAGTTAAAAAAACTGAAAATAATCCACGAGAAGGAGGAAGAAGAGGTCACGAAAATCTTGGCCGACAAATACAATTTGCCGTACGCCGATTTGGGTGACATGAGCATTGAACTGGATTATCTCAAGCTTGTTCCGGAAGAGGATTCGCATTTGGCAAAAATGGCCGTTTTTCAAGGGGTGGGAAAAAAGATCGATCTCGGACTGAACGACCCCAACAACAAAACGGCTCAAAACATTCTAAAAAAGTTAAGGGAGGAGTATGATGTTCAGCCGTTTTTAATTTCCTCAAACAGCTTAAAGAAGGCTTGGAGCAGATACAAAGAGGTGCCCGCCTTTGTTGAGTTGTCGCGCGGAATCATTGATATATCATCGGAAAGGGTAGAGGAAGTTATTTCTCAACAAATGAGCTTTGAAAAATTGAAGGAGGAATTTATGTCAAAAGTAAACTCCAAGGAAAAAAGAAGAGTATCGGAATTACTTGAAGTGCTTTTGGGCTCAGCCTTGGCACTGGACGCATCCGATATTCATATTGAACCGCAAGAAAAAG
>CAZWRF010000037.1:0-5721 GCA_964636095.1 uncultured Candidatus Saccharibacteria bacterium | reverse complement strand
CTTTCTGTCGGCCTAAAAACTGTTTTGAAGGAAGACTACCTGGATTATAGGGTGGGGCAGGTTCGCGAATTTGGCGAGGTCATGAAAAAGAATGGACTGCCGATTCTTACTCCGGTTGGAGGGCATGCCGTGTATTTGGATATAAATAAATTTTTTGAAGATACCAAAATGAAGCCGGGCGATTTCGGCGGCATAGCTCTTACCGCAAAACTTCTTTCGGATTACGGGCACAGGGCTTGTGAGCTTGGATATTTTGCTTTTGGCTCTTACCACAAAGAAACAAGAGAAGAAAAATTTCCCGAAGTAAACTACGTAAGGTTTGCCGTGCCGCGCTTAAGATACGAAAAACAGGATTTGGACTCGGTTGCCGAAGCCGTAGGCGCGCTTTACAAAAACCGCGATAAAATCCCGGGTGTAGACGTCATTTACGGGAAAGACTTGCCTTTGAGGCACTTTAAAGCTAGATTTGAGTTTAAGAAGTAAAATTCTTTAAAAATAGAATAATTATGGAGGAGGTTGAATGATGAAGAAAAAAAAGACCGCAAAAGAATACATGAGCAGAGAAAAAGAATATGTGTATACAACCACGGTTGATATGGAGGGTCCGGTAATAAAGAAAGGACTGAACGGTCCTTGGTTTGAGGATATTGAAGGAAGAAAATTCCTGGATTTTACGAGCCAGATTTCTCTTCTCAATACCGGATACAATTGTCCGGATGTGGAGTATTTTTTGGACCACCAGCGGCGTGCTTTGTATTCCGGCATTAGCGCGGATTGGCCGTTTTATAATGAAGTTCCGCGTTTGGGGTCCAACTTTGCCGAGGTTTCTCGCGCGGCACTGGCCAAGAAATTGATAGAAATCACCGGAGGCATAATGCCTTTCAATAAAAAAGTTTTGTTGGAGGTTTCGGGGGCAACGGCGCTCAATGCGGCAATGAAGCTTGCCAAGATTTCATTTAGAAGAAAGCACACCTCCTATGCCAAGCTTCGCCTCGAAAAGAGTTTGAACGAGGATATATTTATTCCGTGTCATCATGATGATTTTCGTTTTTCGTTTCTTACATTCAAAAACGCCTTTGGCGGCAGGCATGGAGATACGCAGTGTATAACCAATTCAAAAACTGCCCAATTATGGGCCGCTTCATCCAGCTGTGCTTTTGGCAGGCTTTCTGTGCCATCAGACAAGCATAAGTGGCAGGACATAAAAAGCGAGGTGGACTATATACTGGGACGCATTATCAACCATGCTCCCGTTGTAGCTTTTGTCTTTGAACCGGTTCAGGGTGAGGGCGGTATAAATGTTCCTAACAAGAACGGACTCAATCTGCTTGTTAAATATTTGAAAAGACGCGGTATTTATATAATTGCTGATGAAATTCAGGCCGGATTGGGGAGAACAGGAAAACTTTTCGCATGTGAGCACTTTGACATACAGCCGGATATGATAGTTTTGTCCAAATCTCTGGGTGCCGGGCTCCCAATAGGAGCCGTTGTGGCCAATATTGATAAGTTTCCCGACCTTGAGCCGGGAATGCATTCCGGCAGTCATCACTGCGCGCCGATGGCTTGCGCGGCGGCTATGTCCAATTTGGAAGTTCTTCAAAGAAATATCTTTCATGCGGAAGAAATGGGAAAGTATGCTATGGAAAGTCTCCGGAAAATCGGGAAGAAATTCCCGCGTAAAATAAAAGAAGTACGCGGATTGGGGCTGATGCTTGGCGTCGATTTTCACAGTGCGGAAACCAGGAAAGCCGTTGTAAAAAAAGCCCAGGACAGATGCCTCCTTTTGGCTGGCTGTGGAAATTCTGTCATTCGAGTATGTCCTCCGATTTTGATTGAAAAAGACGACCTGGAATACGGTCTTAAAATATTTGAAGAAGTACTTAAAGAAATATAAAAAACAACCCCTGCGTTCCTGCGGGGGTTTACTATACAACTTAAATTTTGTAAAGTTTAAACATTGCCTCGGTGGCGGAATTGGCATACGCGTACGACTCAAAATCGTATGAGGAGACTCATGTGGGTTCAACTCCCACCCGAGGCACATATAAAAATTTGCACCTCTCGTTCAATTTGTATATAATTTAATTTATGACTGCGTACGAATTACCAAGAATAAGAAAAGAAAGCGGTATTTTTTGGGTGGAGCTTGATAAAATCCGCCCCAATTCTATGCAGCCGCGCCGTGTTTTTGAAGAGAATAAGCTGAAAGAACTTTCAGAGTCCATAAGGCAATATGGCGTCTTGCAGCCCCTGGTTGTTACTAGAGAGGAAAAAGAAACTACGTATGGGGTGTCTGTGGAATATGAAATAATCGCCGGCGAAAGAAGGTGGCGAGCCTCAAAATTGGCCGGTCTTTCGCAAGTGCCTGTAATTATTAGAGAAGAGCCCACGGAAAAAGTAAAGCTAGAATTAGCTCTGATAGAAAACCTTCAAAGAGAAGATCTAAGTCCTCTCGAACGGGCCGATGCTTTTAGCCAGCTTGTTAACGAGTTCAAGATGAGGCACCATGAGGTTGGTGCCAAGATGGGAAAAAGTAGGGAATATGTCTCGAACACAATTCGTCTTTTAAGCCTCCCCGAGGAGATAAAAGAAGGATTAAGGCAAGGTCTTATAGCCGAAGGGCACACAAGGCCTCTTTTGAGCTTGTCCAAGCAAAGCGAAGATCAAATTTCCTTGTACAAAGAAATTATTTACAGAAAAATGACGGTAAGAGAAGCAGAAGAAATTTCAAGAAAGCTTGTAACGGAAAGTAAGGTAAGAAAAATGAGAGTAGAAAGAACGGATCCGGAAGCGCGTGAGCTTGAACAGCAACTTTCGGATGCTTTGGGAACGAGGGTTTTTGTGGAAAGGCGCGGGCCCGGAAAGAAAATTTCTATAGAATTTTTCTCAGAAGAGGAGCTTGGCGCATTTCTTTCAAAAGTTGGGCTTGGAAACAAAGAAGAAGCTCCGGTTTCAATTAACGAAGAATCGGAAATTGAAAATCAAGAATCAGCGGATTTTCAGCAAAACAGTGATAATTTTGGAGAAACAGACGGAGGAGACGACTGGATGAACAATTTTAGTATTTGAAACTTACCTCTTCAACACCTTTTATATTTTTGATGCGGGTGGCGATTTTCTCCACCTGTTCTTTGTTTTTCGGGGTGAATGTTATAGAGGCTGATGCGTATTGGCCGTCCGTCTCTTTGGTTATAAGGCTGGATATATTTATCTTGAAGGAAAGAAAAATGGAACTGATGTCTTTTATCATTCCTATTCGTTCTTTTACCACAACGTTGATTTCCGCTTTAGGCGATTCTTTTTTAAACTCTAGCGGCTTAGCTAAAAAACCCTGTCTTCTTAGATGTGTTTTTATCTGGTGTCGGGCTGTTGAGGTTTTGGCAAAATCAAGAGTTTTTAAATTTGGTTTTTTATTTTTTTGAGTAAGAATTTCTGCAATGTCTCCGGACTCCAGCTTGTGTGAAAGGGGAACTATGCGGTTGTTCACTTTTGCCGCCACGGCGGAGTTTCCTATCTCAGAATGAATGTGATAGGCAAAGTCTATCGGCGTCGCTCCGTCCGGCAAGTCTATAATGTCGCCTTCCGGAGTTAAAACAAATATTCGGTCTTTGAAAAAATCAATTTTTAAAGATTCCAAAAATTTTTCACTGCTGGTGTTTTTATCAAATTCTTTGTGCCAGTCCTTGAGCTGTTTTATCCAGTTGAATTTTTTGTGAGGCATCTTGCTTATTTGTGTCGGCTTTCCGGCCATTTCCCATGCCCAGTGAGCGGCAATACCCTGTTCTGCCTCCTCGTGCATTTTCGGTGTGCGAATTTGAAATTCGGTTATTTTGTTGTTCACGCAAAAAACCGTAGTATGAAGACTTTGATATCCGTTTTGCTTTGGAAGGGCAATATAATCTTTTATTCTCCCGGGAAGCGGTCTCCACAATTTATGTATTATCCCCAAAACGGCATAGCAATTTTCCACGGAGTCTACGATAATTCTTACGGCCGCCAGGTCGTATATCATTTTCCAATCCATGTTGTACCTTAGAAGTTTTTTCCAAAGGCTGTAATAATGTTTGGCCCGGTGGTGAATTGTACTTGCTTTAATTTTTTCTTTGGTGAATTCTTTTTCAAGCATGGGAATAACGGTTTTTTGCAGATATTTTTTCCTCTCTGAAATCTTTTCTCTCGTTTCTTTTACTATCCATTCATATTCTTCCGGATAAGCGTATTTAAAGGCGGCGTCTTCAAGCTCGGCTTTTATGTTGCTCATTCCGAGCCTGTCGGCCACGGGAGCGTAAATTTCTAAGGTTTCCATAGCTATTCTTTTTTGCTTTTCTTTGGGCATTATATGGAGAGTGCCGATGTTATCCAACCTGTCGAAAAGTTTAATGATGATAACTCTTAGGTCTTGAGCCATGGCCATGAACATCTTTCTGGTTGATTCTGCGGTTCTTTCCACTCCGGAGTATTTTGCCTTTGCGACCTTTGAAAGTCCTTCAACCAAAAATGCCACTTCCACGCCGAATTGCTTCCTTATTTTTTTTATGGCCTCTTCATTAGTTTCGTAAGTATCGTGAAGAAGCGCCGCAGACACCGCTTGGGCATCCATCTGAGATTCGGCTACTTTTAGGGCGACAGCTTCCGGGTGGTCTATATATGGTCCCCCCGTAAGCCTTTTTTCGTCTTTATGAATTTCATTTGCAAACTCAAAAGACCGCTCAATAAGGTTAAGGTCTTTTGGGGAGTATATTTTCGGTAGTTTTTTTGAATATTCCTGCCAAGTCATGTTTATATTCTATTCCTTGACCACCCGCTATTCAAGTGGTAGAGTAGAGAAAATTTGCTTCGTTGAAAACTAAAAAGGAAAAATTTCATGGAATTTAAGGGTATCCAAAAACAAGTTGACGATTGGGTTAGCCAGTACGAAGAAGGATATTGGCCGCTGCCAAAAATGACGGGCCAGCTTTTGGAAGAAATCGGGGAATTTGTAGAGGAAGTTTTGAGGAAATCCGTTATTCCGATTTCTGGTAATATAGAACTTTTAACTGCCTTCAGTATGGCTATAGAAGCAGGCATTATGGCAAGGAAGGCATTGGACAAATCTGGGCGGAAGAAAAAAAAGAAAACGAATGAAGAAAGTTCTCCTTCCGAAGAAGCGCTGGATATTCAGTTTACTTTGGCTTGTATATTCAACTTACTTCTGGTGGAGCTTGATCGGGAATTCAAAGAAAGGATGGAGAAAAAACAATATGGTCGGGACGACAAGCGCTTCAAAAAGAAAGGAGAAACAAAAAAATGAAAAGATACTATGGATGGATGTTTTTTATTTTTGCGGTTATTTTTCTGGCGGCCAGTCTGTACATAATGATTATTTGGCTTATTACTTTGGCGAATTACTTGCTGTTGGGAGATGCAAGAGGAGCTCTTTTGTGCATAGTTTCTTTCTTTTTTTCCTGGGTCGCTGCTTTTGAGTTTTTGTCCATATTTTTTTCTTGGATATGTTTTATTTTTTGGTACAGGTGGTCCATAATGTCTCTTTTTGAAGCGGATATGGTGACATACATTCCTGAGGTTGAGAGCCGTGCTGATAGTGCAATACCTCATGATGAGAACTATGTTGGATGTCCGATACCTCCGAAGTAAGTTAGAGAATTTTTTAAAAAACCCCCGGCTTATGCCGGGGGTTTTTTGTATTCACATCCTTTGTTTGAGCATTTTATTCCGCTT
>CAZWRF010000036.1:0-5728 GCA_964636095.1 uncultured Candidatus Saccharibacteria bacterium | reverse complement strand
CCCGAAAACAAAGTCTGTTATTTTGTTTCCTACTACGACTACTACCAGCCGGAAGCGTATTTGCCGGTTACCGACACCTACATCCAAAAAGAAGCCATGATAAACGACCGCATAGACAAACTTCGGCATGAGGCAACTTCGGCTTTGCTCACCCGAGACGATGTAATAGTGGTGGCTTCCGTTTCCTGCATTTACAACCTCGGCGTGCCAGGCAAGTATTTGGAATCCAGCCTTGTTTTGAAAAAGGGGCAAATTATTACAAGGGGCGATCTTATAAGCCAGCTTGTAAAAATTCAGTTTGAGAGAAACCAGGTGACTTTGGACCGCGGACAATTTCGCGTTCGCGGAGACAAAATTGAGTTTATTCCCGCTTCGGAAAATACCGGGTACAAAATAATTTTGGACGGCCAAAGAATTGTCCGCTTGGTCCGCTTTGACCCCTTAACTCAAAAAGAAATCAAGGAGCTTTCGGAGCTTTTCGTTTTTCCTCCAAAGCATTTTATTACTCCCGCGCCGGAAAGGAAAAAAGCTGTAAGTGAAATAAGGAAAGAGCTTAAAGAAAGGCTGAAATATTTTGAAGGCAAGGGAATGTTTCTTGAAGTGGAGCGGCTGGAGAAAAGAACAAAGCAAGACATGGAAATGATAAACAGGGTGGGTTTTTGCCACGGCATTGAAAACTACTCAAGGCACTTATCGGGCAAGCTTGCCGGCGAAGCGCCGGACACTTTGCTCTCGTACTTTGGCAAGCCGGATGAATTTTTAACAATCATAGACGAATCGCACCTGGCGGTGCCCCAGATAAGAGGAATGTTTGAGGGCGACAGGAGCCGCAAAAAAATTCTCGTTGAGCACGGGTGGCGTTTGCCTTCGGCTCTGGACAACCGCCCGCTTAATTTCGGGGAATTTGAAGAAAGGGTGGGGCAGGTTATTTTTACTTCCGCCACGCCGTCGGATTTTGAATACAAAGCTTCCGACAATGTTGTTGAACAAATTATACGGCCCACCGGCCTCGTGGACCCCAAAATAATACTTCGGCCTGTTTATACCCCGGGCACGAACAGGAGCCAAATAGACGACTTGCTTGATGAAATAAATAAAACGACCGCCAAAGGCGAAAGAGTAATGGCAATAACTCTTACCAAAAGAACGGCCGAAGAGCTTGCCGAATTTTTGAAAAAGAAAAAAATAAAAGCGCGTTTTATGCACGGCGATGTGAAAACTTTGGAGCGGGCGGAGATACTTACCGATTTCAGGAAAGGAAAGTTCGATGTGCTTATCGGGGTGAACCTTTTAAGAGAAGGGTTGGACTTGCCGGAGGTGTCGCTTGTGGCTATTTTGGATGCTGACAGAGAAGGGTTTTTAAGAAACCAAACCTCTCTTATACAAACCATCGGCCGGGCCGCACGAAATCTGGCCGGCCGGGTAATTCTTTACGCCGACGAGGTGACCATGTCGCTGGAAAAAGCCATCGAGGAAACGGAAAGGCGGAGGAAGAAACAGCTGGAATACAACAAAAAGCACGGCATAGAACCGAAAACGATAATCAAAAAAATTGAGAATTTTATAGATATAGGAAAAGAAAAAGAAGATGAAAGAAGATAAAGAACAAAAAATAAAAATAAAGGGTGCCAGAGTGCACAACCTCAAAAATATCAGTCTTGAAATTCCGAAAAACAAGCTGATTGTTTTTACCGGCGTATCGGGAAGCGGAAAATCTTCATTGGCTTTTGATACAATTTTCGTGGAGGGACAGCGAAGATACATTGAGTCGCTTTCGCCCTACGCCCGAATGTTTTTGGGCCAGGCAGACAGGCCGGACGTGGACGACATTGAAGGCCTTTCGCCGGCGATTGCCATAAATCAAAAAGCCCACGGCAGAAATCCGCGCTCCACGGTGGCCACCCTTACCGAGATATACGATTATCTACGGGTACTTTACGCGCGGGCGGGAAAAGTTTATTGTCCCGTGTGCGGAGACCTTATAGAAAAACTTAGCGCCGAAGAGATTGTTGATTTTGTCATAAAAAGAGCAAACAGGGAAAAAGCCGGATTTGTTAGTATTTTTTCGCCCATAGTTCGCGGGAGGAAAGGCGAATACTACCAGGACCTTTATAACTTCCTGAACAAGGGATATGAAGAGGCGCGGGTAGACGGTAAAATTCGTTCTCTTCACAAAAGGATAAGTATGGCTCGAAACAAAACTCACGATATAGAAATAATCATAGACAAAGTACAGCCAAGCGACAGAAGCCGGCTTACCGAAGCGGTGGAGCATGCCCTGGATTACAGCAAGGGACTGGTGACTGTTGGATTTTTGTCGGAAGAAAAACTTTTTTCCTCAAAGTGGAGCTGTCCTAAAGATGAGTTTTCTTTTCCCGAAATAGAGCCGCGGCTTTTTTCATTCAACAGCCCTTATGGCGCCTGCCCCGTGTGCGACGGACTGGGTCAGAGGGATTTTTTCGGCGGAAGCGACGACGTTTGTCCCGAGTGCGAAGGGAAACGGCTAAAGAAAGAAGCGCTTTCCGTAAAAATACTCGGTAAAAATATTTGGGAGGTGTCATCCATGGATATAAAAACTGCTTTTGAGTTTTTTGTTAATGCCGAAGAAAAACTCACCAAAAAGGAAAAGGAGATATCCAAGGAACCTTTGAGGGAAATCATTTCAAGGCTGAGTTTTCTTATTGAAGTAGGACTGGATTATATTACTTTATCAAGGCAGGCCTCAACTCTTTCCGGAGGCGAAGCGCAAAGAATAAGACTGGCTTCACAAATCGGCTCAAAGCTTTCCGGCGCGCTTTATGTTTTGGATGAGCCGACCATAGGTCTTCACGAAAGAGACAACGACCGGCTTATAAAAACTTTAAAAGAATTAAGAAAGGCGGGCAACACGGTAATTGTGGTGGAGCACGACGAGAAAACCATAAAAGAGTCCGACCACTTGGTGGACCTGGGTCCCGGGCCGGGCAAGCTGGGCGGGGAAGTGGTGGTGAACGAAGAGACTGCGAAAATATTTGATACTAAAAGTAAGGCCGGAAAAAATTCTTTAACCGCGGATTATTTAACGGGAAAAAAGAAAATAGAGGTGCCCGAAAGACGAAAAAAAATTCACGAGAAAATACAAATAATAGGAGGCAAGGCCAACAATCTTCGGAATTTGAACGTGGATATTCCCCTAAAAAAACTGGTCTGTGTTACCGGTGTTTCCGGTAGCGGAAAGTCCACGTTGCTTTATGACATTCTCCACAAGAACCTTGGAAGGGTAAATTATCGAAGAAGGGAGGAAGGTTTTAAAAACGTGAACAAAATACTTGGCCTTGAATATCTAAGCCGGGTAATAGAAATAGATCAGTCGCCGATAGGACGAACTCCGCGTTCCAACCCGGCCACCTACACCGGAGTGTGGAGTCCCGTTAGAGATTTTTTCGCTTCGCTTGAAGGATCGCGCGAAAGGGGGTATAAGTCCGGGAGATTTTCTTTCAACAAGCCGGGAGGTAGGTGCGAAGCCTGCGGGGGTGTGGGTTTCAATCTTGTTGAGATGCACTTTTTGCCGACTATTCAGGTAAAGTGCGATGTTTGTCGTAGTAAAAGATTCAATAGAGAAACTCTTGAAGTAAAGCACGAAGGCAAAAATATTTCTGACATACTGGAGCTTACGGTGGACGAAGCGTATGAAATATTCAAGGATATTTATGTTATCTCCGATAAGCTGAAAGTTCTCAAAGACGTGGGACTTGGGTACATCAAGCTGGGCCAGCCCTCCACTACTTTGTCGGGCGGAGAAGCGCAAAGGATAAAGCTCGCCAAAGAGCTGGCAAAACCTTTTATGAGAAACGCGCTTTATCTTTTGGATGAGCCTTCAACGGGTCTTCACTATGAGGATATAAAAATGCTTATTGAAGTTCTTCAGGCCATAATAAACAAAGGAAACACCGTGGTGGTGATAGAGCACAACATGCACATTATAAAAACAGCCGATTATATCATCGATCTGGGACCGGACGGCGGAGACAAAGGAGGCAAGCTGGTGGCCAAAGGCACGCCGGAAGAAGTAGCTCGTATAAAAGAATCCCACACGGGGAAATACCTAAAAGAATACTTGTAAATTAAAAATTAAAAATTTGAAATTAAAAATTGACAAATCTAAAAAATTTCTAAAAAAACTCCCCAAAAATACAGGAGTATATTTGTTTTTTAATAAAAATAACAGAGTAATATATGTAGGCAGAGCGGCAAATTTGAGAACAAGAGTGTCCAGCTATTTTAGCGGTCAAATTTCAAACACCAGGCCGGCCGAAATGTTTATAGGCGAGGCGGAGCGGGTTTCTTTCACTACCGTAAACAATTTGCTTGAAGCGGCCGTTTTGGAAAACAATCTTATAAAGAAGAATCGTCCGAAGTACAATATAAAAGACAACGACGACAGGTCCTTTGTGTACGTTTTTTTTGATATGGCTGTTGATTTTCCCAAACCTGTTATTGTTCGCGCCAGGGACTTGGCGCGGCACCCGGCACCGAGATCGCTTATCGGGCCCTTTCAAAGCCAGCGCGAGCTCAGAAATATATTGTCCGTGGCGAGGCAGGCGTTTCCATACAGTACCTGCAGTCCCGGCTCTGGGAAACCATGCTTTCACTACCAAATAGGCCTTTGCCCAGGCGTGTGCACAGGGGAAATAGAGCCCGGGGAATACAAAAAAATTATACGCAAGCTGATAAGGTTTTTAAAGTCGCAAAATCCAAAGACCGATAAAAAAATGATAAACGACATATCTCTTCTTCCGGGGCGTGTGCACGGGCGCGTACACTATGGTGTACATGCTGACAGAGTGGAGGGGTACGATATTTCTTATTTTAAGAAAGGCAAAGCTTACGGCGCCATGGCGGTTTTTGTTGACGGGAAGCCGAGCAAAAAAGATTATAGACTTTTTAAAATAAAAGAAGCTAAGCCGGGCGACGATGTTGGCGCCATGAAAGAAGTATTGGGCAGGCGGCTGAAACACGTAGAGTGGGCTTTTCCGAATCTTGTAGTAGTGGATGGCGGCAGGCAGCAGGTGAATGCCGTGAAAAAGGTTTTAGAAAGTTTTAAAATAAACATACCCGTTGTGGGCATAAGCAAGGCCGGCCGGCATGCCCAGTCGGCGGCGGGGGACTATAAGCTTGTTTTTGAAGCGGGGGCAAAAAAAGCGCACAAAGATATTCTTTCTTCAAGAAAAGCGCTGTTTCAAAAAGTTACTGCCGAAGCCCACCGCTTCGCCATAAAAAACGCAAGAAGAGCAAAATAAAAAACATTCCAATATTCTTGAGAATGTTGGAATGTTTTAATTTGTTTTGATTTAGTCGGCGGTGAAATTTCCTACGCCGAATACTCGCCACTTGTGTCCGGCATTTTGAATGATGGAAACAGCTATGCCATTGTCGCAAATTTTGGCCGTTTGGAAAAAATTTATTCCCACATCGTTCTCAGCGGTGCCGTAGCTTGCCTGTAATACGTTGACGCTAAACATTGTTCGGGCGTTTTTATGGCCGTATTGAATAAGGGTAACCCCTGCAACTACCGAGGCCGTATCTCCGGCTCTTTGAAAAACGGTGCCAAAGAACGTAAACGCATCTTCTTTTGCGTATTGGAAGACGGAGAAAACCGAATATATGCTTTTCTCGCTTGTGGCGTTTCCAAATACCGTATAAACATTGCCCTTTATGTTGAACGGCATACAGAGGAATCCAATAAATA
>CAZWRF010000035.1:0-5752 GCA_964636095.1 uncultured Candidatus Saccharibacteria bacterium | reverse complement strand
CAAGAACAAAGACGGCTAAAAAGAGCGCCAAAAACATATATTGGCCGTATACCTTCCATAATTCTTTTTTTATAAATATCCTAAACATCTTTATAAATTATAATTTTTCTATTGCTCTAAGTTTTGCGCTTCTCGAACGCGGATTTTCTTTTTTTTCCTCATTCGTTGCCGTAACCGGTTTCTTTGTCAAAAGCACACCTTCGGCTGAGTTTTTCTTTTCTCTCATAAAATTTTTTACTATTCTGTCTTCAAGAGAATGAAAAGAAATGACAACCAGCCTCCCCTTCTCTTCCAAAAGCTCCCAGCTTTTCTCAAGCCCTTCGCCTAAAGCTTCGAGTTCATCGTTTACCGCTATGCGCAAGGCCTGGAAAGTTTTCGTGGCAAAATGTATCCGCCCCTTGGCATAAAAAGCGGGTACGCTTCCCCTTATCGCTTCCACCAAATCAAACGTACTCTCAAACTTCTTTCTTTTTCTCCTTTCAGCTATTTTTTCGCTTATTCTTTTTGCAAATTTTTCTTCTCCGTAATCTTTCAGGATTTTGTAGATGTCTTCCCTTCGCCATCCGTTCAAAATTTCTTTTGCCACCAGGTCATTGGGGCCAAGTTCGGACTCGGCTTTGAAAGTCATCGCCAAGGGTTCGTCTTTCAAAAAACTGAAACCCCTACCGGATTCTTCCAACTGGACGCTGCTCATCCCGAGGTCGAAAAGCGCGCCGTTCAAATATTTAATTCCCGCGGATTCCAGAAGCTCATCCAAGTCCCTGAAATTCCCGTTGAGCAAAACAACATTGTCTTTGGAAATTGGAAATTGGAAATTGGAAATTAAAGAGTCTATAAGACTCTTGTCTTGGTCTATTCCAACCAACTTGCCGGAAGAGCCAAGGTGCCCACATATCGCCATTGCATGGCCCCCGCCGTTGATGGTGGCATCAAGAACGGTAAAATCTTTTTGGGGATTTAAGTACTCAATTACTTCTTTTAAAAGAACGGGCTTGTGAACCATTTTAATAAATTCCCATCTCCCCCAGCTTTTCAGCCAAAATGTCGGTCTGCTTTTCAATGCGGTTTTTGTATTTCTCCCACGCATCTTCATCCCAGATTTCAAGCTTTTTGTAAACGCCGGTTATTACCACTTTGTCTTTGAGCCCGGCAAACTTTTTCAGATAATCCGGAATAAGAATACGCCCCATGGAGTCCAGGGAAACATCAACGGCGCCCGCCAAAAACAAGCGAGCATAATTTCTGTTATCGGACTTACCGGATGGCAAAGAGCTAAGCCTTTCGGCGACCTCTTCCCACTCTTTCAAGGGATAAACAAAAAGGCAGTTATCCAATCCCCGCGTAATAACCGCGCTTTTGCCTATCTCTTTGCGGAATTTGGCCGGAACGGCCACCCTCTTCTTTTCGTCTAAATTGTGTGTAAATTCGCCAATTAGCATTGTTTTTCGTAAGTTATCCCCGTTGTCCACAGGTTTATCCACAATTCCCCACCTTGTTTACATTGTACCCCACCACTCCCCATAATTCAACAAATGGGCATGTGGATAACCCACACATAAAAAACCCGCATTTCTGCGGGTTTTTTATGGTGTTTATTAAGTTTTTACTCCCTTGGCTTCAAAGTTGGAAAAAGTATTACTTCTTTTATGTTGTGGGTGTTCGTGAAAAACATTACCAGGCGATCTATGCCTATTCCCACCCCCACCGCCGGTGGCATGCCGTATTCCATGGCCTCAATGTACAATTCATCCAATTCCGCCGCTTCTCTATCACCCGCTTTTCTTTGCTCCACCTGCTTTTCAAATCTGTCGCGCTGGTCCATGGGGTTGTTCAACTCGGAAAAACCGTTGGCCAGCTCCAGGCCGCCGATTATCAGCTGAAACCTGTCCACGAGCTCAGGGTCGTCTTCCCTTTTTTTCGCCAATGGAGAAATAGCCAGAGGATGGCCGACAACAAAAGTCGGCTGAACCAGCTTGGCCCGGCAAACTTTTTTAAAAATATTATCGGCAATTTTTTCTTTTGAGTCGGAAGGCGAAACATCAATTCCAAACTGACGAGCTTTCAGCGCCATATCTTCCCCGGACAAATTTTCACCGTCGTTTACAAGAGCGTGTCTTTTCAAAACATCGTAGAAAGAAACTACTGTAAATTTCTTTGAAAAAGAAATTTGATTATCTTCGTATTTTATTTCTTTTCTGCCAAATATCTTTTTTACCAAGGTTTTCATAAGGTCTTCCACAAAACTCATTCCGTACGAAGAATCTTTGTACGCTTCGTAAAATTCCAGCATGGTAAACTCGGGATTGTGGGTGGCATCTATGCCTTCATTTCTGAAATTTCTGCCTATTTCGTAAACTTTTTCAAACCCGCCCACCAAAAGCCTTTTTAGGTAGAGCTCGGGAGCTATCCTTAAAAAAAGATCCGTATCCAGGGCGTTGTGGTGCGTCTTGAAGGGTTCAGCCAAAGCTCCGCCGGCCAAAGGTTGGAGAAGAGGTGTCTCCACTTCCAAAAAATCGCGGCGATTTAAAAAATCTCTTACCTCGCTTATAATTTTGGTTCTTAGGATAAATCTTTCGCCCACTCCTTCGTTCATCAAAAGATCCAAATATCTTTTTCTAAATCTTTCCTCAACATCCACAAGACCGTGCCATTTTTCAGGAAGAGGCCTTAGACTTTTTGAAATTATTCGCCAGGAAGAAACTTTTATGGATTTTTCTCCCTTCTTTGTTTTGAAGAGCCCCCCCTTAAACTCTACGAAATCTCCAACATCAACAGTTTCCTCAAAAAGAGAAAACTCTTCTTTACCAACAAGGTCCTTCTTTAAATAAGCCTGAAAAGGCTCATTGAAGGAGCCGTCTTTAAAATCGCAAAAAACCGATCCGCCATGCGTGCGGACTGCCATTACCCTCCCCGTCAGAAACAAAGGCTTTTTTCTTCGCGACAGCTTGGAAAAATCGGACACGGCTTCTTTTACCGTAAAATCGCGGACTACTTTGGCAGGAAAAACCGAACCGAATTTTTCTTCCAGCTTGTCCTTTTTTTGAATTCTTACATTTATTATTTCTTCAAGACTCATTTTATTCAATTTTTATTATAACATATTCTATCTTACCCGAGGGGGTTTCAACTTTTACTTTGTCGCCTTTTTTCTTTTGAAGCAGAGAGAAGCCCAGAGGCGACTCGTTTGAGATTTTCTTCAGGGCCGGGTCGGCTTCTTCCGAACCGACAAGCTTGTATTCATAAACTTCCCTTGTTTTTATTTTTTTTAGAACTACGTTTGAACCAACGCCAATCCTTATTTGAGCATCCTTTCTTTCGGCGACAACCAGGCCGCGGCTTAAGAGATCCTCTACTTGGGCTATTCTTTGCTCGTTTAAAAGTTGCTGCTCTTTGGCATCTTGGTACTCGGCATTTTCAGAAAGGTCCCCCAAAGAGGCACTTTCGTTCAAAAGCTCGGAGATTTCATTTCTTTTTTCGCCAATCAAATATTCAAGTTCTTTTTGAAGCTCATCGAAAGCTTCCTTGGTCAAATATTCGGCTGGCGGGTCAAAGTTTTTTTCATTTTCGGCCATAATAACAAGCCTTAATTATTATGTATTTTCCCTATTGGGTCAAATACTCCGGTGTGTGGACAAGCATCCACTCCAAAAGCTGTCTTGTGGCATAGACGCCCCCTATAAGGTTCGATGCGCTTCCCTTTTCAAAAACAATGCTTATCGCGAACCTTGGGTTTTCGTACGGCCAAAAACCTATAATCCAGGAATTGACAAACGATTTTTGAGTACCGAGCTCCGCCGTACCTGTTTTGGCGGCAATATGTACCGGTAAATCCCCGAGCCCGGAGGCGGTGCCTATAGTTGCTGCTTCCCTCATTCCCTCTCTTACAACATCAAAATATTCTTTTGGAATATCCACTGTGCTTAAAATTTCCGGTTGAGTTCCAAGAATAAAATTGGGCTTCAGCCTGGTACCGCCGTTTGCCACGGTTGCGGCGGCATCCGCCATTTGCAGAGGAGTAACCTGAAAATCTCCCTGTCCTATACTAGCATTGTAAGTATCGCCTATCCTCCAAATACCGTCCTTGAGATCCGGACTAGGTATTACTCCCGAAGCCTCCCCGTCCATATCAATTCCTGTTTCCTTCCCAAACCCAAAAATATTCATGTATTTTTTTATTCTTTCTATGCCAAGCCCGCCGACGTCCCCGTACCCTCCTCCTATGCTGTAGAAATAAACGTCGGAAGAAACCGCCAGAGCTTTTTTCATGTCTACCCAGCCATGTGCTTTCCAGTCCAAAAAAACGCTTTCTTCCCCGGGAAAATAAGGATTGGGTATGGATATGCTTCCGGAACTGAATATCTGCTTTTCCGGGCTAACAACGCCCTCGTTTAACGCCGCCAGAGCCATGAAAGGTTTTACAATGGAACCGGGCGCGTAGAGACCGGAAATGGCGCGGTTTAAAAAAGGTTTGCCGGAGTCTTCCTGAAACTCTTTTATAGAATCGGCCGGGCCTCCTCTCGACATAATTTGAGAATTGTATTCCGGATAACTTACAAGAGCCAAAATATCACCGCTATGCACGTCCATTATAACGCCGGCGGCTCCGGTAAAACCCCTGTCTTGGGCAACTCCCGAAAGGATTTTATAAAACTCCTCTTCAACCCTGCTGTCTATGGTTAAAAAAACGTTTCCCCCGGCAACGGGAAATTTTTGAACACTTTCGCTTTTCATTTCAGATAAAGAATCCGTCTCCACAACTTTTTTGCCCGGAACTCCTTTCAAAATATTCTCAAAACTTTTCTCAATACCTGCCCGCCCAACCATGCCTTCAATCGATTGGCCCAAATAACCAAGCACGTGCGCGAGTCCCGGAACATTCATATATGATCTGCCTTCCGGATCATTCCAGGCCAAAAGTTCTCCCCCCCTATCATAAACAAGTCCCCTGTCGGCAGGGACAGAGACAATCTTAAGGTGATTATCGAGAGCCCTCTCGGCAAAAGACGCTCCTTTTACCACCTGAAGATAGCCGGCGCGGCCGAGTAAAAACAATCCGGCTGCCAAAAACAAAAAACCGGCAAAAAGAAACAGGTCGCTCCTTACCGGCTTTTCCATCCGCCCTTCAAGCTGCTGCCGGTCAAATTCCGGAATATTTTTCGAATCAAGAAAAACCTCGTCCGGACTGATATCATCCGGAAAAAAATTCTTTCTACTTTTTTTCCTTCTAAAAATCATCTAGTACAAAAAGAAGAGCAAAGAGTAAATATATAAAACGCCGGGCACGGTTACCACAAGCCTGGCAAGAATATTTTTACCTTGGACAAAATTTTTAAGAACCTCGACGACGGCAAGAACAACAATAAAATTAACGGTAAAAAACCCGAGGCGTAGATTGGAAAAAATTACCGGTGAAAAATACAAAGAGTCCAGAAAAACGCCGACGGCTACTGTCTCCCAAAATTTTGGGAAAAAAGAAGCTGCCAGCACAAAAAACCCCAGGGTAAAAACAAGCGGAGCAAAAACAGCACTTAAAATCAAAAGGAGGAAAACTATAATTCTTGCGTAAATCATTTTTCACTTTTTTCCACAAATACATAGCGCAGCTCCTGAACGTTCACAGGCAGTCTAAAAATAATCTTCTGAAAAGGGTCAGCCGGGTCTTTTTCTATTTTTTCAACAGCGCCCAAAAACAACGGATCTGTATCAATCGTGGTTACTACGTCTCCTTCCCGTATGTCAATATCGTGAGGAA
>CAZWRF010000034.1:0-5892 GCA_964636095.1 uncultured Candidatus Saccharibacteria bacterium | reverse complement strand
GCAGATGTATTTGCGATTGGACCTCTGCTACTTTTTTTTGGAGCTGTCTTAAAACATCGGCTGTATCAACCGGATGTATAAATATGGAAATATCAAAAACTTTGTCCATATTTATAATGGGGGCAAACCAGTTCATGGAAAGGAAGCGCGGGTACGAAATAACGAATAGCGTTCTTGTAAGCTTGTCCCCGAGTTTTACATAGTTTGAAGTAACCTGAAGAGCGGAAGGAGCGATAATATCTTGAAGCTCCAAAACTCCGGCAGCTTGTATCTCCTGAGGATAAATAGGTAAAATTTCCTGTTCTTCTTTTTTTTCTTTTCTTTTGAAAATACTCATAATCAATATTAATTGGTGGCTATTTCCGGGATCTTTCCTTTTTCTCCTTCACCCGGATTATAGAGGCCGTAAAAAAGCTCTATCAACTCTTCGGTGTTCAAGGGCACACCCCTAAGGCCTATGCGTGATAGACCTTGTAGAACCGCGTTTCCCCGTTGTTGAAGCTGAAGCTTGTGTTCTTCAAATGTTTCCTGCGGAGTAACTTTTATCTGTTTTTCCTTCTTTAAAAATGATTTTGCAAAATCAAAAGCGGTTTTTTTCCCTCCTTCCAATATGTTTGGGGAGTAGGGGACTATGACATAAAAGTTTTTGTTTACTATCTTTGTCGCTGTTACAAATTCTCTTACGAACTCTATGTACTCCTTTGTCTGCACCTTCAGAAGTTCGTTTACTTGTTCGCTTTCTCTTTTCGAAAGGGTTTCTATGTAAGGGTCCACGTTCAAATTTCTTGATTGTATTAAAAATTGAAGCGAAAAATCCAGTGAGTTTAAAAAATTCTGGTATTGCAAAATAATGGCGGTTTGCTCCTCAGATGATTTAAGGGCAAAGTTCATGGAGGAAACCATTATTATCATCCGCAATGAATTGTCTTTCAAAATAACGACACCGTCCCGCACTTCTTTTACGGGTACTATATCTTGTGTTGATTTTTTTGTTGTTGCCATATTTATTTCTGGTCCAAATTCTTTTTTATATCAAGGCTCCAGGCCAAGTCATCCAGTTTTCTTTTTGTAAGTTTTGGGATTGCGGCTTCGTCCTGTTGTTTCGAACTTTCGTCGGCAACTTTCTCTCTTTTTATAACTCTTTCTTTTTTTCTCCATGTATAAACTTTTGAGCCTATGTAAAAATTAAAAGCATTCTCAACTACCTTTATAAAAGGCTGCCCGTGCAACTGATAAAAAGCCAAAGCAACTGAGAAGACCGCCAAGGGTATGGCCAGAACTATAAAGAGAAAGAAAGGCAGGATTATCCAGAGCAAAAACACCGCCGCTCCCCCTCCGGCAAGATAAACGAATTGCTTGAGCGTTAGGGGGCCGAAAATCTTGTCTTCAACCTCGATAAATTGTGGAACTTGAAATTGCATGTCATGTTTTAATCGACTGGTTCCCTGTAGGGGTCCGTTTTCCCTTTATACCCTGATTTTTTCGGAGTTTCTTTTTTTTGTTCAGTTTCTTCGGGTATCTTTATATCCGTAAACGTAGGCTTTGACCTGAAACCTTCTTCTTTTTGCCTCTCTTCAAAAACATTTTTGTCTTTTGGTTCTTCTTTCTTCATGGGCATATCCTCTTTTTTTACCGTCGCTTCCTCTTTCTTTATAGGAAGGTTTGCCGGCGTGCTTGCAGGCTTTATCTCAGAAGGTATGGGAGTGGGGGCTGGAGATACTACAAAAGGAGCTGTCCTTGGCTTTATTACTTGGGACATGGGCGCGGGCTCTTCTTTTTTGGAACTCTCCTTTTCTTCGGGCTTGCTTTCAGAAGGCACGCTGTGTATTTTTCTTAAAGACTCCCTTATTTTGGCGAAAATGCGGGTGTTTACTTCGCTGACTATTTTTTGTACGGTATCTTTGTCTGTTCCAAGTCTTTCCGTAAGGTTTTTTACGAAATCCTTCGGTCCGTTCGCCCCCAGCATCAAAAGGCCGGCTTCGTCGGCCAAAATACCGACTTGCCTCACGTTTAGTTTGTAGTCTTGCCCGATTTTCTGGATAATTTCGGCACTTTCCGCGCCAAAAAGGGCTCCTTTTACATCTTCGGGGACGCTATCGTAATAGTCTATTAATGTTTTTTTGTCGTTGTTCTTATCCATGGTTGCTTAAATTGATTGTTTATTTTTTCTCTTCCTTCTCTCCCTCTTTTTCTCCTTTCTCTTTTTTCTCTTCCTTCTTTTTTGAGATGATCACTTCTTCTGGCTTGGTAAGTAATTTCTTGCCGGGACTGTTTCGGAAGTATTTGGCGGTTTCTTGGTTGCCCAATTTTTCTATTTCATCAGCCAGCATGTCGGTAGATTTTCCTTGAGAAGCCATCCAGGCGTTCAATGTGCCTGATACATTCATTATATTTTCCCGAGTCTTTAGCGAGTTTTTTAGGTCGTTTGTATGAATTTTTGACATCAGGCCCTCTACAACGGCCTTGTTTTTAACGTCAATATTTTTAAATTTAAGCTTTCCCACATCGCCCCCTTTAAGAGTGTCGTAATACTCGCCAACCTGTTCTTTGGTTACCGTGTCCATTTTGTGGTGAATCTTCGATCCCGCTTCAAGGTCGTTGGTGGCGCGGGCGAATTTGTTTCTTACCTGGTCGTTTTTTATAGATTTGCCCACGTCTTGGACTATTTTCTTGTCCATTTTGGCAACGGTTTTTTCCAGCTGGTCGGTATTTGCCTTTGAAAACACCTGCTCTCTCATGCCGACGCTTAAGGTGGGCAATACAGAAGCGAGGGAACCGGGAGCCAGGCTTACGTAAGATTTTACTTTTGCGCTGTCTCCTTTCTTTTTTTCCTTTGCTATTTTACTCAAAGCCAGAGTCAAGGGCCTTGTGGCTTTTCCGAACACCGGCATATTTGCCATGCGCTGCATTTTTTCACTCTCGGCCGCTTTTTGAGCTGTTTCGCCTGAGGTTTTTACAGCCACCCTTCTGCTTATTCTTCCCGCGTAGCCGGTAGCCGCCTTTCTCCACCTGTTGCCCAAGTTAATAACTCCACTGGCTCCGTAAGCGCCCATTTGTTTGGAAACAACCAGAGACGAGATGACAAGAACACATGCTATTACAAACTGAGCCATTATAGCAGAGTTTCCTACACCAGGGTCTGTTATCAAGTCATAAAATCCCGGCCTTTGTCCGCCAACGGCCGGGTTTACTATGTCCTTGAATCCCGTGTTAAAAAAGTCGGTTACCAAATATAAAAAGAAAAGAGAGATAGGAGCAAAAAAAGCCTGATTGAAGAGAGTTCTCCACCACTTTGTTCCAAGTCCGCTTTTTATGGCCATTGCCACAAAGGCCAGCGGAGAAAATATTATAAGAAACATTAGAACGATTGTCCTTGTAAGAAAAAGAAAAGCTGTTGCTCCGAGGACAAATGCCACAATAAGCAAAAGGATGGAACCAAAAGAGTATACCATCATAGGCTTAATTACGTTGGAACCTTTATCCAAATTGCGTTGGACAGTTGTTCCTGTGATGGTTCCGTATCCAATTCCGCTTGATATTGCTGCAGATATATCTTTTGCATGGCATGAACCCATCGTTGCTTTGCAGAGAAATTCCATGGCAAGTACGTTTGAGGCGTCTATCACCATGATGGTTATTGACATGGAGAAGTTTACCAGGAGAGCGGCAACGATTACGCCCACCAAAAGTCTTTTGTATGAATAAGTTTGGAGCTGAAGGATAGTGGCTATACCAATGAAAATAAGTATAAAAACGAACCCCAAATTGGCTACGTTGCGACACAGATTCCATCCGTTAAGTACAATGCCCGATTTGTAAAAGGCAGATATCTCCACGGAATATTCTATGGACCAGTCCAGGAGCTTCCCCGCAGCGCCCGTAACAATGCCCGTAAGATCGAAAACACCACCAAAAACAATCGACACCAAAGCAGCTATTATGCCGCCCCCCGACTCCCAGTTTTTTACCATGTTAAACGGATCTCCTTCTCCTGCTTGGGCTGATGCCAAAATTGGTGCGGCTATAATTATAAGCGCCAGGAAAATTACTATGTATTTATTGTTTCTTGTCATCATTTTGTTTTTACCAGTCTCTTAGAGATGTAAATAACGAATTAAGCATCACCCCTATGAAAGCGCTTATTAGCTCATCCAATTCGTCGGCTATCTCCAGGCTTCTTAGATCCGTTGTGGTCCATTGTCCTATCTGATTCTCTATCCATTTGCCGGGTGATTTTATATCAAATACTTCACAAAAAGACCCCGAAGGGCTGTTCTCGGCGCAATCAGCCAAGCTTATGAATCCTTGGCCTGTTACTGTTTCTGTTTTTGCTTTTTCTACCGAATCTTCTGATTTTCCCTGCATTGAACTTAGCGTCTGGAGGTAAAGGCCGGTAGGCATATTCGTGGGAGTGGAAACCAGGCTAAACCAAGCATCCCATCCACCATTTCTAAAATCATCCAAGTAAGCACCATAACCGCCAACATTGTCTATAACTGTTGCCAGGGTACACCTGGGGTATGTTTCCGTGTTTGAATAGTCGGCAGAATATATTCTAATATTCTTCAATTGGTTATAAACAGGCAATCTCCAAGGCTCGCAGAGAAGAGTATAAATATTAGGATCAAGGTAATGTTCGAGGTAAATCCCGCTTGCATTTAGAGCGGCATCTTTAAAGAATCTTTCAAAATCCGTGATAAATACAGGCTGGCCGTTAAAGCCCGTTTTTACCCACTGGATAATTGATTGTAAAATGGCGCGGATAAGTTGCTTCATTATGAGGTAAACGATACAGTCAAATGTAGCGCAAGAGGCTCCGTTGCCTGCCGCCTGGACGCCAACAGGATTCATGCCCGGAATGTAGCCGACATCTTTGAACGCCAATCCGGATACCGCAGCCGATGTCATAAAAGTATTGTCGGCGGTTAATGAATTGACCGAAAAATTGGCCCCGTCAAAAGTGGGTACAATGGCGCGAGCCTTTTTGGGGCTTAGCAAAACAAATGAAAACGACGGGAGAAGAACGGCAAAAAGCGCTACTGTCGCGACTATTTTTTTGTATTTATCAAAATTTTTCATTGACTGCTTTTTAGGTCGGTATACAAAGCAAAAATATTTGCCGGTTCACTGCTACTGAAAATTATTCCGTTATTTGCCAAGTATTTGTTCATGCTATTTAAGGCATTGTATGCTGTGCGAACGTTTTTTGTGTAGTTTTGAAGCCCCAAATATCCGGTGGCGGGGTCGGTGAAAACCTCTTGCATTGCTACAAGATCGTTGGATATCAGAAAAAAGCTATTAGCTATGTCCAATTGATATTGGCTGAGATCTTCGGGAACTTCTAAATCAGCAGACTCGGCGGAAACATTTCTGTACGCTATAGAAACCGTTTTAAGCTCGCTGAGCTTTGATTTGTTTTCCTGTGAAAGAGCTACGTTGAATATATCCATTTCGTCTTCAGGTATAGGGTCGAATTCCTTCTTCATTATTTCTGCCAGTTTGTTGGCATATATTTTCAGATTTTCTTTATCACTGTCGGCGACTATGTTTAAATTTTTAAGTGTGTATTTGTTTTCTTCCTCGGAATAATTTTGCAGTACCCCAAATACAGTTTTCGCCAGTTCGTTTATGTCGTCCAGAGAGACTTGGCCGTTCGTTTGTTTTTTTTGTCTAAGTTCTCCTGCAAAAGTCTCACCGATGGCGTCGGTTAGCGTAAAAACTCGGTCTTCCGTGCTCGTGGCAGAGGTGTTTTGAATACCCGACATTATTTTATCGTTCGGGCCGGCAGCGAGAGGGTCACGGTTCTCCCTTACTTCCTGTCCGTCCAAAGTTCCGTCGTTGTCGGTGTCCGGATTGTTCGGGTCGGTTTGCCACAGAGACTCTTCCCAATCT
>CAZWRF010000033.1:0-6136 GCA_964636095.1 uncultured Candidatus Saccharibacteria bacterium | reverse complement strand
GTCAATATCAGCAATACTGCCCAAAGGACCCGCATCAGCCAAAAGAGCGCTCTGGTTGACTATGCTTATCCCCCCGCCACCGGACCCGCCCACCGGATTAGGATTCAAAACGGCGCTAAGAAGAGGGGCGTTTTGAGAATTTAAATCCAAAACAACCGGAGGGCTGACTACTTCCTCAAGACTGCCGGCAAAAATTTTACCTACAAAGTCAAAAAATCCGGCTTGAGCGACCGAAATATAAACAAAGCAGAAAAGACCTAAAAGCGTTAGGCCCGATATAACAAGCTTTTTGCCCCTGCCATATTTCCTAAGTGGGGCTTGTAAGTTTTCTAAAATAAGCCAAAAGTCCTTATTTAAAGCCACTTTTCCCGAATACAACCGTTTTTCAGGACCCCTTTATTTTACATTAAGGACCGATGAAGTCAATAAGATATCCACACCCTCGAATTTAAAATTAATTAATTAAAAATTGAATAAAAATTAAAAATTTCAAATTAAAAATTTTAAAGTTTGTTATTTGCCGAAACTTATACTAACCTATGGACATGGATCTACTTGAAAGTCTCAACGAACCGCAAAAAGAGGCTGTCTTGCACAAAGACGGTCCTTTGTTAGTAATAGCCGGAGCGGGCGCGGGAAAAACAAAAGTTATTACGCACAGAGTAGCTAACCTTATAAAAAACAGAGTAAAGCCCGGGCAAATTTTGGCTGTTACTTTTACCAACAAGGCGGCAAACGAAATGAAAGAGCGCATACGCAAGCTAATATCCAACACTCAATATACAATATCCAACATGCCGACGGTGGGAACTTTTCACTCCGTGTGTGCTAGAATTCTCAGAGAAAACGGAAGAGCAGCGGGACTTCCCTCCAATTTCTCCATTTTGGATAAGGAAGACTCCCTCAAAGTGATTAAAGGCTCTCTGAAGAAGCTGGACATCAATCCAAAACAATTTCAACCGGCAAAGATAAGAAGCGTAATTTCAAAACAAAAATCAAATTTAATAAGTCTCGAGAAATACGCCATAGACGCGGGAGAAAATTTCTTCCCCCAAACCATTGCCCGTGTTTGGGAAGAATATGAAAAAACTTTAGCCAAGCAAAAATCCGCCGACTTTGACGACCTTATCACAAAAACAGTTTTTCTTTTCAGGAAAAAGCCCGAGATACTGGAAAAATACCAAAACAAATGGCGCTACCTCCTGGTTGATGAGTATCAAGACACGAACCACAGCCAATATGTTCTTACAAAACTTCTGGCAGAAAAATACAAAAATATTTGTGTTGTAGGGGATGAAGACCAGTCAATTTACGGATTTCGAGGAGCAGACTTTGGAAATATATTGAATTTTGAAAAAGACTGGCCGGACACAAAAATAATAATGCTGGAGCAAAACTACCGCTCCACCCAAAATATACTTGAGGCGGCAAACTCTGTTATCGGCAAAAATAAGCTGAGAAAGCCGAAAAATTTATTTTCCAATCTGGAAAAAGGCAGAAGTCTTGCGATTTTTGACGCCATAAACGAAAGACAAGAATCGGAATTTGTGGCCGCCACAACTCAGGAGCTCATATCGGACGGGTTTAAAGCATCGGACATCGCGGTTCTTTACCGAGCCAATTTTCAATCTCGCGCGCTGGAGGAATCTTTTATCGCCTATGATATCCCCTACCAGGTTGTGGGAACAAAATTTTTTGAAAGAAAAGAAATAAAAGATATTATTGCCTACATAAAAGCTTCTCTCAACCCCGACGATGTGTTAAGCCTTGAGCGGATAATAAACGAGCCTCCGCGAGGCGTGGGAAAAACAAGCCTTATGAATTATTTGGCGGGCAAATCTTTGCCGGCCACGAAAGTCGAGCAAATAAAAAAATTTTTCGAACTTCTTTCTCAAATCAAAGAATCCCTGGAAAAAGAAAAATTATCAAAAGCCATTTCTTTAATTCTTAAAAAAAGCGGGTACAATTCTTACCTCAACGACGGCACGGACGAAGGGCTGATGAGGGCGGACAACCTGAAAGAACTGGTTTCTTTAAGCTTAAAATACGATGACTTGGAGCCACCTTCAGGAGTTGATAAATTTTTGGAAGACGCAGCGCTAATGAGCGACCAAGACAACCTGGACACTGAAAAAAAAGACAGCGTAAGACTAATGACAGTTCACGCAGCCAAGGGATTGGAATTTCCAAATGTTTTTGTGGCCGGGCTAGAAGAGGGTCTCTTCCCGTATGGGCAATTTCGCGAACCGCTTGAAGAAGAAGAGGAAAGGCGCCTTTTTTACGTGGCCTTAACCCGGGCCAAGCAAAGACTTTTTCTTTCTTTCGCCTACAGCCGTAGTTTTTTTGGAAGCAAGCAAACAAACAACCCTTCAAGATTTTTAAATGAAATTCCTCCGGAACTTTTTAACAATTTTGACGATTTGCCAACAACTAACTATCTCTCATAGAAAAGAAAGAGGGTTTTATAAAAAATTTTATTTAGCAAGTTTCAGAAGATGGCAAAACTTGGACAACATTTCTTAAAATCGGAAAAAATAATAAACCAAATAGTTGAAGCGGCCGAAATCAAAAAAGACGACGTTGTTTTGGAAATCGGCCCCGGTAGAGGAATTCTCACCGAAGCGCTCCTAAAAAACGCGGGCACAGTTATCGCCATTGAGAAAGACAAAGACTTGTTTGATTTTTTGCAAAGCAAATTTAGAGATGCCAAAAATTTTGAGCTTATTAATGACGACATTTTGAAAATAAACGTTTCAAGATTTAAGATTCAGGATTTAAGATTCAAGATAGTTGCCAACATTCCATATTATATTACCGGAGCAATACTTAGAAAATTTTTATCAAGCGAAAATCAGCCAAGCTTAATGGTACTTATGGTTCAGAAAGAAGTGGCCCAAAGAATAGTCGCCAAACCTCCGCAGATGAGCATGCTGTCTTTAAGCGTGCGGGCTTACGGCCGGCCGAAAATAGCCGGCCATGTTCCCAAGGGACATTTCTCTCCTCCCCCAAAAGTAGATTCGGCAATTATAAAAATCGAAAATATATCAAAAGATTTTTTTATCAAAAATAAAATAAATGAAGAAAAATTCTTCGGGTTTGTTTCAAGAGGATTTTCCCACAAAAGAAAAATGCTCAAAAATAATCTGGGAATATCGGAAGATGAGATAAAAAAAACCGGGCTTTCGGAGAAAGCCCGCGCCCAGGAATTGAATTTGGAAGATTGGGAAAAATTATATCATACAATTATAAGCGCCGAGAACTAACCGCATCCGCAAATACCGGTCATTGGGTCCCAAATAGCAGCACGCGGTCCGGAACACACTGAGTTAAGGCACCCTATTGGCGCTTTGCCCGCGCAACAGCAACAGCACGGTGCCCACAAATCAACACCTGCCGGAATGGGCGGGCCGGACCGGTAGCATTCAATGCCCTCAATACAAACGCCTCCATAAGGATCGAACCCGCAGCCGCCGCCGGCATAAGCAGACTCGGGATAAATAAATGCCATTATTTTCCCCCAAACTTTTTTGAATATATTCTCTTCTTCGCTGCCGCACGACCCTTGAGCATACAAGGCTTCGTACGAAGGAGGCCAAATATCCTCGAAATTATAAGCCCCTTCTTTTATCTTGTTCATGTCGTATGGGCTGGCACCGGTTCTCAACTGTTCCCATTCATACATAATTAAATCCCGAAATTCTCCGTGAATGCTTTTTTTGAATCTGTCATACTTTTCCTGGTCAATAGTGCCCACATCCAAAAGATAAGAAAGGCCTCTGTCCAAACCTTCGATAACATTATCCAAGCTGTCGAACGTCAATCTGTCCGATTCGCTAAAATAACCGGTGTTTATTAACAGGTCCTGATAGTAGCTAAGTCCGTCTATATAGTAACTAGGAAATAGCCGGTGGAATATTTCTTCATCTGTGAGCGGTACTTGTTCCTCACCCGTATCAATATTCTCTTCTTGAACAGATTTGCTTATTTCCGGCTCCGTGCCGGTAGCCTCTCCCGGCTGAGGAGGCGGCGGCTCTACCGCCACAAATCCGTCTTCATTGGAAGATGCGCTGGGCTCAATTACCGGTGGTAAAAAATTGTAGATAAACTCACTGATGTCATCAGAATCCGGTGTTCCTTTGAGAGCGGAGCCTTTCTCCGCGTTCTTGCCGCCCAAAGAAGCATAGGAAGTCGTTTCTTGTTGCAAAGAATAATCTCCGCCGGATGATTCGGAAACAGCCGGACTTTCTTCTTTGCTTCCTCTAAAAAATACAAGGAGAACAACCAGAACGCCAACGGCTAAAATCGCCAAAGAAACCAAAATAATGTTTTCTTTATTTTTCCTCCACATTTCTTTTATTATATATCAAGCTCAAATAAACGCCAAATAAAACAACGAAAAACGCCAAAACCAACGGCCAGTCGCCCAGCTTTGTATACAATGTTTTTTCTTTGATGGCTTCAATTTTTCCGGAAACGAATTTTGTACCCAAATTAAAATCACCCGCCGTGAAATTGCCGTTTGCGTCAATGACAAAAGCATATCCGCCGAATGCCGATTGAAGGAAGGGGCGGGCATTGGCAATAGCCTGGAAACGAGCGAACGTCTTCATCTGAAAAAGGCCTTGCTTGGAATGTCCAAATATCTGATGACTGGCAGGATTAACAAGAATTTCTGCGCCGTCTTTTGCAAGATTTCTATAAAAAACCGGAGACAAAATGCCTGAACAGACCAACGAGCCTACGCCTGTTCCGTTGTAATAAAAAACTTTTTCCGCCTCATCGCCTCTGCTAAAATGTCTCCTAAAATCAAAGACCGCCACTTCATCTTCGAGAGAAAAGAAATTGAGAGGCCCCCTGATAGCATAAGGCATATATTCACCTGCTGAAATTAGAAAATTTTTCTTCTGGCGCTCTAAAATATTCCCGTCTTTGTCCGCATAAATTATTTCTTCGTATTTTGAGTCACCTTCTTTGTAAACGGCGCTTGAAACTATTAATCCTTTTTTTTCATTACCAAAAATCAGAGACGAAAGAACACCGGCTTGGGGCGCGTTGTTTGAGAAAAAGTTGGACCCTTCGGGAAAAACAATAATGCGCGGAAGCTCTCCAGTGTTTTCAGGCAAAGGACTATCCTTCAAGAGCTCTGTTGCTGTATTGTAGTATACGTTTGAATTTTCGGCTTGGAGAATATCCGTCCTGAAAACTTTATCCGAAAAATAATTTTTTGCGACAAGAGGAACGACGACAAAAACAAAAAGAAGCAAAACCGCCAAGACTCGAAACTTTTTCTTAAAAATTAAAATATTAACTAAAATTACTAAAAAACTAAGGCCGTAAAGGCCTACACACCTGGCCAAAACAGATGCCGAAGAATTGACCAGAGCGTAGCCGAGATGTCCAAATGTCCAATAGGGGCCGAATATGGACTCAGAGCCCCACGACCAGAAGCAAAAAAGCCAAGAGCGCAGGTATTCGAGAAAAATCCAGGCCGATGAGAGAAAAAGCGGAAAAAAGAAATCATTAGTTTTTCGAAGCTCAAAAAGAAAAAGCACCAGCGCAAAAAAACCGAAACTCAAACCCAAAACGGCCGCCGACCCGGCCCAAGCTACCGAAAAGGCCACAAAAGTAAAAAAAGCATCTTTTCCTTTTCCCCACCAAGTATAATGAGGCCCCAAAAACCACTCCAAATTAAAAAGAAAGAAAGATGTCCCAACAAGCCAACCCGTAAAAAAGGCTGATTTTTTGTTTTTTACACCGCTAACCAGTATAAAAAGCGGAACCAGGGCAAAAAGAGAGAGCCACCAGAAAAATTCACTGCCAAAAGCGGTGTGTAGCAGAAAAACAGAGACAGATACAAAAACCAAAAACCTTAGCTTTTTTCTCATCTTTATATTGTAGGTAGTTATCCACAAATTTACAAAAACAAAAAGACCAAAAACTTAACAAAGTGTTATAATAAAAGCATTGTCTTACATATGGCATAAAAAAGGATTTTTGTCTTTTGTGTTTATCTTGTTGATAGCAAGTGGATATTTTGTGTATTACCACAAAAACTCAAATGCTAAGCCGGCATACAAAAAAGAAAATATTGCATCAGTTTCCGAAGCAAAAAAACTTCAAGAAAAAGACAGCGACG
>CAZWRF010000032.1:0-6649 GCA_964636095.1 uncultured Candidatus Saccharibacteria bacterium | reverse complement strand
ATTTTTACCCGAACGAGAAAAAGGCAACGAGGAAATCTCCTTACGCTTTGATTTCAGAGGAAAAATAAATTCCAAGCTGGCCGGGCTTTACAAAAGCCGGTACAGTACGGAAGGAGACCCTAACGACGCTTTCGCCACGTCACAGTGCGAAGAGCAAGACTGCTGTCAGATATTTCCCTGCTTTGACCATCCGGCGGCAAAAGTGATTTTTGACGTGTGGATGGACATTCCAAAAGAGCTTAATACTTTTTTCTGCACAAAAGCCAAAGAAGAATTTCCTATTTCGGATAACCAAAAAAGAGTGATTTTCGAACCGACCCCCAAAATGTCCAGCTATCTTCTTTACTTCGCCGTAGGAAAATTTGAAGTCATTACCGACAGCATTGACCCGCGCTTCAGGGCAATTACGTCAAAAGACAAGATCCAATACGCCGGCAAGGCGCTGGAAATAATGAGGAAAGCGGTTCATTACTGCGAGGAGAAATTCGGAGTGCCCTACCCACTGTCAAAGCTCGATATAATAGGTGTACCCGAATTTATGTACGGCGCAATGGAGAATTGGGGCATTTTGGCCCACCGGGAAAATTACATGCTCTACTATCCGGAAAATACTTCGGAAGAAGTTCTTATGAGAATAGACGAGGTAATAAACCACGAAGTAGTTCACCAATGGTTCGGCAATCTTGTAAGTCCTATGAACTGGCCCTACATTTGGCTCAATGAAAGCCTGGCCACTTACTTTGGCATAAGGATAAGCGCAGATTACAATCCCGAATGGGCCGTGTGGCCGATGTTTTTACGGAATACTCTTGGCGAGGCTATGAACAGAGACTCCTATCTTCACAACCATCCTATTCAGCTGGGAAACAGCAAACTAGGCATAAATTTGTCTACGGTACCTATTATTTACTCCAAGGGCGCATGCATACTAAGACAACTTATGGACTTTCTGGGGGACGAAAAAGTAAAAGTCGGGTTAAGCCACTACCTTAAAAAAAATCAGTATTCAAACACTACATCAAAAGATTTTTTTGAGGGCATGCAGGAAGGTACCGGCGAACCCATAGGGACAATTCTGAAATCCTGGATAGAACAGGCCGGATACCCGGTTATTGAGGTAAAAGAGGTGATGCCGAGCAGGCTGAAGCTCACTCAGAAAAAATTCACCTATCTTAAAAACAGCAGCAAGGCCATATGGAAAATACCGGTAAAGATGAGGGTATGGAAAAAAGACGGCACCTCGGTACTGGAGCGGTTTTACATGATCGATAAAAGCATGACACTGAAACTGCCGGATGATACCATCGCCTACAAACTAAACGCGGACCAAACCGGTTTTTACAGGGTGAAATATGCGTCCGCCACCAACATGGCCCAGCTTATGGACCTTGAATTGTCTCCCGAAGATAAATGGGGGCTTGAAAGCGACCTTTTCAGCCGTATTAAAAGCGGAGATATTGAAACATGGCAATATCTTAAGATTATCGGAGAATATTATGTAGACGAAACTTCTTTTCTCCCGCTTATATCCGCCGCAGACGGTCTTTTCTCCGTTTTCTCCACATTCCGGGAAAGAATCAACCAAAACACTGCATATAGCGCGTCCGAATTGGGCAGGCGCATCACAGAAAAAACACTTGAAAGAATCGGATACTTCCCAAAAGAAAACGAGCCCCAAGAAACATCCATTCTTAGGAATCAATTTATCTACTACGGTGTGGTTTTCGGTTCGATAAATATTGTGGAATTCGCGAAGGAACAATACGCGATATATGTTTCCAGCCCGGAAAAAATTGACCAAGGAATCCGGCCAAGCATTCTAAGATGCGCCGCTCTTTTGGGCAACGATGTATTCACTCTTATGCAGCTTACAAGAAGACTGGGACAGGTAAAAAGCGAGACTGAAAGAACGGAAATCCTCTACGCTCTCGGCTCGTTTTGCAATACCGATATAGCCCGGGCCGTGTGGAAATTTTCCATTGAAGATTTGGGTATGGGAAACAAGTTTATGCCTATTGCGGCCATGAGCGCCAATCCCTACGCTAAAAAAATTCTTTTCTATCTTTTCAAAAGAGACGAGGAAAAAATAAAAAAGTTTCCTTCAATGCTTCAGCAAAGAATTATTTACGCAGTGTGCCGGGACTGGAAATATCTTGAAGATATTTCCATGATTGAAGACTACTTTTCAAACTATACAAAAAAAGAAGAGATAAATGACGTTATAAAACTTGCCCTCGAAGAAATAAGGGTGAGGGAAAACATAAAGTAAATTTAAAAAAATTAACCCCCCTAAATCGCAAAGCGATCGGGGGGTTTTTGTTTTGAGGTTAATGGTTACCGGCGCTGGCCGCCTAGTCAATGAGTTCGGCGCCGCGGGCCAGAAGGATCCGGAATTGTCCGATGGTCATAGTATTGGTATCGTCGTCGAAGGTAATTTTAATTTTCTGGTTTTCTGTTCTTTCAACGACAGGGCAACACTTGCCCTCATTGCAAAGAGTGAGAATTTTGGTTTTCTCGGGCATACGAGCCTCCTTTCTTTCTTTTTGTTGTTGTTAATTAACCTCCCCTAAAACGGGCATATTGAATTATAACAATATACTATATGTTGTCAAGAGAACATTTTTCGTGTTAGTCTTTTGGTATAACAAAGTTAAAAAAGGGCCCGTAGCTCACTTGGCTAGAGCGCCGCATTTGCACTGCGGAGGTAGGGGGTTCGAATCCTCTCGGGTCCACAGCAAAAAAAACCCTTGAATTAATTCAAGGGTTAACTCTAGAGTTTTTTTAACGCCAGCTTTAGCAAATGGTCAAGGAGAGCCGGAAACTCCAATCCCCCCGCCGCCGCGGCTTTGGGCAAAAGAGATTCTGATGTAAGCCCCGGCAAAGTGTTTAGTTCCAGAAAATAAATCCCCCGCGGGGAAACAATAAAATCAGCGCGGGAATAATGCCTGCATCCCAGGCCTTCATGGGCAAGCAAAGCAATTTCCTCAATTTTTCTTTTTACGGAAGATTCAAAATTTGCCGGACAAATTTCTTGGGAAAAACCACCGTACTTCGATTCGTAATCAAAGAACGGGGGTTTGCCCGCCGAAGCCTCGGCGTAAGCGGGGACTATTTCAACAACAGGCAAAGCATAGTGCTTCTTGCCTCTATAATCATCAATAACTCCGCATGTAGCTTCCCTGCCCTCAATATATTCTTCAACCAAAACAAAGTTGCCGTATTCGTGGGCATTTTCAATGGCATCAACTAATCCGGAAAAATCTCTGCAAATTTTTACGCCGACCGACGAACCGACGGACGACGGCTTCACCACCCATGGCGGAGATATGGTATTGAAAACTTTTTCCGCAGCATACTCGGCGTCAATTCCCAAAAAATCATCTCCGGAAAATATTTTGCCTTTGGGCATTTTTATCCCAAGGCGAGAGAAAACATCGTAGGCCAGGTGCTTTTTCATGGCCATGGCGGAAACAAAAGCTCCCGAGCCGGTATAAGGAATATTAAAAGAATCAAAAAATTGCTGGGCTCCCCCATCTTCGCCAAATTCACCATGGAACGCATTGAAGACAACATCCACGGAGTCGAAAATATCGGCCGGCTCCTTAGGAAAACCGCCCAAATACCATTTTCCTTTCTTGTCCAAAAGCACATCCAACCCCTCGTACTTTTCCCGAGGCAAATACTTCAGCACCGCCCCTCCGGTTTTTAGAGAAACATCGTACTCCGAAGAAGGACCGCCTCGAACTACGCCAACTTTTATCCTGCTCATATACTTAATTATATAGAAGTTTTACCCCATTGCAAAATGAAAAAACTAACATTGTTTCAAGCGGGTTGTGAGCCCGCAGGCGAACCCTCTCGCCGATTAGGCGAGAAAAGCAAGAAACAAGTGTTAGTTTTGGAATTGAAGTTTAACCCTACATCTTCACAATTTTGATGCTCTCAACAACCACGTCCTCGGTGGGGTGATCGTTAGCGTTTGTCGCCACATTCTCAATTTTTGTAACGGTGTCCATGCCTCCCGTAACCCGGCCGAAAACCGTGTGATGACCGTCCAGCCACGGAGTGGCGTCGGCGGTAACAATAAAAAACTGGCTGCCGTTGGTATCCGGTCCGGAATTGGCCATGGCCAAGGTTCCCTTCACTAGCTTGTGAGAATTTATTTCGTCTTTGAAAGTGTACCCCGGTCCGCCCATACCGTCGTTGGACCAATCATCGTCTTTGCTCAAGGGGTCTCCTCCCTGTATCATGAAGTCTTTTATTACCCTGTGAAATTTTGTGCCGTCATAAAAACCCTCGTTTGCAAGCTTTATAAAATTGGCCACCGTTTGGGGCGCGTCTTCGGTAAAAAGCTCCAGGCTTATTTCCCCGAAGTTTGTTTTCATTATTGCATATGTTTTTTGCTGCTCCGGAGAAGCGGTATCGGGAGACGAAGAATCAGTGGCAGGTGAAGTTGAAAGAGAACCCGAATCAAGGTCCAAATTCAAATCGTCTTTTTGTTCGTTCATAGAAGAATTGTGATTAAAAAATAAATAATAAGCGCCGGCTCCCGCGGCGATTAAAACAACCGCCAAGGCGAAAGCCACTCGAGATTTTCCTGATGTAAACATGTTTTATTTTACAAATTATTAACGCAGCTGTTAAAATTTCTAACTTCTCCGTTGTATTCATCAACCATTTTTTTAACCTCCTCAACCAGGCTGTTGTATTGGACAACCAGGGCGTTGTATTTATCCACCAGTTCGTTGTAGCTGTTTTTAAGAGCGCTTCTTTGGGGTTTTATGCTTTCTACCTGAATTTTTAAAAGATTGAGGCTGCTTTCCGTTTGGCTGATGTTTCGCTCGTAGGCTTCTATTTTTAATTTCAACTCGCCATCCGGCTGGGGGCAATCTGAAATAGGCCTGCCAAATTCCTGTACGGCAAGCCAAGTCTTCTTCCCTTCAAAAATTCCTTCGCCTACCGCCACGCCGATGTCGGTGTATTTTTCGTTTAAAATGTTTTCCCGGTGGCCCTCGCTGTTCATCCAAGCCTGCACCAAGTCAGCATCATCCGCAAAATTTCCCAAAGCCAAGTTTTCGCCGATAACAAGGTAGTCGTAGCCGGCGTCTCCCGCCCAGTGAGACACGCCCAAATTGTCAGGAGAAACATGGGCAAAATACTGGTTGTTGAACATGTCATTCAGCTTTTCAACCGCAGCATAATTGAGCTTGGTGTTTTCCTCCAGCGGGGGGAGATTGTTTTCCGCTCTTCTGGCATTGGTAAGTTCAATAACGCCTTCTTTGGAAAGAGTTCCCGCGCCGGAATCCTGTTTTCCCATCAGGGGAGGGGGTGTAAATACCTCCTTTGCCACATTTTGGACATTGGAAAAAACACCGCTTATGGGCTCTTTTATGTCCGAGTAGCCGAGAATATAGTTTATTGCCTTGTCTTTGAAAAAATAACCGGCCGCGCCAAGCGCCGCTATCAAAAGAAAAACAACCAATAATTTTTTATTTATTTTAAACATTATTTATGTTTTTTTACTTTACACCCTTTCGATTTTTAGCGCCACTCTTTAATTATTTCGCTTTTCGTCCTTACAAAGGCGCCGAAGACCCAGAGAATGGCTACAAAACCGGCAATCCAGCCAACAACGGGAATAAGAGAAACAGCGAAAAAGATAATAGCGCCTACAAGAATCGAAAAAACTTTGTGCATCTTCCAGTCCAGCCAGTCCGATACAAGGCGTCCCAAACCGATAATGACAAAAGCTTTGGCAAAAAAGATACCGACAATATAAAACGTTGCCACCAAAAGTGCCAGGGGAATTCCTAAAATCGTAATTAGAAGGAGCAAAATGACCATCGGTGTCACGGCAAGAACCAAAAATCCAAGTCCCAGTCCGGACCAAAATTTTTTGCGCATGTGTCCGTATATTTTGTCAGTAACTTTGGGAACAATATAAACAAAAAGCAAAGAAACGACGACAAGGCTGATTATACCCATCATACCAAAAAGACCAAAAATACCCCTAAACGCCGCCGTCTTCGCTTTTTTTGCGGGCGCTTTCCATGGGATGAAGTTAACCTGTCCGCGTACCTCGGCTCCGCTCCCAATATCCGCTTCTTTTTTGGCGGTGTATTTTAAATTTCCGTCAAGAACGGCGTTATTCGAAAGAATAAGCTGTCCGTCTTTTCCGAAATGAAGATTCATATTCCCTCCAACCTCGCTATTCACTACCACGCCGGCAGCGGCAGCATCTACTTGTCCGCCCACGGGTGCGTCGAGAACCAAGCTGGCTCCGGCATAAGTAATATGGCCTCCGACACGTGATCCATTCTCAATGCTGAAATTATTGGCGGCAGCCATAATGTTTCTCTCTATTTGTCCGTCTACTCTAATATTGGATGCCAGTGCCCGCAAACTGCCGTTTACGGTTCCGGCAATTTCAATATTGTTTCCGGCCGCAAAAACATCGCCGTTTACAACACCCTTTATGGTGATATTGTTTCCGGCCGCAAAAACATCGCCGTTTACCGTGCTTTCAACAACTACCATGTTGACTGCGACAAACAAGTTTCCGTTAACGTCTTCGGTTACAAAAACATTGTCCGCTTTTTGAACCGTCATGGCATGGCCTAAAAAAGGCATCGTCGCGACAAAAAGAGCC
>CAZWRF010000031.1:0-6778 GCA_964636095.1 uncultured Candidatus Saccharibacteria bacterium | reverse complement strand
AATATCGTGAGGAAGAATTATTTGCATATTTTCTCCCCCCATGCCAACCGCTATGGCCGAAATCTTATTTCCTATAAAAACATTCGTTTCTTCGCCCGGAAAAGAAATGAGCTTTACTCTGCTCATATCGGATTGCGCCTCAAAAACATGGCCCAAAAAAACATTACCAAAAGCCATTACCGGCATGCCGTTTGTTGCTCCGTCATTTATACCCGAGCTTATAACAAGGCTGTTGTAAATACCGTAGCCGGGTCTTAAAAGAACCGAGGATATAAGCAGGTTTCTTTTTGAGGAAAATTGGAGCTCTTCTTTAAGCTTTTTGTTTTCCTCCTCAAAAAAACCGGAGAGCTCTTCTTTGGTTTTCAATTCTTCAAGGCTTTGCTTTAAAAAAATATTTTCACTCTGAAGCTCTTGCTTGCTCTTGAACAAAACCAGGTTTTTTTCAAAAAAATCCGAAATGCCGCTTTGCAGGAAAATAATAGGCCGAGAAACAAAGAAAAATCCACTCTTCAAAAAAGCGGGGGGAAATCCTCCGAAGAAAAAAAACGCCAAAAAAAGAAACACAAGGCCGCCGAAAAAAATAATAAAGTATTTTTTTCTCGTTTTTTTATTTAGCTTATTTGGGAGCATTATTGTCTTCTTGTTCAACTAAAATGTTTTTAAGGGAATCGATGTCTTCCAGAATAATACCGGTGCCTCTTACAACCGCCGTAAAAGGATCCTCAGCCAAATGAACCGGGATTTTTATTTTTGATTCGAGAAATTCCGGAAGACCGCGCAAAAAAGCGCTGCCCCCAACCAAAACAATGCCCCTGTGCATTATGTCGGAAACAAGCTCCGGGGGCGTTTCTTCTATAACATCTTTCACCCCCTTTAAGAGAATATTGAGCGACTTGGAAAGCGCTTCCCGGACATCCGCGTCGGTAACCGTTACCTCGCGGGGCAGACCCGTCATGAGGTCTCTGCCTCTTACAGAAGCCTCAACGCTTTCGCCTACGGGCATGGCCGAGCCTATTGCTATCTTTATATCCTCCGCGGTCCTTTCCCCCAAAAGAAGCTTAAACTCATCGCGAGCGTAGTTTATGATGTCCTGGTTGAACCTGGCGCCGGCGATTTTTAAATTTTTGGAGGCAACCAGCCCGCCGAGGGAAACAACCACAATATCGGAAGTGCCCCCGCCCATATCAACAACCATGCTTCCTATCGGCTCCTGAATGGGAAGCTTTACGCCTATGGCCGCCGCCAGAGGCTCTTCAACTATGAAAACTTCGCGAGCGCCGGCGTTTTGGGCTGCGTCGCGCACGGCTCTCCTTTCCACATCGGTAATCCCGGAAGGAACGCCTATCACCACGCGCGACCTGGCGAAAAGCCTGGTGGTTTCGCTATGAACCTTCTTTATAAAATAAGAAAGCATTTCTTCCGTAATTTCAAAATCCGAAATAACGCCGTCTATCAAGGGGCGCACGGCAACAATATGAGCAGGGGTTCTGCCTACCATTTTTTTCGCTTCGCTTCCTATGGCCACCACCTGGCCGGTTTTTTGATTTAAGGCCACCACCGAAGGCTGATTGATAACAATCCCCTTTCCGCGAACGTAAACAAGCGTGTTGGCCGTGCCCAGGTCAATGCCTATATCGTGTGAAAATAATCCGAAAAATTTGTTTAACATATAATTTTGAATAAGCTTTTTTCGTCTGCCATTTTTATTTCCTTACTCCCCCTTTTTTTCAGTTCAAATTTGTTTTCTTTGAGAGTTTTTTCGCTAACCACCACCCTGTATGGAATTCCCAGAAGGTCCGCCTCGGTGAATTTTTCCCCGGCGCTTCTGTCTTTTCTGTCGTCATACAAAGCTTCCACTCCCCTCTTTTTCAAATCATTATAAAGCTTTTCCGCCGTTTTCGCCACTTTGCCATCGCCTTCTTTTCCTGTTGAAATTTCAACTATAATTACCCTAAACGGAGCCACGGATTCCGGCCAAATTATGCCCTTTTCATCGTGACTTACCTCTACAACGGTACCCATCAGCCTCCCGAGCCCTATGCCGTATGAGGCCATCACTGCCAAGTTCTTGTCTCCCTTCTTGTTCGTATAATGAAGATTGAAAGCCTCTGAATATTTTGTGCCCAAAGGAAAAATGTTCCCAACTTCTATGGATTTCTCCACCTCTACCTTTCCTTTCCCGCACTGCGAACACGAGCCGCCCTTTTTCATTTTTGAAATTTCCGCGTTTTCGGCATATCCGCATTTGGAGCAGACAAAAATTGTGTCTTCGCCCACGGGTGCAATTACTTGAAACTCGTGGGTGTTTGAAGCCGTAAACTCTCCTCCCCCGGCAAGGGTATAAATTGAATCGAGCCCGCACCTTTTGAAAATTTTGTGGTATGCCTCTTTTACTTTATCGTAAAATTCAAGCATATCTTTTTCGTTTTCATGAAAGCTATACAAGTCTTTCATCAAAAATTCCCTGCCCCGAAGAAGGCCGGACTTGGCCCGGGGCTCATTTCTGAATTTTGTTTGTATTTGGTAAAAAGAAAAAGGAAGGTCGTTGTAGGAGCTTACATACTTTGAAGCAATTTCGGCGGCGATTTCCTCGTGCGTCCAGCTTATGTTGAAGCCCGGTTCTTTGTCTTTGCCGGAAACGACTTTGAAAAGAACGTCCACGTCCCAGCGGCCGGTGGCTGTAAGATATCTTTTGTCGTGAAGGGCCGGCATGTACATTTCGTCGGCGCCTATGGCGTTCATCTCTTCCCTTATAATGCCGGCGATTTTTTCAACAACTCTCCAACCCAAGGGAAGATAAGTATAAACCCCGGCCGAGTTTTTATAGATAAATCCGCCCCTTTCCAAAAGCTTGGCGTTGACGGATTCTTCGCCTTTTGGCGCTTCGCGCAGGGGTTTTGTGAATAATTGAGACAGCCTCATTACCTTAAATATACAGGCATTTCTTGCCCAAGTCAAAATAAATAAACGGCTAAGGAGTCCTTAGCCGTTTATGTTTGGTTTATTTTATTATAACCCCCGAAAAAACAAAAGAGTGGCTGACATAAAGCAGACCCGCCATAAAAATTATAAGAAGGCAGGCATAGAGAATATTTTTTGGATGCTGCTTTTTTACTTCAATAAAAATGAAGGCGAACAAGGCAAGCGCGATGAGACCTCCAAGGATAAGGTAAAAATATGAAAGGGTCTTGCCGGGAGAAGCTACAAGCTCATCTCTAAAGGGAGCATAGTCCACGCTTTTTACGGCAACAAAATTGTTTTCATCCGCCACGGTCTGAACATCGTCTCCGGTTTTTTCGGCTCCGGCTACGCTGCTGACACTCGAGGAGGCTTCCTTGTTTTCAGAAACAGAGACATTCGAGGTATTTGTCGGCTCTCTTTTAGCAGCCGAAGCCGGGCTTCCGAACATTTGAACAACAAAAACGGTTTCTCTTCCTTCATACATTCCTTTGGCTGTAGCAATGCCTATTTCGGTGAAGTTGGGATTTAGTATGTTTGCTCTGTGGCCCGGCGAGTTCATCCATGCATTTTCCACATTTTCCGAATCGGAAAAATTTATCGCCAAATTTTCTCCCGCGTAAGCAAACCTGTACCCCGCTCGGGTAAACCAATACCATGGAGTAAGACCATCGGGGCTTTCGTGGGCAAAATAGCCTTTTTGGGCCATGTCGTTGGCTTTCATTTGGGCCGCTTCAACAAGCAAGGGATTTACGGTAAGAGAAGACACGTTGTCTGCCTGCCTGTTGCCGTTGGTGAGGTCCACAAGAACCGAAGAAACTACGGATGCCAAATTCCCCTGCCTTATAAGAACACCCTGAAACAAAGAGAAGACAAAAAGAAACGCAATTATAAGCGCCAGCGCTACAACGCTTTTTTCTCTGAAAAAATGCGGCTTGTATTCATTTTCCTCGTGCGGAATAAAGTATTTCTTTGCTGTCTTTTTCATGAAGAACTTATTATATCATAAATATGAAGAAAAACAACCCCGCAGAGGCGGGGCTGTTTTTCCATTGTAAATAATTAAAGAGATTAGGGCAGCTCCGGTACGACAAGCTCAAGTTCGGGGCAAACCGTCATGTTTATCCAGCGCTTGGTTGTTTTGTACACGTAGCCCGTGGGGGTTTGAGCCGTGGGAAGTCCGTAAGGAACCCAGGGCAAAAGAATCTCTTGCCAATACTTTGCCTGGAATCTTTTAACGGCCGCAAACGTAAGAGGTCCAAAGTAGCCGGTAACAGGCAGGTTTTCACCCATGTATTGATTAAGAAACTCCTGAAGACTTTTTACGTCTTCCGGGTCGTTGTCGGCTCCCATTTTAAGGTAGTTGGTTAAGTACATGCTGCAGCTTTCTCCGAGTACTTGTCCGTTGCCTTCAGGCCCGGTAAAAGCGCCGAGCACCTGTCCCTGAGAAGGAATAAAAGGCGCGAATCCGGAAGTGCCTATGGGGCCGTTGCCGCCTGAAGGAATCGGCACACAATTGCCGTTTACAATATGATACCCGTCGGGAACAGTTTCCTGCGTTCCTTGAATGTTCGGGCAAACATCGGTAAGAGGCGTGTTGTCTCCATTATTTTCATCCGCGGCAAAGTTTGCAGTAACATCTATGTCCGACTGGACATTTGTGTCGGTTCTCGGGTTGTCCGTTGAATCGTCGCTCCAATCTACAAAATGATATCCGCTGTCCGCCACGGCAGTAACTTCCGTTCCGTCGGAACCCTCATCTACCGTTTGCGGAGAATCTCCGGTTATGGAACCGTTGGCTCCGGCGGTGTAAGTAAGGGTGTATGTAACATTCTGTTGGTCGCCTCCGCCCTGTGAGTCATCTTCCTGGTTGTCAACGTTAAAGAGGCGCGTTTCGCGCAGGCCGTGGAGGTCGTTCACAATGAAGCAGTATTGGCCGTTGTCCCACGCGGCTGTGTCAAGCGTTGTTGAAAAATTTGGGTCGGAAAAAGTACTTGGGTCGCTATTACCGTCAACGTTGCCCGCAACCATGTTTGAGCCATTGTACGTGCAAGAAGTGCCAGAGCGAATCGCCCAAGCAAGGTGTGTCGTTACACCGTTGTTGTACTCGGCGGTAAAATCGTAAGTCCCCGACACGGTATCATTATCGGCAGCAGGCGCAGTGATGACAAGCGAAGGCGAAGCCGGCGCCGGGTCTACGCACGAACTTCTTTCAATAGTAAGCTTGTAAAGCAAACCGGCCGGGTTTGACTGCGAGTTGCTTCCAGCCAACGCAAGGTTTGTAACTTCAAACTTTATGGTGTTTTCCCCGTTGTGGATATTGTCCGCGACGTTGTATTCAGCGATGGTGTTGTAATTAAATTCTCCTGTGTTCTCGCCAACAAGAACGTCATTGACCCACACTTTGTATGTGTTGTCGGCGGCGACTTGCAATGTTGCGCCGGAAGGAACTCCGGTTACATCAAAAGTCTTTGAGAAAGTATAAGTTTCTTCCTGGGTAGGATTTTCTACATATTCCGTTTTCCAAATCCAATCTGCGCCGTCAATTGCCGTCCACGCGCTGTGCACAAATGTAAGCACAGCGTTGCCTTCATAGTCGTTTCCGGTAACAATGTCGTCCGTGTTGCTTACGATAGTAACGTCGTCACATGTTTCGGTGTTCTCTTCTACCGGAGCGTTGAAAGCCACACAGTAATAATTGCCGTCCCACTCCGGGTTATCTATATAATCAAAGTTGTCGTAATTCAGAACGTCTTTGTTGCAATACATCTCGGCAGAAACATCCTGGTCGGTGTTCGCTCCGGTGAAAGGAATGTATCCTTCCTGAGGCACTTCCCTCATCTTTATTCTGCTTGTGTCGGTAAGCTGGGATTCGGAGATTACAACACTGGCCTGACCGTTTTCATCCGTGGGACCAAAGGTGGTCCATCCGTCTTCTGCTTCGCCGGTGTTGTCTCCAGGGTTGCTTGCGCTGTTGTTTGCCCACTGAAAATTCCAGCCGTCTTGCAAACGACATCCTTCGTGGCTGTCTACCCAGTCTGTAGCCGAGGTCTCCGTTATATCCGGACCGCCGGCTCCCCAATTGGGCAAATCCTCTTCACTGTCACAAACAACTTTTGTGGCAAATATATTAAGAGTTTGTTCGGGGACCTGGCATTCATAAACATCCAATTGCAGGCTTCCGCTGTTGTCGTTCATTCCGCTTTGGTCTTGGTACGGAGTATCGTACCAGTCGCCGTATCTGTCGCCGATAAGAAACTGAACCGAAGAAGCCAAAACCTGAAACGCTTTTTGGTATACATGGCTTTCATTGAAATCGCCCCAGTCCAAAATTCCCACGCCGTCTCCAAGGTCGGCAAGCAAAGCATGCGCGCCCTTGTCGGGAGGAGTGCCATTGATTCCAAATTGTGGAGCCAAAACTCCGTTTATAGTGGTGTATCCGGCGTCGGACAAGTAGCCAGAAGCATTTGTAGGAATAAATGTCCCTGAAGATTTAAATATATAGTAATCTCCGGAATTTGTGTTAAACGATTCTCCATCCGGGTCTTGTGAGCCTACTTCATAAGTACCTACCAAAACAGGCTCCGTGCCTTCCGGACAGCTGTCCGCGTCGCTGGTGTAGGTAGGATAAGGGTCGCCTTCTTCATCGTTGTCTCCCCCATCATTGTTATTGAATTGGCTTGAAGGCACAAAGGAAACGGTTGTATTATTACCAAGCGTTATTTTACCACCCGGACTGTGAGCTGCGGCATAGAGCGCCCCCGTTACACTGACGCCTGCACCAAGCGTAATGTCACCGTCAGAAGCGTAAAGCGTACCA
>CAZWRF010000030.1:0-6960 GCA_964636095.1 uncultured Candidatus Saccharibacteria bacterium | reverse complement strand
ACGGGTTGTGACCCGTCGCACCTCGGCGCGGTTTTCCATGCCTTGGAAAAAACGGGAGTAAAAATAAAAAAAGAAAAAAAGAGGATTTTGATAAAAGGAAAAGAAAATTTGAAAGCCGTGGATATAAAAACAAACGAGTATCCCGGTTTCCCAACTGACTTGCAGGCGCCTTTTTCTGTTCTTTTAACCCAGACTGCAGGCAAGAGCGTAGTTTTTGAAACTGTTTTTGAAGGAAGATTGAATTATGCTCTGGATCTTGAAAGAATGGGGGCGGACATTATTGTTTGCGACCCTCATCGGGCAATAATCACCGGGCCGTCGGTACTTAGGGGCAGGGAAATGGAAAGCCCGGACCTTAGAGCCGGCCTGGCTTTTCTAATAGCGGCACTCGTTGCCAAAGGCGACTCAATCGTTCATAATGCGTATAATATAGATAGGGGATATGAGAAAGTTGAAGATAGGCTAAACGCCGTGGGGGCGGAAATAAAGCGAATTAAAAAATAACATGATATTTGCGAGAAAAATTGGAATAGACTTGGGCACGGCCAATACTCTTGTTTTTGTGTCGGGGAGGGGGATTGTTTTGAATGAACCTTCGGTTGTTGCTGTTTCTATGCCCGAAAACAGGATTTTATCGGTTGGAGACGAGGCAAAAGACATGATAGGCAAAACGCCCGATTCAATTATTACCTATCGTCCCATGAAAGACGGCGTTATCGCCGACTATAAAGCCACGGAGGCCATGTTGAGATATTTTATTTCAAAGGCGCTTGGAAAATGGAACTTGTTCAAGCCGGAAGTAATGGTTTCCGCTCCGGCGGGAGTAAATTCTACCGAAAGAAGAGCGGTGGTTGAAGCGGCGGTAAAAGCCGGAGCCAGGTCCGCTTACGTGGTAAAAGAGCCCACGCTGGCAGCCATTGGCGCGGGTGTTCCAATTCAGGAAGCCAGCGGGCACATGATAATAGACATTGGCGGAGGCACAACGGATATTGCCGTTATCAGTCTGGGAGGTATTGTTTGTTCAACGTCGGTTAAAGTTGCCGGCAACAGGCTGGATGAAGCGATAGTCAACTACATAAAAAATACTTTTAATCTTGCCGTCGGCGAAAAAATGGCGGAGCAGATAAAAATCGCGGTAGGTTCGGCCGTTCCCGTTGAGGAGGAGCTGAAATGTACCATAAAGGGAAGAGACTATGTTTCCGGTTTGCCCAAAAGCGCCGAAATTTCAACGAACGAAGTGGTAAAAGCCATTGAGCCGGAGCTCAAGGAGATGATGAGGGCAATCAAATATGTTTTGCAGGAAACTCCGCCGGAGCTTTCCTCGGATATCATCGACCTCGGAATTGTAATGACGGGTGGAGGTTCGCTTCTAAGAAACATCAGCGAGCTTGTTTTCCGCTCCACTGGCGTAAATGCCGAAGTTGCCGACGAGGCCTTGCTTTGCGTCGCCAAAGGCACGGGAATTGCCTTGGAACACTTGGACGCCTACAAGCGAAGTATCGTGGCCAAAAAATAACTTGAGAAGAACTCAAAAATTTTAAAAGGTACAATTTGATGCGGTCGCATTATTTTGTACTTTTTTATTTTTCGTTTTTTGATTTTTGGTAGGCAAGGTGGCATAATAGTGATATGGCGGCATCAAAAAAAGATTTGGATTTTTTTAAAAATCGGCGCAAGCAGGCGCTTTCGGGGAAATACAAAAAACCGAAAGTGATTTTGGTGGATATTGACGGTACTGTCACAAAGCCCCGTCTTAGGATGTATTCAATGGCCGAGGAAAAAATCGGCAAAAAAGAGACAGAAAAGCTGGAAGAAAAACGGCAAGTTTTGCGCAAAAAAATGATAAAAAAAGAAATCAGCTTTGAAAAATATTTGATAGAGCTTTCCAATATCGATATTGAAATAGGTGAGTATCTGAAAGATTACAAAGACTATTTTTTCGGTTTGGCAAAGAAGGGTCTTATAAATATTCCCCTTGTATTGGCACTCGGAGCTTTGAAAACCAAGCACAAGATTAAGATAATATTTTTAACCTCCAATTTGAAAGACTATGGCGATATAATCAGCGAAAATGTTTTGAAACTTGTAGGCGGGAAAGGAAAATTTGACGGCGCCGTAGGCGCCGAGTATAAATACGACAAAAAGGGAAAAGCGATAGCGGTAAAAACATTAATAAGCCACGATGATTCCGTGTGCGAGGGAGTAAAATTCAAAACAAAAATTACCGCTATTAAAGATTATTTTAAGGAAAACAAAATAAAAGTTAACAGTTCAGAAGTTGCGGTTGTCAGCGATGCCGATACCGAGCTTATGAAACATTTTGGCGTGGGTGGCCTCGTTTTTTACCCTTTAAGTGAATTGTCAAATCAATTTAGGGAAATCGGATACATAATGAACGCGCGTGAGGGCCTTTATGATTTTAAGGTTGATTATTCAAAAGGCAAGGATTTGGAAATAGCCCGGAAGAAATGGGAAATGCTTTTGTCCGAGCCGAATATGATAAAATACACGGATTTGGAATTTAAAAAAATTATCAAAAATGAAACAAAATAGAACGCTCATTGTCGGCCTGCAAGGAGCCGCCGGCGCGGGAAAAACATCCGTTGCCAGAAAACTCTGTAAAAAATTGCCGGGTAAATCGGCTCGTGTTTCCGTTGATATATTGAGAGACATGAGCTGTATAAATTTTGAAACGCAAAGACAGTCGGACGAACATATTCTGGCGGCGAAAAGAATTTGTCCGGATTTGGCAAAACTGTATTTAAAAGAGGGTTTTAACAATGTCGTAATAGAGTTTGCTCCTCCTGTTGATTTTGACGAGGGAAAAACGGACAAGCTGCTCGCGAATAAATTGAAAAAAATGGGCGGGAAGATTTTTCTTATCCATGCCTCACTTGAAGAAGTGCTGAAGAGAAATGCCAAAAGGAAGGGAGAATTTGGCGGAGGAGGTTTGCCCAAAAAACTTGCGAAAAAACTCTATAAAAATTATGAAAAATATGTGGATAAAAACGATTTTAGTGTCGTAGACACAGAGAAGATAGGAGCCGATAAAACAACCGATATAATTTTAAAAAAATTAAAATAATTTTTTATGGAAATAAGGCACCACGGGTATCTTTTAACCGGAGATACGGAGAAGGCAGAAAATACCGCTCTTGAAATGGCTGCGAAAATTCTTGAAACGAACACGGACAGGCTGAAAGCCAGTCCCGATTTTTCTTTTTTTGCAAACCCTTCTTTTACCATAGACGACGCGAGGAAGGTGAGGGAAGGTTCTTCCAAAAAATCTTTTTCCGGCAAGGGCAGGGTATTTGTAATAAAAGCCGATACTTTTACAAGAGAAGCTTCAAACGCCCTTCTTAAAACGCTTGAAGAGCCAATGGGGCTTAGCCGTTTTTTTGTAATAACCGGCTCTTTGGAAAACGTTTTGGATACTTTGCGCTCGCGCCTTTCTTCAATAACTTTTTATCACTCGGCCGAGCTGTCAAAAGAAAGGGAAGAGTTCATAAAAAAATTTTTTGGTAGCTCTGCTGATGGGCGGATAAAAATGGTCCAAAAAATATCGGAAGACCGGAAAAAAACATCGGATTTTTTAAACGGACTTGAAATTTTTTTGGAAAAAAGATTAACCGAAAATTTTCAGGAAAATGTTATAAAAGCGCTGGACGATATAAGCCGGCAGCGGAGTTTTCTCGGCCGGCGCGCGTCGTCGCCCAAAATGATTTTGGAGCATTTAAGTTTAACACTTTTAAAATTGTGATATACTTATAAAGAGATTAGTATTATTAGTTTTTATTCGTATATTAGTATCGATTTATGTACGATTTTACAAAATTTAAAAACAAAGCGGCCGACACGGAGGAGTGGTTCAGGGGCGAAATAGCCCTTTTGCGTACAAACAGGGCCACGCCGGCCCTCGTCGAAAACATGAAAGTTGATTATTACGGCACTAAAAGTCCGCTTAAAAGCGTGGCCTCAATAAGCGTTGAGGACGCGAGAACACTTGTGGTGAAACCGTGGGATACTGATTCTATAATGCCGGTTGAACAGGCGATAAGGTCTTCGGATCTTGGCGTGCAGGCCATCGTTGAAAAAGACATGGTTCGGGTTATTTTTCCGGAGCTTACGGAAGAAAGGCGCAAATCTCTTTTGAAAATTTTAAGCGACAAGCTTGAAGAAGCCAGAGTTTCGTTGAGGGGCGAAAGGGAAGAGATATGGCGGGATATCCAGGAAAAAGAAAAAGAGGGAGAAATAAGCGAAGACGAAAAATTCAGGTACAAAGATGAGCTTCAAAAGATGATAGATGAAAGCAACAAAAAACTTCAGGACATAGCGGATAAAAAAGAAACCGAAATAAAGGGATAAAAAATTATTTATGACAATTTTGACAATTTTGCTTTTTATTGCCGTTTTGGCCATTTTGATTTTGGCCCACGAATTTGGGCATTTTATTGTTGCCAAGCTTTCGGGGGCCAAGGTGGAAGAGTTTGGAATAGGTTTCCCCCCCAGGATTTTCGGAATAAAAAAAGGAGAAACGGTTTATTCCGTGAATTGGATACCTTTCGGCGGGTTCGTAAAAATACTCGGAGAAGACGACACGGATAAACAGCCGGGTAGCTTTTCTTCAAGGCCGTTTTATTTAAGGGCGGCTATTCTTTTTGCGGGGGTATTTTTTAATTTTCTTTTGGCCTGGTTTTTGCTGAGCTCGGTTTATGTTATCGGCGCCCCTACTTCAGTTGCGCCCGGAACGCCCGGGAGCTATGTTACCATTTTGGAAACCCAGCCCGGTACTCCGGCCGAAAAAGCTGGCCTTATGCCGGGAGACAAAATTTTAGGCCTTTCTTTTGACGGTCCGGAGCAAAACGCCGAAATCGTTGATATCCACGAGGTTGAGGCGGTTCAGAATTTTATAGAAAAACATAAAGGGGAAGAGATAACTGTTGAATATTTGAGGGGAAATGAGCATCTGAGCGTAAATGTGGTGCCGGATCCAAACCCGCCGAAAGGAGTCGGTTCGCTCGGTATTGTTATGGGAAATGTGGGCCTTGTTTCCCAGCCGTTTTATAAGGCGGTTTGGGAGGGGCTGAAGGATGCTGTTTTTGTTTTAAAACTTATCGTTATAACTTTTTGGAATCTTTTTGTCGGTTTATTTACTGGGGCCAATCAGCTCATAAGCCAGGTTAGGGGGCCTGTCGGTATTGTAAGCATGGCCGGCACAATAGCACAGTTTGGGGTGGTTTATGTTCTTCAGTTCATGGCTCTTTTGTCCCTCAATCTTGCGATCCTCAATCTTATTCCTTTCCCCGCGCTGGATGGCGGGAGGCTGTTGTTTTTGGTTATTGAAACCGTTAAGGGCTCGCCGGTAAATCAAAAAGTGACGAGATTTTTAAATATGTTTGGCTTTCTTATTTTAATAGTTTTAATGCTCGCTGTCACATATAGGGACATACTAAGATTATTCGGGTAAAATAAAATTATGAAAAAAGGATTTACGTTAATAGAACTTTTGGTGGTCATTGCTATTATTGGCGTTTTGGCGTCAGTTGTTTTGGCATCCGTGAACAGCGCCAGGGAAAACGCGAAGAAGGCCAAGGCGGAAGCAATGGTAAAAGAAATTCGCACCGCGGTAGAAATGCTCGTAAACGACGGCGGATACTGGCCCGGGCATAAAACGGCCGATGATATAGAAAGCGGTACCAGCGGAAATGAAATATGGGATTTGAACGCGCCGGAGGCGGGGTTGGTGGCGACAGATGGATTATACACACATTGGGCCGGTCCTTACATAAGCGTTATTCCGCCGGACCCGTGGGGAAACAATTATTTTTTTGACACGGATTATGACATTGACCCCGGCCCGGGGCAGACGTGGGCCGCGGTTATCGGCTCTTTCGGCCCCAACGGCGTGGGGCAAAATGTTTACGATAGCGACAATATTTACGAAGTCATTGTTTCTCAATAATTAAAAATAAAATTTTTAATGCGTTAATAAAACCGCCCTATGGGCGGTTTTATTTGCTGGATAGAGCCTGCTTCATTAAGTATTGACATGTTTTATTATAGGTGCTATGGTCAAGTAAATTTTCATTAAGTGTTTAATTTAGTATCTAATTTGATGAATATTTATTTAATGGATTTTATTAATAGTTTAAAACAATAATTTTATGAACAAAAACGTTCTAAGGTTGGTGGGGGAAAAGGCCATGGCGGTTATAACGATATCCGCGATGGTTTTTATGTATGGAGGGTCGTTAGTGCCGTCGGTGGCGTTGGCAACTGTGGCCCCTGGCGCTGGCGACAGTGATATTACACATTACTCTGTATGGGGAGATACGTCAGTGAACACCGGCACAGGCGTGCATGTCTACACGGGGCTTGTTGGGAGTGGCGGTGATATAATCTCCGGTAATAACAGTAATCTTTCGGACGGTGTGCAAAATGGTGGCAATTTCAGTTTTGGAACGGGTACTCACTCAAACGGAAACATCCTTTCGAACGGGGCCATCACGCTTCACAATAATGCAGCTATAGGTGGCAACGTTTTGGCGGGAGGGACTATTTCAAAGGGAACGGGAGTTTTGATTGATGGCACTGAAATGCAGAATGACGGTACGCCGGCTAGCCCTCTCCCTACCTTGCCCTCGTTTGACGCATGCAATGGCAATACGACGGACATCAGTGCAACAAACAATCATGCCGTGACAACTGAACCCGGCACTTACGGCGCAGTCACCTTGGGTACAGGCTCGTCGTGGACCCTCGACGGGGCAGGTGTTTATATCTTTAAATCTATCTCAATAGGCAACAACCGTGCGGTCACCGTCGATCTTCACGACTCCGGAACTGCGTATATCTGTGTAGAGAACAGCATGACGGCGGGCACAGGTGTTCACTTCACGGTAGTTAACGGCGATGCCACGGACGTGCTCTATGTGGTACAGGGCGATACTGTTTCTTTAG
>CAZWRF010000029.1:0-7279 GCA_964636095.1 uncultured Candidatus Saccharibacteria bacterium | reverse complement strand
TAAGCATACTATTATATACAAAAAAGACAAGACTTGCTATAAATAGCGCAGAAAAAAGAAAAATTCTTTGAAAAGGAGAAGTGAGGTATGCTGGATTTTTTTGACACGATTGAAGAAAAGATAGCAAGGCTCATTAAAAATTTGGCGGCTCTTATAATGCTGGATTCTATGTTTGCCGGACTTCCTTTGGGGATTTATTTTATACTTCAAAAGCAGAAAGTGAGAATAGGCTCTCTGATATTGGGTATATCACTTGTCCTTATTTTCTCGTTGGCTTTTATTTGTTCCCACTACCACAAGAGGAATATTCATATAAGCGAGATATGGTTTGTTGTAAGTTGGCTTGTATCTCTTTTTTTAATCTACGCTTTTTTTCTTGTTTAACCGTCAAAACATGAGCTTCGGAGACAAATAAATGAAAAAACTATGGAAGATAGTTGTTGAAATATTCTGGATAACTTTGCCGACTCTGATGATGTTTTTATCAGTTATCGTTTCAATATATTTAAATGACTAAATTTTAACCCCGCCTTCGGCGGGGTTTTTTCTAGAAAAGATTGAGATGCCAAATTGAGTAGTTGAGGTATACGGCAAAGCTTACCCACAGAATGTACGGAACCAAAAGCCAGGCGGCCGGTTTTGAGATTTTGGCAAAAGATATAATTGTAGCAACGATTGCCAGCCAAAGGGCTATTATTTCAACAAGAGCCGCTCCCGGATTTTGCAGCCCGAAAAATATAATTGACCAAAAAGTGTTCAAAACAAGCTGGCCGCCAAATATGAAAAAAGAAATTTTGATAGTTTCTTTCTCTTGTCCATCCGAAGCCTTGGCATAGGAGGACCAAACCAAAAACGCCGCTATACCCATAAGGGCGTAAAGAGTTGTCCAAACCGGGCCAAATACCCAGGAGGGAGGATTTAATGCCGGCTTTGCCAGGTTTGCGTACCAGCCGGGAATAGCCGGCGTGGTAAAAATTGCGCCGATAAACCCGGCAAGTTCGGAAACGGCAACAGCAATAACTAGTCTGAAAAAATTTTTCATATTGCGCCCTCGGAGGGATTTGAACCCCCAACGTATGGTCCGAAGCCATGTGTGATATCCGTTTCACCACGAGGGCCGGTGCCTCTATAAAATACCATATTCTATTGAAAAAACAATAGTTTGTGGTACAATTTACGAACATATGGTGACCATAGTTTAGTGGTAAAACTCCACTCTGTGGAAGTGGTATCGAGGGTTCAATTCCCTCTGGTCACCCAAAAAGTAATTTATGACCTACAAAATTCCAAAAGAAGTTTTAGAAGTTCTAGAACGCCTGGAAGAAATCGGCTCCGAGGCGTATTTGGTCGGTGGATGTGTGCGCGACCTTCTTCGCGAAGTGGAGCCAAAAGACTGGGATATAACTACCAACGCAGATCCGGAGAAGATTCAAGGCGCTTTTGAAAATACCTTTTATGAAAACGAATTTGGCACGGTTGGCGTGGTAATCGATTCCGAAGACCCGGCCCTTAAGGTCATTGAGGTGACCCCTTATCGCTTTGAGACAAAGTACTCCGACAAGCGGCATCCCGACATTGTAAAATTTTCGGGCAAGCTGGAAGACGACCTTAAAAGAAGGGACTTTACCGTGAACGCCATGGCCATGCGCGTTTCCCAAATGGCCTTTGTGTATCAGGAAGGGGGGAATAGTCCGAAAGAAACAGGGGAAATGGACGAAAAGTACATGGAAGTTGTCGACTTGTGGAAAGGCAGGGAGGATCTTCAAAAAAAAATCATAAGAACCGTAGGTGAGCCAAAAGACAGGTTTGACGAAGACGCTTTAAGAATACTCAGGGCCGTTCGCTTGGCTACGGAAATGGATTTTGAAATAAGCAAAGAAACGGAAAAAGCCATAGAAGAGGAAGCGCATCTTGTAAAAATAGTTTCAAAAGAAAGAATAAGAGATGAACTTGTAAAAATAATAATATCTAAAAGTCCGCGCAAGGGATTTTATATGCTTAGAGATGTTGGTATTTTGCAGTATATTCTGCCGGAGCTTGAGGAAGGAATTGAGGTCACCCAAAACAAAGAGCATGTTTTCAATGTTTGGGAGCACAACCTAAGGTCTTTGGGGCACGCTGCCGAAAAAGGGTACCCCTTGGATATAAGAATGGCCGCTTTGCTTCACGATATAGGCAAACCGAGAACCAAGAAGGGAGAAGGTGTTGATTCTACATTTTATAATCACGAACTTGTTGGTGCTAAAATAGCAGCCAAAATACTTTCACGCTTGCGGTTTCCCAAAAAATTCACGGAGAAAGTTATATTGTTGGTGCGCTGGCATCTTTTTTTCTCCGATACCGACATTATTACTCTTTCGGCTGTTCGCCGGATGATAAGAAATGTAGGTCCGGAAAATATATGGGATTTGATGAAAGTGCGTTTTTGCGATAGAGTGGGCATGGGCCGGCCTAAGGAGGAGCCCTATAGGCTTAGAAAATACGAATCAATGGTTGAAGAGGCGCTTAGAGATCCCGTTAGCGTGGGTCAGCTTGAAATTGACGGCGATCAAATAATGAAAATCACGGGAGAAAAACCCGGGCAAAAAATAGGGTTTATACTTCACGCGCTGCTTGAAGAAGTTTTGGAAGACCCCTCTTTGAACAAAAAAGATTATTTGATAAAAAGAGTGAAAGAGCTGGTAAAATTGCCGGACGAAGAAATTGAAAAACTTGGAATGTCTGGCAAAGAAAAAAAAGAGAAAATCGAGCAAGAGGAGGTGGGGGAAATTAAGAAAAAATACGGAGTGAAATAAGCGGGGCATGGTGTAACGGCTAACATGTACGATTCGGGTTCGTGCGATTCTGGGTTCGAATCCCAGTGCCCCGATAATTTATGGAAAAAACCAAAAAATACGTCCTTATTTTTATTTTGGGGTTTGTTTTTAACCTTGTTTGGGAAAATTTGCACCAATTTCTCTACGTAAGCTATAAAGGTGCGCCAATTACGGAAATTGTTTTGATTCGCGCCGCTTTTTTTGATGCGGCGATTGTTTTTATTTTGATATTTCTTTTGGAACTTTTACCGAAATCTTTTCGTTCCCGTTTTAGCTGGCTTCTTATTGTAGACGGCTTTATTTTTGCCGTCATTTTGGAGTGGTGGGCTCTGGCCCGGGCAAGATGGGTTTATTCCCCAATGATGCCCATCATTCCAGTTGTCAATGTCGGCCTCACTCCGGCTATTCAGCTCGGCCTCCTTGCTTATTTGGTTTATAGAATAGTAGAATACAAAAGAGTATGAGCCGAAACAACAAAAAACGTGTTTTCTCGGGTATTCAGCCGTCGGGAGTGGTGCATTTGGGAAACTATATTGGCGCGATAAAAAATTGGGTAGACTCGCAAGACGAGTTCGACAATATTTTTTGCGTAGTGGACCTGCATGCCATTACAGTAAAACAGGAGCCCGAAGATTTAAGGAGAAGAACAAAAGAGATGACAGCTATTTTGATTGCTTCCGGAATTGACCCCGAAAAGTCAGCTTTGTTCGTTCAATCCCATGTTTCCGCCCACGCCGAGCTGGCATGGATACTGAATTGCTTTATTCCAATGGGCTGGATGGAAAAAATGACCCAGTTCAAGGAAAAGTCAGGGGGCAATAAAGAGCGCGCAAGTGTTGGCCTTTTTGACTACCCGGCATTGATGGCGGCCGATATTTTGCTTTATGACACGGATATTGTGCCCGTTGGCGAGGATCAGAGACAGCATGTGGAGCTTGCCCGCGACACGGCCAAGCGCTTTAATTCCATCTATGGCGATACTTTCAAAGTACCCGAAGCCAAGATAAATAAAGAGACGGCACGCCTTATGGGGCTTCAAAATCCTTCAAAAAAAATGAGTAAATCCGGGACCGGCGAAAACAATATTATTTATTTTTTGGACAAGCCGGAAGACATTCGCTCAAAGATAATGAGAGCCGAAACAGACTCTTTTAATGAAGTTTGCTTTGACAAGGAAAGACCGGGCATATATAATCTACTTATTGTTTACGAAGCGTTCTCGGGCCTCTCAAGGGGCGATATAGAAGCGAAGTTTGAAAGAAAAGGGTACGCCGATTTCAAAAAAGGCCTGGCGGACATTGTTGTTTCGGGCCTTCGGCCAATGCAGGAAAAATACGCCGAAATAACGAAAGACCCCGCGTATATTGAAAAAATTTTGAAAGAAGGAGCCGAAAAAGTGCGTCCTTTTGCTGAAAAAAAGCTTGAGGAGGTTAAACAAAAAATCGGATTGGGATAAATTAGGTCGTTTTGATTATAAGGGTAAGTTAATTTTTTAAATTATTATGGACGAAGAAGAAAAAAAGGACGACGGAATGATGGAAGAAAAGCCTGCGGGGGAAGAAACTCCCATGGGTGAAACTCCGGCGGAAGCTCCAGCAGAAGGAGCTCCTATGGAGACTCCTGCTGAGGGAGAAACTCCTGCCGAAGAAAAGCCGGCAGAGCCTCAGATGTAAATTTTCTACAAAAAAACAGCCCCGACCTTGCGTCGGGGCTGTTTTTTATTGTTATTTTTTATACTACGCTGGCGGCTTCTTCAAGAGTGGTAATTCCTTTTTCCACAGCTTCAAGAGCTTTTGTTTTCAGTGTTTTCATTCCGTTTTTTTCGGCGTATTTTTGCAGTTCTATCATCGAAGCTTTTTCTATTATCATTGAGCGCAACTCGTCGTCAAAGACCAGGAGCTCAAAAATTCCTGTTCTCCCCTTATATCCGGTATTGTTGCATTCTTCGCATCCGGCACCTTTTTTAAAATCAAAGTCGGTGGCATTTAAGTTGAAATAAGTAAGGTATTCGTGAGAGGGAGTGTATTTTTCCATGCAATGAGGGCAAATTTTTCTAACCAGCCTTTGCGTTATGATGCCGTTTATGGAGTAGGCTATAAGGCTTCGCTCAATGTTCATATCAAGTAGCCTGGCTATGGTTCCTATTGAACTGTTCGAGTGAACCGTTGAAAAAACTATTCTTCCCGTTAGGGCCGCCCTCACTGCGTTTTCCGCCGTTTCGGAATCGCGAATTTCTCCGATCATAATTATATCCGGGTCCTGCCTTAATATGGACCTCATTCCCATGGCGAATGTAAATCCCTGAGCCGGGTTTATTTGGCTCTGTCTTATGTCTGAGAAATCATATTCAACCGGGTCTTCAAGAGTAATGATGTTTTTATCCAAATTTTTTGTTTCCCTTAAGATTGAATACAGTGTCGTGGTTTTTCCCGAGCCGGAAGGGCCGGTGATTAGCACCATGCCGTAGATTTTTGAGATTAAATTTTTGGAAACACTAAGGTCTTTTTCTCCTATGCCAAGTTCATGGAGAGACAGCAGCATGCTGCTCTGGTCCAGAAGCCTTAAAACCGCCACGTCTCCGTCTACCGTAGGGAAAATAGAGGCTCTTATATTGAGTGAATCATTTTGCGGAATTTCGTAAACAGGCTCTCTTTCTTCTTTTTTTCTTTCTACTTCCCCCGCCTCTTCGGCTTCTTCTTTTTCCCTGGAAAATATCTTTGATAACCCGCTTACCGCGGACAAGCTGCCTGTTGTAGGCGGTCCGCCGGTATCGGACAATTTTTTCATCTGCGGAGTCCCCGTCCTTGTTTTTATAAGTTCAAAATGTCCGTCTTGCGGCTTGGAGTGGTCTGTGATATCCATCCCGGCCAAAACTTTTATCCTATTTATTATAGGGTCCAGTTCTTCAATGGGATGTGACCATCTTTCTTGAAGCCTGCCGTCTATCCTGAAGCGGATTACAACGTTTTGGTTCATGGGTTCAATATGAATATCCGAGGCCCTTTCGCTTAGAGCTCTATCAAAAATCTCATCAAGTTGCAAAATTTTGTTGTTTATTGTTTCTGCCATAGGTCAACTTAATGGTATCATAAAAATCTCTTTATTAAAATTATTATCGGTGTATAATGTGTATTGATGGCGGGTTTACCCGCCGTAGCCTTGGCGAAGGCGGGCTGTGGTGTACCGGCAACATTCACCCTTGGGGTGGGTGCGATAGGGGGTTCGATTCCCCCCAGCCCGAACGAAGTTAGGGATGGAGCGAGTGAATTGATTCACTCGCGTGGGGAAGAGAAAGGCGCAGTCATGCCGAGTGAAACGAGGCAGACGAGCCGGGGTCGCGAGCACCGCCGAAGGCGGGGACTTGTGACCGATTCCCCCCAGCCCGAAAGAAATTTTGCTATTTAAAAATTTATGAAGGAGGTGCTTGAGATGACAGAGCATTTGACCTATTACAACAAGCGTTTGATTTTACTGCGCTGGGCTGCCGGCGCTGCCACTTTATTTCAGCTTTTTTTACTGACCATGGATTTTTTTGGCAAAGCGGTTGTTTTTCAGGAGGTTACGGAGTTCTATCTTTTTATTCTGTGGACTTATGGAATAAAGAATCTTTTAGTAAGTTGGAAAGGACAAGACAAAAGTTATTGGGGCGACGTATTCGTTTATATTGTTTGGATTTATTGCGCGGGGATTTATTGCTGGGCGGCGGCGCACAATACGCCGGGAGTTGTCCCTGCACAGCTAAAATTTACCTGGGAAGGTGTTACGGTGCTGTATATAAGTACCGGAGTTTTGGGAATAATAAAGAAACTTTTTTTTGAAGACATAAAAAGATTTTTTAGAGAAGTTTTTGGTGGAAACGGCAAACAATAAAAAAATCCCTCTGCCTTGGGCGGAGGAATTTTTATTTTACGAGAGAGTTTTTCTTGAGATTCAGATTTTTCTTCAGGCACTTGGTGCAAATTTTCCGTCTTTTGCCGTCGGGAAAAGTGGCCCATTGCAAATTGGGGTATTTTCTTTTCTTGGGCGTAGGATTATATTTACCTCGTAGTAAATTTCTCTTGCCGCCCATTATAGTACCTTTCCCGCAAATTGGACATTCTTTCGCCATATACCAAGATAGTCTATAATACAAACATAACAATTTCAAGAGCATGAAAAACAGAAATATTATTCCGGCATTGCTTCTTATTTTGGCCTTTGTTGTTGCCTTTGGTGTTTCCCGGTGGGGAAACGACATTTACAATGCTTTTGCCGGCTCGGCGGTGATAAAATCGCAAACATCCATAAAAAGCAATGTTACTATCCGTGCCGGAAATAGCGACCAGCGCAACGGCTCGGCCACGAGCCCGGTTACCAATTATGAATTTTATACAAAAGAACTCGGCGGGGTGGATGATTTCAATGACGGCGGCTCAATGCCCGGAGACACGTTTTCAGAAAACTGGACCACTTGCACTTCCGAC
>CAZWRF010000028.1:8052-8448 GCA_964636095.1 uncultured Candidatus Saccharibacteria bacterium | reverse complement strand
GACAAAAAGAGCCAAAGCAAAAACGGACGCCAAAATAAATTTGTTTTTCATATATTTAAGTTTTAATTTTTTACCAATAAAACGCACCAATAAAATGACCTATATAATAGGGCCATATTATTATGGCCAAAACCCCCTGCCAAAAGGAGAGGTTCACGAAGCCGATGGTAAAAAGCCATCCGGCAACCCACACCATCCCGGTGTGGTGTTTTACCCATATTTTTCTCATATAAAAATTATAGCATATTTCATTAAGCTGCCGTTAATATTCCCCAAAAGGAGTAAATTTTTTTGCCAAGAAATATACAATATATGCCACGACAATGCCGATAAGCGCTCCGACGATTATGTCCAAGGGATAGTGAACACCGACAATTACCCGGCTAACGGAGATGA
>CAZWRF010000028.1:0-8042 GCA_964636095.1 uncultured Candidatus Saccharibacteria bacterium | reverse complement strand
AAAAAAGCGGAAAGGAGAAACCACAATCCCCATTTTTTATTGAAAATAAAAATTGCAGCTGCCATGGCGAAAAAAAACGCGGCATGTCCGGAGGGAAAAGAAGCGCCGCTTTCCGGGATAAGCTGATTTACGGAAAGAGACATAAAAGGTCGGGGCCTGTTGAGCAAAAAATGAATAAGAGACACTGCCCCGAACCGCGCCACAAGGGCCGAAACAAAAACAGTAAACAAAATAAAATATTTTTTCTTTTTTGAATAGCCGGAATAAAAAAGCAAAAAAAGAAAAAAAACACACAAAAAATATTGAAAATAAGAGGCGAGAAAAACAGCAAAATTGTCAAACAAAAGAGAATGGCCGGTTAAATTATTGAAAAAATAAAAAATATTTTGGTCGAGCATGATTATTCAAGAGTAATAACAACAATTTCGGACCTCTCTTCTGTCCTCATCGTCGGCCCCCACACGCCGACGCCACTTGAAGTATAGATAGTATAATCCCCTATTTTGTGCAGTCCGTAATAATACTTGCCGTATATCATTCTGGTGATATATCCGAAGGGAAATATCTGGCCCGCGTGTGTATGGCCCGAAAGCTGAAGATCTATGCCTTCCTTACTTATTTCTTCGGCATTGGCAGGAGAGTGAAAAAGCAAAATATTGGGCTTGCCGTAAAACAGGTTTTTAACCGACTCCAGCCAGCGAGCTACGTCTTTGGATGATTCTCTTTCCGGATAATCTGCTCCTATAATCTTTAGCCCATCAACGTCAACTATCTCGTCTCTTAAAACTTTCACTTTTGTTTTTTCCAAAGATTCAACAACCTTGTCGACTCCCAGATAAGTCTCGTGGTTGCCCATTATGAGAAATACTCCTTTCCCGGTTTTTATGCCATCGAGCATTTTAGCCAAAGAATTCAGATTGCCGTCGGCGCTGTCGAAAAAATCCCCCGTAATAAAAACCGCCTTTGGATGCACGGAATTTATTTTTTCAACCACATTTTTTATAAATCCGGCCGAAAGAATATTACCGACATGCGCGTCCGATATTTGCACTACTTTTTCTCCTTTCCAGCTTTCCGGGAGGCCCGAAATATTAACGGATATGTTTTTAATTACCGGATTAAAAGCGTTGTAAACGCCGTAAAACGAAACCAAAACGGCCACAACGAAAAAAGACGCGGCCAAAACCGCCGTGTTTATGCTAAAACCGAAAAATTTGCCCGCCCATACAAACAGCCATGCCGCCAAAACGGCCGCAAGAAGATAAACCACAAACCCCATCCAAAAACCGGACAAAAAATAAAAAGCGCGAGAGAGAAAATCTTCCCTTACGCGCACAAGAAACATTGATAAAATAAAGCAGAGAGGCAATGCAAAAGCCAGAGTGAGAAGAACACATTTTAAAAGATAGTTCGAAACGGAAAAAAACCGCACTACCGAAAAATAAATAAAATAGTGAATTGAAAAAACAATCGAAAGGGAGACTATCAAAAATATTGATATTTGTATGTAGGACACGCTCTTATTCTACCATTTTTTTGTGTTCCAGGCACACGGAGTTTATGCAGTAGCGCTTGCCGGTATCGGTGGGCCCATCGTTAAAAACGTGGCCCAAATGAGAACCGCATTTGGCACACACCACCTCCGTACGGCCCATGCCGCCGGAGTTGTCTTCTTTGTATTCTATGGCACCCGGAATAGCTTTGTCGAAACTAGGCCAGCCGGTGCCGGAATCAAATTTTGTGTCGGAAGAAAAAAGTTCGTTTCCACAGGCCCTGCACATATATTTGCCTTTATCTTTCATTCCCGTATATTTTCCGGTAAAAGGCATCTCCGTCCCCTTCCCTCTCAATATCCTGAACTCTTCATCCGTAAGCTCTTTTTTCCAGTCTTCTTCGCTTTTATTTATTTTTTCCATATTACAATTATAAAATATTTTTCTAAATTTTTCATGAGGGACAAATCGCGCGGCGCGTTTTATTTGTGACTTATTGGCTATTTATGGCTCCGTGCGGATTTTTTTCGCTCGTTTTCGGTAAGAAACTTTTTGCGCAAACGGACGCTTTTCGGAGTTATTTCCAAATATTCGTCATCGGACATGGCCTCAAGGCCTCGCTCGATTGAAAGCTTGAATTCGGGGGTCAGATGTATCGCCTCGTCGGAGCCGGAAGCGCGCATGTTTGTAAGCTCTTTGTTTTTTATGGGGTTAACCAGCATCTCTTCTCCCTTTGAAGTATTTCCCACAACCATGCCCTCGTATATTTCCGTTTGGGGACCGATATAAAGAGTGCCTCGCTCCTGAAGATTGTTCAGGGAAAACGCCAGCGCCTTGCCCGAAGCCATGGATATCATTGAGCCGGTTTTTTTTCTCGTCACCTTTCCGGCATATGGCCGAAACCCTGCAACTCGGCTGGTCAATATCCCGTCGCCTCGGGTATCTATTATAAACTGGCCGCGGTATCCCAAAAGGCCGCGCGTGGGCCCTTCAAAAATAATACGAACCGTCTCCCCTTCTTTTTTCATATCCTTCAAAACCGCCCTGCGGGCTCCGAGTTTTTCTATTACAATACCCTGAAATTCCGGCGGCACATCCGCGATTATTTCCTCAAAAGGCTCCAGCCGCCCTTCGGCCGTTTCTTTTATTATGGCCTGTGGCTGGGAGACCTGCATTTCGTATCCTTCCCGCCTCATGTTTTCAAGAAGAATGGCTATGTGAAGTTCGCCTCTTCCGCTCAATTTGAAAAAATCAGTTTGCGAAAAATCTATTTTAAGCCCCACGTTCACTTCCAGTTCTTTTTCCAGCCGTTCGCGAAGCTGGCGCGAAGTTAAGTACTTGCCCTCGCGCCCGGCAAAGGGAGAGTTGTTCACCAAAAAATCCAAAGTAATGGTGGGCTCGTCCACTTTTATGGCGGGCAGAGGAAAAAGCCCTTCTTTCCCGCAGATGGTTTCTCCGATAAAAATGTCTTTGAGACCGGCAATCATTACAATGTCCCCGGCGCGGACTTCTTTCTCTTCCACCCGCGACATTCCTCTGAATGTGAAAATCTTGGTAATAGTCCCTTGGCGTGTCTGACCATCGGGCGCAAGCACCTGAACTTTTTTCCCAGCACCGATGGCGCCTTCGTAAACGCGCGCTATAGCCAGTCGGCCCAAATAATTGTCGTAGGCCAGGCTGAACGGCTGAGCCCGAAAAGGAAGCGAAGCGTCGCTTGCCGCCGGCGCCACACTTGAAAGTATCTCGTCCAAAAGCGGAAAGACATCTTTTCTTTCATCGCTCAAATTTTTTATCGCGATGCCTTCTTTGGCTATGGAGTATATTATTTTAAAATTCAATTGTTCATCGGTAGCGCCAAGCTCCATGAAAAGCTCCAGCACTTCTTCCTCCGTCCGCTTCGGATCGGCGGCGGATTTGTCTATTTTGTTTATCACTAAAATCGGCTTAAGGCCTAGCTCCAAAGATTTTTTTAGAACAAAGCGCGTTTGGGGCATGGGGCCTTCCTGCGCGTCCACCACCAAAAGAACCGAATCAATGGAGCGCAAAACGCGCTCCACCTCGGAGCCGAAATCGGCGTGGCCGGGCGTGTCGACAATATTTATTTTCGTGCCTTTATAAAAAGTAGCGGTGTTTTTGGCATAAATGGTAATGCCGCGCTCCACTTCAAGAGCGTTTGTGTCCATGCTCATGCCTTCCTCAAACATCCCCGTTTGACGCATAATGGCGTCGGTCAGCTTGGTTTTCCCGTGGTCAACGTGGGCAATTATTGCTATATTCCTTATTTCCATAAAAAAACAGGCCCTCCGGGCCGGTAAACTGTCTTAGTTCAAGTATTATACAACACGCAAAAGCCGTTAACAAGTCCCCTAGGCCCAAGACCCAAACAAAGAAAGCCCCGGCTAAGAGATTTTTGCCAAATAAATTGATAGCGCCCGGGAGTCGTTTTCTGCATAGATAATGCCTCTATCCGATATATACCAGTAAACGGACTCCATTTCAAATTTTTGCATATGCGTGTACCCGTTGATAACATTGGTCTGAGAAAATAGTATGCCATTTTTCGTTTCTCCAAATACTTCGCCGTTTTCTTTTACGGTAAACGAAGCGGGCGAAACAATGCATCTTTCCGAATACTGCCAGTTATTGTTATCGCAAGAAACCGCCGCTAACGACACGATTGGAAATACCAGCGATATGAACAGCGCAAGCAAGAACGGGAATTTTATTTTTCCGATTTTTATCATGGCTTTGCGAAACATTACCACCTTCTTGGATTATTTGCAACCGGCTATATTTTTTCGCTTGTTCCCGGCTGGTTGTTGGCGTCGTCAAAAGCGCCGTAGATTAATGCTTATAATTCTTTAAACACCTCGCTCGGCTTCATGTATTCGTCGGTAATTTCCGAAACAAGAAAACCATCCGGGGCGCTAAAATTGTGAGTGGCGTCGGTCATTACATCTTTAAGGTGCGGCCCGCACTCTTCCCTCACCTGAACCGCAACGGGAACCTCTTTTATGCCATGTTGGTGTAACACCTGTATTCGGTGGTTGCCCGACTCAAGGCGCATTTTTTTATTTTTAAGTCCCGCTCGCATAATTAAAGGGCTGCGAAGGCCTTCCTTTAAAATATTCTCCCAAAGCTCCTCAAGGCCAACCGTAGTACCGTCGGGAAGGTTGGCGTAGGGAGAAACGTCTTTACCCCAATATCTCCACACCCACTCGGTTGGCACCATTTCCACTTTTCCCTGTTTATACAGAGGGTGATTTTTCCATTCTTCTTTGATTTCCATGTTTTTATTTTATCATGAAAACAAAAAGTCCCGAAGAGTTTTATTCCAAATCAAAGGCAATTAGACCGAACCCCTTTATCTTTTCCCTATAGCCCGGGAAGCTGTAATAAACTTTTTTTACCTCGTCAAGCGAGCCGGAAAATGGCTGGACTTTTTTGTAATCAATTTTTCCCGCCATATCATCAACGTTTTTGAATAAAGAAACTTTTTTTACTTCCCTTTCCAGCTTTTCCCCGGCACAGCTAAAAACCAAAACGTCGCCCGTCTCAATTTTGCGGTATCTTGGCGTGGCGGCCCTTGTTTCAATGGTCTTCTCCCCCTTTTTTATGGAGTCAAAAACAAATTTGTCGGTTCCCCTTATTTTAAGAATGTGTTTCTTCATCATTTCCCGGCTGGTCCTTTTTTTCTTCAAAGGCGCCGAAATGCCTGCCGTCCGGGCAGTCGCATTCTTCAAGTTGGTGGTTGTGGTTGCTACAGCCTTGAGCCTGGCAAACGCCGGGCGTATCCGACACACCCTTGCACCCTCCTTTGCATATGTAGTGAGGCATAATAAATTTTTTGATAAATTCTTATAATATCGCCAAGAAATTCTATTTTAGCACACAAAAAGAAAAAGCCCCAGTTACGAGGCTTTTTGAAGGGTTGGTTTTTGCCGGCTGTACAACAACCCATTTATATATGGTACCAAAAGGAAAAATGATGTCAACCACAAAACTAAGGAGTCAGTTCCCATTTGCCTTCTATGAACCTGGCGACGGAATGCCCGCCTGCGGGCATGCCTTCCTTATCAAAAAAGGCAACGTGAATGGCAGTTGCCGAAGCTTGCCCCTCGCCGTACCGGCCCTTTCTCATATACGAATACTCGGTGCTTCCCTCTTCTTCGGAAACAACAATATCCCACAAATAAAGACCCTTCTCGTCTTCAAGCCTTCGCGCTTCTTTGTATTCTCTCCCCTCAAGCAGCTGTTCAAAAACAGATTTTACTTCTTCGGGGGTGGGCACCGCCTCCGGTCCCTTTTCAAAAATGTTCGGTTCTTTTTCCATAGTTCTATATTACCACAAAAAAGAAATATATATTTAAATATGTATTTAAATGTTAGAGATAACAAATAAAATCGGGGGTCGGCTTTCCTTTATAGTCGCTAAGGCGGAGCGCCCCGTACCCCCGCTCAAGGCTGTGCCCGATGTATCTTATGTCGGCGACGGGCTCGCCCTTTTCGGTTTTTAAAAGAATGGCCTGTGCCATTTGCTTTTTCCAGTCGTCTTCGCCAAGCGGCACAAAGCCCGCCACGTGGTACGAATTCAAGGTCCTCAAAACCATGGCGCCCACAAGCCCCGGCATAAGCTCTGTAGAACTTTTTAAAACATGAATGAGCTCCTTTTCGTTTTCGTCGGAAACTACAAGAGCGCAGTCCAAAAGGAGAAGAAATTTGTGTTTTGCTTTGACGCTTACGACAGAAGTGATTCCTATGCCTTTTTCCTCGCCCGTTTTGAAAAACATGTTTTCCAGCCTCCGGTCCACCTCTTTTCTCGGAGTGAAAATAAGCTCGGTGGAATTATCGGGGTCGTCGGTGGCCAGCCCTTTTATGTGGGTGTAGGTTCTTAAAACAACGTTATCAATACCCTGCTCAACGAGCTTGGGTTCGTAATACTTTGCAAAAAGTTTCTCGCCTTTCATGGTTTTATTTTATCAGTTCGATGGGCCTTGTGTGCCTACTGAATTTTGAAATTTTTTAATATCTTTTTTGTCAGATTTTAAATATTGTTTCCATGGTGGCAACAATTTCTTCTTCAGTTTAGATAAATATTCGTGTCCAACAAAGGGTGGGTATTTGCTGTTATTTAATCTACTTCTCATCTCCTCATCTGTTATCAATTCTATAATGGCGTGGCTTAAATCAGAGAGGTCAAAATAAGAATGCAGTATTTCGTGCCACAAATAAACCGTCGTATAATTCTTCCATTTTTCACTATGCCCCCAGGCAATTTTATTTTTTCCTAGATATACGCCGTTTCTTTGACTTGGGTGTGTAAGATATACTGTGAAGGTTTTATTCAAATTAAGCCCCGTCAGTTCTTCTACAATTCTATTTGTTTCTTTACAATTTTTATTCCATTGTTTTTCACAAAATTCTAAATATTTTTCGGTTTGAGAATAAATTTTCTTGAATTCTTTGCTACGACTAAGTTGGTCTAAAAACTTAGATAGTTGGTTTAATTCTTTTGCTAAAGATTTCAAGTTTTTTGTATTAAGATCGTCCGGGAAAAAACTAAATCTGCCAACAAGCAAGTCGTAAACTTTTTGCGATTTATTCCAGGCATAATTTTGAAAAGCAACTATATCTTTTTTATATTTCTGGGAAGAAAATCCGCTCTGCTTCATACAAGACAGTGTATGAGCAACTAAATAATTCTTATCTACAACAAAATTCAGTTTCATGGTTTCATTTATAATCTAAAACACAAAAAATTACAAATCTTTTCTCATTTCTATTCTATAGTCATAAAAACCGAATTTTTTCCACGCCCTCACCCCTATTTCGTTTCTCGCGTCCACGCTAAGCTCAATGTGCTTTATCTTTTTCTCTCCAAACCATTTCAACAGTTCTTTAAGAAGTTTTTCCCCTATGCCTCGGTGCCTGTATTTCTCTCTGATAAACGTGTCGTCTATGTTTCCGATTTTTTTAAACGCAAGATACGGGGGCGCTTTTATTATTACGCCGACAATGCGGCCGATAATTTTCCCCTCCTCTTCAGCCACAAGCGTTTTTACATTCTTGTCTTTCAGCTGTTCTTTTACATACTTTTCCAACCCCTTGTACTTTGAAAAAGGCTTGTAATACTTGTCCAACTTGTGATGGTAGTCGGTCATTCCCTTGACCAATTCCATCATCTCGCGCAAATCTTTGCCGGTGGCTTCTCTTATTCTCATGGTTTTATTTTATCAGTTCCAGTTTTTTATCGCGAGGCCAGGTTTTTATTTGCGCCTCGCGCTTTCTCGCCTCCGCCAAGGTTTTGTACTTTTCGGAATATTTTAATTGAACGGGCCGGCGGATTTTCGTGTAGTGCGCGCCGTTTTTTGATTCGTTGTGCTCCTTTAATCTTTTCTCAAGATTGTTCGTACACCCCGCGTAGAGAGAGCCGTCTTTGCATTCAAGGATATATACAAAATATTTCATAAATGATAAAAATCTAAAACGCAAAGCGCTAAGATTTTCTATCGGCTGCGGGACTAGGATTCGCCTCTCGCAAGTTCCTTG
>CAZWRF010000027.1:0-9169 GCA_964636095.1 uncultured Candidatus Saccharibacteria bacterium | reverse complement strand
AAAATCCCCGCCACAACTTTGCAGATGTTGGCGGGGCTTAATGTTTTTATGGCCAAAAGCCTCTTTCTTCGGCCGCTTCGGCTACTTCCCCTATGGCTAAAAGGTGAGCCGCCATTCTTAAGTCGTTTTTCTTTAGCCCATATTTTTTTCTTGTTGCAAGTACTCGTTTATACGCCTCGTTCATTTTTTCTTTAAGACGCATGGCTACTTGATTCTCGGTCCATGGATACCCTTGCCTGTTTTGGCACATTTCAAACCAGGAAACGGTTACGCCGCCTCCGCTTACTAAAATATCAGGGTAAGCATAGATGCCTCTTTGAACCAAGATGTCGTGTCCATCGGGAGTTGTCGGTCCGTTGGCCGGTTCAAATATATATTTTGCTTTTATGTCTTCGGCGTTTTTCTCGGTTATCCGATTTTCCTTCGCCGCCAGAATAAGTATGTCGCAGTCTTTTTTCAATACATCAAGAGAGTTTTCAAATTTTTCCGCATCTTTATAGGTTGTAACCGATTCTTTCTCGGGGCCCTTTTTTCTTTTTATTATATCTTCAACATCCAGGCCTTTTTCGTTATAAATCCCCCCCCGGCTGTCCGTTATTCCAACAAATTTTGCGCCGTCTTTTGAGAGCTGCCTTAAGAGCGGGTGGGCGGCATTTCCACATCCGTCGATAATTATTCTGCATTTGGGAATATCAATTCTTAAGTCTCCCGCAGCCAGTTGAATAATATAGTAGGCGCCCATTCCTGTCGCCGTTTCTCTTCCGACTATACCCTCCCATTTTACGGGCTTTCCTGTTACTACGCCGGGCTGGTGATTTCTTTTGTGCATTCTATAAGCGTCGTAGATCCAAAGCATTGTTTGGGAATTTGTGTACATGTCGGGAGCGGGGACATCTTTCTCCGGCCCTATTATCTCGGCTATTTCACGGGTGTAGCGCTTAGTTGCTCTGCGGATTTCGCTCGGGCTGTGCTTTCTTGTATCAATGCATATTCCACCCTTAGCTCCACCCAAAGGAAGGTTCATTACTCTCACTTTCCATGTCATATCCATGGCCAAGGCCATGACTTGGTCTATATTAAGGTCGGGCACAAACCTTACTCCACCCTTGAAAGGGCCAAAAACGTCTTTGTGTTGTACTCTGTAGCCCATGAAAACTCCTGTTCCGCCCTCGTCTGTTTTTATGGGTACGGGTACTTTTTTAACATTTTCAGGGAGCTTTAGCCATTCAATCATTCCATCGGGAAGGTCTAAAATTTTTGCCGCTTTGTCGAAATAATGTAAAGTATGCCTAAGAAATGGGTCCATTTTTTCTCTCTCCTTTGCCGTTTCTTCCTTGCTTTTTTTATCAAAGTTCTTTCTCATGCTTATGACTAAAAATTAGCACTTTGACCAAAGAGCGTAAACTTTGCCACATTTAAAAAATATGTTCTAATTTTAGAGATTTTTACGCTGCGCGCTCGACAGGACTTGAACCTGTAGCCTTCAGCTCCGCAAGCTGATGCTCTATCCGATTGAGCTACGAGCGCGTATTTTTAGTGAAAGGCCGGCTGAGTCTCGATTTTCTTTAGAAAATCAGGACCAAGGGACTATTATATGCCAAGCCTTTCCGTGAGAATGTCCGTAAATGTTTCTTCGTATTCTTCTTCTTTTAGAATTTTTTTGAGGATATCCCTTATTTTTTTCGGGTTGTTATGGCCCAAAGAAATATGAACATGTTTTATTATTTTCTTTTTTGATTTTAAAATGAGCTCTTTTTTGTGCGGCGGCTCGTAACTTATCCAGAAAGATTCAAGTTCTTTGAATGGATAAAAGTGCGCGCCGGCTTTTACGCCCCGCTTTTCAATCGCATAGTTTAATTTTCTTGGGGTTTGAGCACCAAGCATGGCCACGGCAAAAGCGCCGGCTATGGCTACAACTCCCAGGAGAAAATTTTTCAGCAAGATGGATATTATGATAAGGACCAAGGCTCCGCTTGCAACAAACCAAAACCAATTTCCGTTTTTGGGGCGGTGCCTGTATTCGTATTCCCTCCATTCAATGGGCAATTCTTGCAGTATATTTTTTTGCTCGCTTTCCATGTTATAATGATAACGTATGAAAAAAACTAATGCAATCATAATGGGAGCCGCCGGCCGCGACTTCCACAATTTCAATGTGTGCTTTGACAAAAATCCTTTGTACAAGGTGGTGGCTTTTACCGCCAGCCAAATACCCGACATTGACGGGCGAAAATACAAGGGTATTCCCATATATCCGGAGGATAAAATCGTGGACCTTATAAAAAAGAAAAAAGTGTCCGAAGTATTTTTTTCGTACAGTGACATTTCCTATGTCGACCTTATGGAGAAATCCGCGATTGTAATGGCGGCCGGAGCCAGTTTTACTTTCTTGGGGAAAAACCAGACCATGCTTGATTCCGCCAAGCCGGTTATAGCCGTAACCGCCGTAAGAACAGGCTGCGGGAAAAGTGTTGTTTCCCAAAAGATTGCAGATTTTTTTTCGCAGAAAGGCCTCAATGTCGGCATTGTCAGGCACCCCATGCCATACGGAGACCTTAAAAAGCAAGTTTGCCAAAAATTTACCTGCGTTGAAGATCTTGATAAATACAACTGCACGATTGAAGAAAGGGAAGAGTACGAGCCCTATCTTGAAAAAGGGCTTACTGTTTGCGCCGGCACCGATTATAAGAAAATTTTAAATGTTTTGGAAAAAGACAGCGACCTTATCCTATGGGACGGCGGAAACAACGATTTTCCTTTTTTCCGCCCCGACCTTTACATTGTTTTGGCCGATGCCTACAGACCCGGCCATGAGCTGTCGTATTTTCCCGGAGAAATAAATTTTAGAAGCGCTGACGTTATAGTAATAAGCAAAATCACTTCCGATTCCCAGAAAAACGTTAAGATTATTCTTGAAAATGCAAAAAAAGCCAATCCTTTAGCAAAAATAGTTGAAGCAAAATCCGCTCTTGTTATTGATCGGTCCGACCTGGTTAAAAACAAGACCGTTTTGGTGGTAGAGGATGGACCAAGCATGACTCACGGAGGTCTTTCAAGGGGAGCCGGATTCAACGCGGCTAGAAAATTCGGGGCAAAGAAAATAATCGATCCCCGCGCTTACCTTAAGGGCTCTCTAAAAAAAGTTTTTGAAAAATATCCTCACATGGAAAATATTTTACCGGCCATGGGCTACGGCAAAAAGCAGATCAAGGAGCTAGAGAACATTATAAATAGTGCAAAATGCGACAGTGTTGTTTTGGCCACGCCGGCCCGCCTTGAAAAATTCCTCAAAATAAACAAGCCAATAGCCTCCGTGCGCTACACTTTTAACGATATAGGCAAAGAGAAACTAACAAATATTTTAAACAATTTCTTCGGCCGTTATTTTAAACGGTGAGTGTTTTTTAATTTCGTCTTTAAGCAGTTTTTTGGCTATGAGGTCCTCTACTTTTTTTTGTATTACTCTCCTCATCGGCCTGGCGCCATAGGCCGGATCGTATCCCAAGTCGGCTATTTTTTCCATAAGGCTCTGGTCGAATTCAAAAACAAGGTCTCTTTGGGCCAAACGCTTTTTTAAGCTTTTAAGCATCAGCTCCGCTATTTTTACCAGGTTTTCGTGGGTTAATGGCTTGAAGATTATTGTGCCGTCGAAGCGGTTTATAAACTCCGGTCTGAAAATACCCTTTTCAAGAATATGGTTTATAATTTCAACTCTTAAGTTTTCATTGTCGAAATTTTCTTTAGCTTTTGTCCAAATAAGTTCTGCTCCGGCGTTTGAGGTGGCAATAATAATTTGGTTTCTGAAATTTATTTTTCTTCCAAAAGCGTCCGTTACAAATCCGTCTTCCAAAATTTGAAGGAAAAGATTCAAAACCCCCGAATCCGCCTTCTCTATCTCATCCAAAAGAAGAAGAGAAAAAGGGTTTTCCTTGACGGCTGTAGTTAGGAGTCCGTTTTTCCCGGTGTTGGACGAGCCAATCATTTTGTCCAGTCCTTCCGCCCCCTGATATTCCGACATATCGAAACGGTTAATTTTTTCTTCGGAGCTAAAATAAGCTTCCGCTAAAGTTTTTGCCGTTTCCGTTTTACCAACGCCCGTCGGCCCGAGAAAAAGAAAACTTCCTATCGGTCTCTTTTTTTCAGAAAGCTCCAGCCTGCTTCGGCGCATGGCCGAAGCAATGTCCACTATCGCCGCGTTTTGGTTTATCACTCGTTCATGGAGGATATCCTCCAGTACCAAAAGTTTCTCTTTCTCCGTTTTTTCAATATCTCCTATGGGTATTTCTGTTTTTATGGAAATTACTTTGTCCACATCTTCCGGTAAAACAAGGTCTCTCTCTGTTTTTCTGGCCACGTATATGGCGGCATCCTCCAAAAGGTCCAGCGCTTTTTCGGGGAAGGGAAGATCGGTAACATAAAGGCCTGCTCTTTCAACAACTCCGTTTATGGCTTCGATCGTGATTTTTACGGGAACTCTTGCCTCCACCTCCCTTACGCTGTCGCGGCATATTTCTTTTGTTGTTTCTTCATCCGGTTCTTTTACTTCAACTTTTTCAAAAAAGTTCATAAGCCCCCCGTGTTTTTCTATGTGCTCGTGAAGTCCCTGGTATGTGCTGATGGCGATAAGCTGGAAGTGTCCCGCCTGAAGAAAGGGCGAAAGTATTTCAGTGATATCTTTTTTGCCGAGCCCCATATCGGTTACCGTGTTAACAAGGCTGTGAAAATTGTCTATAACCAAAATAATGTTGCCTGCTTGTCTGGCCTGGTTGAAAAGTTTTAAAAGGCGCGCTTCCAGGTCGCCTATAGTTACCAAGCCGGCCAGGGCGCGGTTCATGTTCAAAAGCACTATGCGCTTATAGTCCAGGTTTTTTGAAAGCTTTCCGCTTGCCGACAAACGGGCGAATTTTTGAACAAGACTTTTTTTACCAACTCCGGTTTCGCCTACGAGCAAAACATTGCTTTGTTTGTTTTTTGAAAGTATGTTTTCCATTTCTTCCATTTCTGCCCGCCGCCCGATAAGATGTTCGTATTTTTCAAGGGCGCTTATGGATTCGGTGAACGCGTCTATGTCCGGCGTGTAGCCGTAGGCCCAGTCCTTCCCCAGGCCGGTTACAAGAAGGAGATTTTCTTTTCGCCAAAATCTTTTTTGAACGTACATATTTTGCCGTCGGGAAAGTTCCCAAAGAAACGCCGTTTTAAAATCTTCTTTTTTAATCTCCCTTTCTTTTAGGAAGGGACTGAGATTTTTCTCCGGGTCCCTTAGGACTTCTTCGGGTACTTCTTTAATATGCAGGCCCACTCTTTCCCAGATGGCGCCTACCCACTTTTGGCCGGATACTTCCTCAAGGGTCATTTGGCCGGGCTCTTTTTCTCTTGAAAGCTTGTAAAAATAAATAAAAAAGATTCCTAAAATTATGAGAATTGAAAAAATAATAATGCTTTGCGCTATCGCCGCGTAAACTAGAAGAACGGGCCAAAAAAACCAAATGACAAAAACAATAAGACCAAAGGCCAGAGAAAAGACTTCAACCACCAAAGCCATGGCTATAACAATAATTCTTACCAAAAATCCGATGAACCGGCTCACAAACCCGGCCGCCATGTTTTGAGCGACAACCTTTGGGTCGAATCCACGGGATGTCATTTTCTCACCCGTTTTTTTCCACGGCATAAAAATGGTTCGGAAGAGAGTGGGTACTGGGAAAAGATGAAAGAAAAAGAAACTCAAAAAATTTCCCCAAATTTGGAAAAATTTTTTCGGCGCTTTTGAATAATGCCAGTAAACATATCTGAAAGGGTCCATAGGTTTATTATATATGAAATTTGTCGAATAAAAAAATCCCCGCCACAACCTTGGGGATGTTGGCGGGGGATTAAACCGGCCTTGTAATTAGCCACACGGCCAAAACGGCCAGGACCACGGCGGCTGCTTTCGGGCCGGTCAGTGATTCGCTTAAAAAAATTACTCCCAAAATTCCGACACCTACCGCCTGAAGAGACCAAATGGGCGTTACTGTGCTTATGGGTCCCAGACCCATGGACTTGTAGTAAAGAGAGAGGGAAACGGCCGCCAAAATTCCTCCGGCGCATGCAAAAATCAGTCCTTTGGGAAAATTCAGCATCTCCCAAAATTTCTCTCCTTCATAAAGGTCGTGGGCGCAGGTAAAAACAAGTACGAAAGCCGCGAAAACTATGAGAGTTTGCTTGGGGGTAAGGCCGTATTTCATGGCCAGCTTTGTAAAAAGCGTTGAGAAACAAAGTACAACCGTTGCCACTACGGCGGTTATTCGGTAGTCAATGTTCATTTTCTTCTCCTCGGTTTTAAAGTTTTCGGATATTTTTAATCTGACTTGAAAATAGCACGGTTTGAGCTACAATGCTATACTAGATAACATGAAATTCTTTTTAACAACCGGCGTGTTTTTCCTTCTTTTTTCTCTTCTTGCCGTACCGGCAGGCGCTTTTGCGTCTATCCGCTCGCTTTCCATTGGGCTTTCCGGAAGCGATGTTGTGGTTCTCCAGAACAAGCTGATCGAGCAGGGGTATCTTGCCGGAGGGTACAATACGGGCTATTTCGGTCCGCTTACGCAAACTGCCGTTAAAAAATTTCAGTGTGCTCAAAATATAATCTGTTCGGGTTCGGCTGTGGACGGCTACGGCATCTATGGGCCGAGAACGCGGGCCGCTCTTGAAAATGCTACCACTTATCCCAAAAATCCCGCTTCGCTTTCGGCGGCGCTTACCGCGGCAGCTTGGGGACCGTTTGAGATCTCCGGATGGATTCCTTATTGGCGCTCGGCGACCGGCACTCAAGATACTCTTCCTCATCTCTCGGAGCTTACAAGCGTAATGCCTTTCGGCTACACCATGAAATCCGACGGCACATTGGCCGACACGGCTCACTTGTCGCAGGAGCCGTGGACGTCTTTCATAGCCGCGGCTAAGGCCGCGAATGTCCGTGTTGTTCCTACGGTGATGTGGGGCAGCGGCGATACTATTCATGCCATTTTAAGCGATACCACCAAGCGCATCGCGCTTGAAGACGAGATAGCAAACTTGGTGAAAAAAAACGGCTTCGACGGCATTGATATAGATTTTGAAGCGAAAAAGCACGAGACAATAAATTATTTTTCAACTTTCCTTAAAGGCCTATACTGGCGCATGGGCAACAAGTGGGTTTACTGCACCATTGAGGCGCGTATGCCCCTTGAAGACCGCTATAGCCCCGGCGCGAATATTCCCGCGGACGCGACCGATTATGCCAACGACTTTATAGAAATGAACAAGTATTGCGACCGGGTAGAGGTTATGGCCTATGACCAGGGGACAATCGATGTGCGCCTGAACGCTGCGCGCTCGGCGCCGTACGCACCCATTGCCGATCCCGGGTGGGTTGAAGACCTTGTTACTTTAGCGGCGCAAACCATTTCAAGAAACAAGCTTATTGTCGGCATACCTACTTATGGCTATGAGTACAAGGTGACACCTCTTCCGGGCTCCGGGTATCAGTATAAAATGCTTTGGCCGTTCAATCCGTTATATGCCACCGATATTGCTTCAAAGCTTGGCATTGCTTACGCTCGTACCAGCGCCAATGAAGCCGGATTTGTTTATGACGACAAAATGCTTGAGGCGCCTCCCTCGGAGATGGACTCTACCTTAACTCAACAGACAACAGCCAATTCTATAACGATAGCGCAAAATGCCGGCTCGCTAATGACCGGCGGGGCGCCTTTTAATTTTATGACGTGGAGTGATGCAAAAGCTATTGCAGACAAAGTTGCCCTGGCGCACAAACTGGGCGTGCGCGGAGTGGCGATTTTCAAGTTCGACGGCGGGGAAGATCCGGCCATGTGGAGTGTGTTGAAGTAGAAAATTTAGAGAAAATTTTCCGTTAAAAGTAAAAGCTAAGCTTGTAGCCGAGCCAAATGCCGGCTATTCCGCCTATGGCGGTAAAAATTATTGACGAGAAAGAAAATATTCCGCTTCCCCACAGGGAAGGCACAAAACTGCCGATAGTTGAACCGACAAAAAACCCCATCCATATAATTGATTTTGTACTCATAGTTTTATTTAGGACCAGTCGGTGATAATAATTTTTTTGCCGGACTTTTTCACAACAACTTTTTGCCGGTCTTTCCAACCCAGTTCCCGCACCATTTCAATGGGCAGAGTAAGGCTGATGCTTTTGCCTCTTCCCGTGCGGGTGAGTTTTCGTATGTTTCTTTCTTTTAAGCTTCGTCGTGCCATGTTTATATTATAAAAAAACTCTTGAATTAATCCAAGAGTTAACTCTAGAGTTAATTTTGGCGGAAAATTCCCTAAGGATTTATAGCTTGCTTGATTGCAGCTTCAAGTTCCTTGGGAACATCCGTTCCTATGCGATAAGCTTTCCCATTTTTCATGATTATTTCAACCGAATCAAAACCGGAAATATTGTAAATCCACATATATGGCCAAAACCATAAGCGTATGCCCCAGCCGTAATACCAGTGATTTTTTACTTGCCTTGCTGATTCTATTTCACTGAGCAAAAACCTCTTTCTAAAAATTCCATAACCAAATTTGATCTGAAGATATTTTTCATCAATAGATGTCGTTAGCGTTGTGAATGATGCAAGAGTAAAGAGAATTAACACCATTATAGAGGTGACAAGAAAATTTGCGCCGGAGTCAACCGAGGGTGGCTCAGCTCTGGCTGTAATTTGAGCCCAAGCAAAAACCATCAGCACAATCAGCGTGATAACTATCATTAAATATCCAATTTGAGTGTGTTTGTATGTGGTCATAAACTTATAATCCGAAAGAAAAAACAACGCATATCGGCAGGAGCGCGGCAACAATTTGGATGGTCAAAATAAACACCGCTTGTTTTGGCGCGCCCGGCAGCCATTTGGCCGCGAAAAATAGCATCATCAGCGGTTCAAGTACCAGCCACAGCTGGAAAAGATGGGCAGGCGTTCCTTCGTCCTCGTGCCGGACAACGCCGAAGAGCGCAATATAAATAATTATATAAAAGAAAAAAATAAGCGGAAGGGCGATGGGAATCCAGGCGCTCGGTTTTTTTATTAGTGAAGCCATTTATTTTTTCAATAGTTTTTCCCGCACAAGGCGGTAGGGGTGGGATTTGAACCCACGGTACCATTTCTGGTACAGCAGTTTTCAAGAC
>CAZWRF010000026.1:8993-9240 GCA_964636095.1 uncultured Candidatus Saccharibacteria bacterium | reverse complement strand
GGTAGCCGTTGAGCCGTTGCCGAAAGCCAAATTATAAAATGTCCAGGAATTGTCTCCGCCGAAATTTCCTCCATCGGACAAAGTGAAAGTTCCTCCCGTTAGGTTAATCACTCCGTTTCCGGAAACGTCTCCGCCGTTTACTGCAACGCTGTTCGCGCCGGAAAGCGTCCCCGTAGCAACCGTAAGGTCGCCGTTTACCGTAACAGCGGAGCTTAAAGACCACCCGCCGGAAACGCCGTTGAAAACA
>CAZWRF010000026.1:0-8983 GCA_964636095.1 uncultured Candidatus Saccharibacteria bacterium | reverse complement strand
CGTGGAAACAGTTTTCCCGGTTGTTGTGGCGTTGAAGTTTACTGCATATGAACCGGCGTTAAACGTGCTTCCGCCCGCCGCCGACCAGTTGCCGGCAAGGGTAATATCGCCTCCGGCAGTGAGAGTGGAGTTGGCGCCGATATACAAATCTCCATCCGGAGACGAACCGGCATTTCCGTGAAGCATTACCGGTCCGCCCGGCACGAATGTTTTCCCCGACCAAATGTAAAGCTTCTGCCCTTTTTCCACAACAAGCTGTCCGCCGTTGGCGGTAAATTGTATATCAGAATCATTGTCCCGGTCAAAAACAGCTAAGTCCGCCATGGTAGTGGAAGTACCGCTTGTAGCTTCGTGCCTCAAAATAATCCTATTCTGGTAAAGATCCATTCCTGTGATATTGTTCGCCGAAGACGAGGCCTTGGTTGCCGCGAACGCTTTTACCGCATCGCCGTCAACCCAAACGGAAATTGGAATGCCGGGCTCGGTATAGACGCTATTTATGGTCCAGTTTCCGGAAAGAGTGGTCGTGGAAAATATCCCCGGCGTACTGGTCGCGATAGACACCTTAACCGTTTTGGCGCTTGTTATTTTGGTGGAGCCCTCGTCGGAATAGAGAGAACCTGAAATTGTAATTGCCGGCTTCTGCTCACCTGAACCGCTGCTGTAAAACGCCGGCTCGGTAACCGCGAATTTCCTGACCAAAACCCAGTCATAATCCGTATAACTGCCATAATGGTTTTGGAGGGCAATTTCTCCGGCGGAACTATAGCTTGAATCCGTTGATGTTTTTCTTAATGTCCCGTCCCTGTACATTTTGAAGGTGGTGCTTGTTGCCGTAATGTCGTAAACATACCAAGTATTGGCAACCGGAGCCACCCTATCAGCAGCGCCGTCTCCCAAGAAATTCCAACCGCTATAAGGCGGTTTTAAAAACGATTGCCCTTCATTTGCCCTTGCGTCCATTCTTCCTTTATATCCGGTGCCGGCGCCAAAATTACCCCTGAACGCCACTTCACCGATTCCGCTCGTGGCCATTCTTTGCCTTGTCCTGATGGCGGCGTTTTGAAAACCGCTGTAAGTTGCCGAAGAACCCAATGAAGTGTGCCCGTACGGCTGCCCTGTCGTTCCTCCTCCGGCCCTCATATAACCGCTTTCTATCCTTGGATATACTCCCGAAGTTTCTTCTACCGTCCATTTTGACAAATCTCCGGAAAAATCATCAAAAAACAAAAAGGTATTTGTTCCGTTTGAAGTAGTGGTAGTGGCGGCATTGCCATAATAAGCATAAATAGTGGTAGTGGCGCTAAGGTCATCCTGCACTTCCACCCAAACAGTAGCCGTTTGGGTGGGGGTGGTGCCGGAAACGCTTTCTATCCAATAATCCAATTGAGTAGATTCGGCACTGTTGGTAAACCTTAAATCGCCAAAATCGCTCTTAACGTTGCCGTCCAGCTGGAAATTGTATCCGCTTGACCCACCAGATTCTCCCACCAAAAGTTTTACCTGATAATTAGTTCCTGCTCCCGCCCCAGGAGACAAAGTTATTTGTTTCTTGTACATCCAGCTGCTGTTCCACCACGGGTCCAAGAAACCGTACGCGCTGCCATTACCCACCGCTTCAATGTAAAATTCCCCGCTGGACCCGTTCGGAAAACTTATTTCCATTTCAAAATAAAGAGTCTGCCCCGGAGCTATGGTATTTTCATTTTCCAGGCTCTGCTTAACTTTGTGGTCTGAAGGCACTTCTTTTCTTTCCGCGGAAAGGCCCACAAAGCCGGCCAGCTTGCCTACAATTCCCTGCTCGCCGACGGCAGGGCCTTCAAAAATCGGCTCTTCTTTCCAGCTATCCGTGTACCTTATGCCTTTCGCCTCGCCGGTTATTTCGCCGTCCGGCCCGTATTCCGGAAGATTTACTTCCACCGGCACATTTTTCATCCATTTTTTAATTTGTTTTACCTCTCCTTCCTCTTCGGGGAAATAAACCTGCAGGTTGAAACTCTCTTCTTTGTCGCCGGTATTGGTGACGCTGAAATACACGGTGGAGCCGGCAAAGCCGTCGTATGTTTCCTTGTCCGTTTTAATAATAAGGTTCTCGTTGGAGTTGTCGTCGGTATAATTGAAAATGATTTTTTCGTCTTTGGATATCACCAGTTGGTCTTCGGAATTTTGGTCGTCGAAAGAATTGAGGTCCGCGGACGAATTGTCCGGAATTTCCTCCGCGGTGTCACCCGCTTTCGGATTAAGGATGTCGCCCAAGCTGTCCTTGTATTCGGCGTCCAGCCAGGCGGAATCAAGATAAATTTCGGCCGGGGAGCTTTCGTTGTTTCTTAAATATTCAAAAACAACTTTTACATCTTTCAAGTCTTCCCAGTTCTCTATCTGCGTAAGCTCCTGGCTGAAATATCCGCCGTTCGAGGCGTTGGATATTTCTTCATTGAGGAATATCTCTCCGGCGCTGTACCAGTTTCCGTTGAAAAAGTACCTTACCAGAAGCTTGTCGTCTTCCCCCACTCCTTCGGAAGCCAGGCCGGCGAAGGAGAAATTCAAGGTTACTTTTTTAAGGTTTTTGTCCGTTAAAGCTCCTTCCACCCCGAAACCGGATAACTCAATGGTGTGGCATTCTTTGCCGAGGATTTTACAGGAGGAGATGTCTTCTGTAACTTGTTCCGTGCTTGAACTTTGCTCCTGAGTTAATTCAGTCCCGATTTGTCCCGAATCACCGGATTCGGCTGACAAATCGGGGACACTCGATTCAGTATCAGAACCTTGTTCTGACTGAATCGGTGGAGTTGTGGTAGAGGTAGTGGAAGCATGGGCCGTATTCAACCTGAAGAGGGCGGAGAAAACAGAGGACAAGGCCATGGAGGTGGTGGTGGAAGTCCCGACTTTCTGGGATTCCGGAACTTCCGAAGCCGGCTCTTCAATTTCCGGTTCTATAGTTTCCGGAGTGATAGTGCCTTCGTCATTAATTATTGGGGGCTGATCATTTGTAGAAGTTATTGTGGTCGTAGCGGTTTCTTCAACAGCGGGAGGTTTAATTTCTTCCGGGGTGGTAGTCCCGACTTCCGCCTCCGGCGAAGTAGAAGCGTTTTCCGTATTGATTACCTGTCCCGTACCATCCTGAGCCGAGTCGAAGGATTGGTTCGGGGTTGAATCATCGGGTATTGATTGATCATTGGTAGAGGTCGCTTCCGTCGTCGTTGATTGAGCTTCCGGCCTTGGGACGGTTTCGCCGAAGATAACGTAAGCCGAATTGTCTTTGCCGAAATCAAGCAAAGACGCTTCGGAAGAAAGTTCCTGCTTCAATGACTCCTCTTCGTTGTTCCAGCCTTCGGAAGAAACGCTTGTCGGAAAGATGTGTATTTTGTTCGATTCATTCCCGGCCCAGACGAATTTGGCCCCGAGCCAAACAAGGAGAAGAACCGTTGCCACAGAAAAACCAAATTTAAAAAATTTATTTTTGATAAACATCTAAATTAACTTGTTTATCCCCTGCCCTTTCAAGGGCTTTTTTCTCAAGATTCTTGTCCAAATTCACGGAAAAAACATACAAAAGAAACAAAAAGAAAGCCACGAGAAATACAAGAGTGGCATACAAAAACATTTTTACCAGTTTGGAACCCCTGTTCCTGTTCTTTTTACCGCTGCCGTTTTGGGCCTGCTTGTTTTTCTCTTTATATTCTTTTATGTCCTTTTCTGTGGTCATCCAGGCAACGTTGGAAAAAACCTGCTTACCAGGAAGCTTGCCGCTTCTTATAAGCTGACCTATGTAATCGGAAGAATACCCCGATATTTTCGAAGCTTCCTTTAATGATATGTATTTACTGTCTTTGCCCACAATATATTTTAAATCTCGATAGTCGTGATATTTATAAATCTCGAGTATCGAGATTCTTTATTTTTATTATATCACGCATGGGAATAACCAAGAATAAGCAAAATAACATGCTGTGGATAAGTCCGGACACTTTATGCTATAATTCAGATATGGACAAAAAACGGAGATTTTTTGTTGGTTTTATTTGTATTATTTTTATCTTTCTGGCTGCAAGTATTGCCTTTTTTTACGCACAAAACCAACAAAAAGCCACCGATGATGACCTTCTGAACACCGCTTTATCGAAAGTCCCGGGCATAAACTCCTACAGCCAGCATGTGGAAACGGAGGATGCCGTATCGGGAAGCATAATCAAAGTTGTTGGAGATTATGATTTGGACCCAAAAAATCAGCGTTTCAGGTCACAATGCGAAACTTCAACATTCACCGCAGGAGAAGAGCATGAATTTACCATCACCAACATATCAATCCGCGATGAAATTTACACTCTGATTGAAAGCACGGATAAATTTATAGAGTCGAGAATGCCGGAAGTTAACGAATGGCATCATTTTCAGAAAGACAATATACCCGAAAGATACAAAAACATCGCCATAAACGGCCCTATTATGGATAATTTGAGACTTTTTTACGAAAACGGCAAATATATCAAGCTTGTTGAAAAACACGAAGAAGGCCGCTATTCCCTCGCTTTATCCGATGAGGCCTTTACGGAAAGCGGAAAACAAATGCTCGGCACCATAGTAGAACGCATCGGAAAAAGCGGAACAATTGATGTTTGGATAAACCCGGAAACTTTCTATATAGAAAAAATGAAATTCAAAAACCCGCCGTATGTATCAACGGCAACAATAACGAACATAAACAATGTTTCTTCAATTAACCCTCCCGTGCTAAAATAACAAGTGTGTATTTACCCGATGACCGCCGTGAAATTTTTTCTTAAAAAACACAAAATAAATCTTATAATCGGAGTTTTTTTGATTTTTACTGCTCTGCTTGCAACAAACAGCATTTTACCAAAAGCCGATGATAATAAAAACGTAAGCATATATCTTGAGCCGTGGGGCGAAAATAACATAGTTGTGGACCAAACAGTGCAAGTCGACGTTAACGTAAATGCCGATTTGCCAATAAACGCCGCCGGAGCCACAATAGACTTTCCTCAGGACAAAATGGAACTTATTGCAATAAGCAAGGAGAGAAGTTTTTTTGACCTTTGGACCGACCAAACCGTAATCTCAGAAGAAACGGGGGAGATTCATTTCGGCGGAGGAACATACGTCAAAGGAGGCCATATCGGACCGGGAACAATACTAACACTCACTTTTAAGGCGAAGGACCCCGGCGAAGCAAACCTTGTCTTTAAAAACGCGCAAGTATTGGCAAGCGACGGCAAGGGTACGGATGTCTTAAACAGAATAGTGAACCTTACTTATTCTATCCGGGAGGAGACACAGGAAAAACAGCCGCCCAGCGCCGATTTGAACGACGACGGAAAAATAAACATGACGGATTTTTCCATTATGACAGTGGCCATGTTTAAAAAATACGACAGCGCTTATGATTTAAACATGGACGGAAAGGTGGACATATCCGACCTTTCAAATATACTGTCGCAAATTTTCTAATCAACTCCGGTGGTGTTTCATTTTATACCAGCCGTAGCCGAATAAAAATCCCAGAAGCAAAAGAATAATTGCCAAAGGAACAAATACCGTCAAAAAACCGACCGCAGAAGACAGAAATTTATCAAAAGTTCCCTGCTTTACTCCAAAACTTACTTTTTGAGAAGCAGGACTTTCCTCTCCGTTTTTATCGTAGCTTTTAACCCACGAAAAATAATTTCCTTCGGCGGGGTTAGCCTCGCTATAATTAAAATTTCCTTCATTGTCGCTAAGAACTTCGTGAATTACCACCGGTTCGCTGTTTCTTTGAACAAAAACAGAAACTTTCGCGTTGGGAATAGTTTCCCCATTTAAAGTTAACTCTTCCCCTTTGCTTAAATCAATACTGTCGGGATAGCCGGTGATAACCGGCGGTTTTTCAAATTCAAAATCAAAAACACGGGAAGAATCCAGAAAATTTCCCGCTTTGTCAAAAACCCTCGCGTTCAAAAAATGCCGGCCCGGTTCCAGAGGAGGTGTTTTGTAAATATGGCTGCCGTCATCGTGCCAGGTGGTTGTGGCATTGTTGTCTATTTGTATATCGTATTTATCGATTCCCGAAAGGGAGTCGGTGGCATTAAAAAATATTTGGGCACTTGGATCAAAAATATTGGTGTTTTCTTTTTGAGTAATTTCAAAATTTTCCGGAGGACTGGTGTCTATTTGAGAAGAATCGGAAACAGGATATTCCGGCTGAGGCATTATTTCTTTGGGCTCCAGCGTGTAAACGCCGGATTTCATGGCGGTAATTATGTTAGAGGCCATGCCGTCCGCGGCCAAAATGGCACCGGCCGCAAGATTGGCTCTGCTGACATTGCTCTTAAGGGCCTTGAATGTAACCGTCAGTAAAAGTCCCTTATCTCCGACAAACTTAGTTTTGCTGCCGCCGGCAAAGTTTATAGAGCCTTCTTCGTTGGAAAACTCCGGCTCCATCGGCCACAAATTGAAAATTGACCCGTCTTTGGAAATACTTTCCACTTCCAATTCTTTGGGGTTGAATGAAAGCTCTGCTTCGGCGGCATTTATCTCCTGTCCTCCGCTGTCCGCATAAATTCCCACATCAAAAATATCTCCGACCGAATAAATGCCGCTTGATGGTGAAAGAAAAAGAACGCCTCCTGTGTCTTCCGCGGCAGCGAACACTTTGCTTGAATGAACAAGTAAAAATGAAAAACTAAAAACGAAAACTAAAATTATAATAAACTTAAATTTCATTGCTTTTGTTTTGCTTGTGCTTATTATATGCCCAAATGGCAACAATAATTAAAATTCCCAGAAGAAAAAGCGCGTAAAAATAATAGTTTTTTGTCTCCGGTAATTGGGTTTGCCCCATAACTTTGTTTCCCGGGCGCTCGTTGCCCGCCTTGTCAAAAGCGCGAACTTGCAACTGGTCGGTTGAATTTTGATTTTTTAAAAGATAAGGACTTTCCGCGCGTCTCCATTGTCCGTTTTCAAACACTTCAAAATAATCAAGCCCGCTCTGCTTGTCCACCGTAGAAAACACAATATAATATTTCCCGCTATATACTTTGCTGTCTCTCTGAATTATAACGTCAAAAGGCTCGGGGAGAGTTTGGTCGTTTTTTAGTTCATTGAGCCATTCATTTTGAGACAAAACGGGAGAAGAGTGAATTAAAAAATCGGCATTTTGCACAGATACTTTTGCCGGCGTACCAAGACCGTCATTTAAAAGCACCTGCGATTCGGGTGATATCTCAATGTTCGCGAACCCCGTTTCTTCAAGATTTTGGACTTCGGGAAGAACGCTAAAAATTATTTTTCCCAAAATATTGCTTAGAGCGGGGTCTCCTGTTATACGGCCGCAATATCCTGCGGGAATTCCCCCCGAGAAAGAAACAATGCCCTTCTCGTTGTCTATTTCGGGCTCTTTTATCCATAAGCTCAAAATGGAGCTGCCGCGGCTAAAATCAACTACCCTCAAGAGGTCCGTAGGAAATTGTATGCTGGCGTCGACCGCGTTTATGCATTCGTTTTCATTGTCTATCCTTAGGTTTACTACGAAAGTATCTCCCGCACCGTAATCTCCACTCGCGGGGTCAAAGTACAGCATCGCCGCCTTCGCAACACCGAGATTAAAAATAAAAAGTACAAAAGCAAAAACCGCAATGAAAAGCTTCGGGATTATATTCGGTTTTGAATCTTTGTCCTTCATTTTAGTCTCCTTATTTAAATTATACACTACCCGGTCCAATAAAACAGCAGGATGCTGAAATCGGCCAAATTAACCGTACCGTCCTGGTTAAAATCAGAGCGTACATCATCGGTTCCCCAACTTAAAAGAAAAATCGAAAAATCCATCAAATTTACCTTGCCGTCTCCGTTGATGTCCGCGGAAACAACCTCTCCCAATTTCTTTTCACCAATGTAAAAACTAACGGACCGGCTGAAACCGCTTTGTATCACTCCTTGGTCCAATTTTTGAAGTTCAAAATACGCCTTAGCCGTATGAAAATTCTCCGCCGCGAGAGAAGCCGTGTCCATCTGTAGAGCCCAATCACCATTATCGTTGGATTCTGATTCCATTACCGTTTCGTTATCGGAATTTACATGAGTTATTACTTTCACATCGGGAACCGATTGTCCGGAAATAGTAAGCAGATCCCCCGCTTTCAGCTGTTTGGCGCTGGTATCAATGGTAGGAGGAATAAAAACGTTGCTTATGGTGGTTACCGCGCTCTGAATTACTTCAAAAGTTGTGGTAAAAGAAATAGACCTAAGGCCATTTTTGTCTTCCGACCAAAAGCCGAAAGTTGCAGTGCCTGGGTCAACATCCGAAGAAGTAAACAAAAAATCCGCGTTTGTATCGGCTTTTACCGAGCCTATGACCTTGCCATCCAATAAAATATTAACATCGGAGTTCGGATACGATTTCCCTTTTATGGTAACCTGCGTTTTCACCGAAGAAGGCACCTGCCCCTGGTATCCCACGCTGCTGGGAATATTGCCCGCGGGAGGCAGTCCTCCCCCTCCGGGGGGAGGAGTAGCTTCTTCCTCCTTGCAATCGGATGAACAAAAGTCTCCCGAGGTGTTGTTGCCATCATCGCACTCCTCATCGAATCTGACCTCTAAAATTGAATCGCCGCAATACGGCCCGTAGCTGAAACAATCGGGACCACAATGTCTCTCCGCCGTGGAAGAAGCATACGCTCCCGTATTATTACCGGCTCCGTCATCACACAGCTCTCCGGGCATGATAGCACCGTCTCCGCAAACGGAAATTTTCACGTTGGTAATGAGATTGTCAGCGCTCGCTGTGCTCGAGCTTAAATAAAAAAGTAAAAATGAAAAACTAAAAATTACAATGTAAAATTCAAAATTTTTCATTTTTAATTTTTAATTTGAAGCGATGGTTTCTTTCTTCTTATTCTCCTTATAGACAGAATCACCAAAACAGCAAAAATCAATATTATTCCTCCAAATAAGCCGAAAACCTTCATTTTGTCTCCTAAAGAAAGAC
>CAZWRF010000025.1:0-10207 GCA_964636095.1 uncultured Candidatus Saccharibacteria bacterium | reverse complement strand
CCAAGGTAGAATTGTCCGATGCTTTAAAAATAGATGATTTCAAGAGAAAGGGACTTGGCACATACCCCACGCACTGGAGATTTTATCCGGGAAACTCTCTGGCGTCTCAAGTTTTGGGTTTTGTCGGCTACAAGGGCGATGAGCTTGTGGGGCGCTATGGAGTGGAGCAGTATTACGAAGACATATTGCGCGGGAAAAAAGAGAGTTTGGAAGAGGGTGATTCTTTCGCTTCGCTTTTTCTGAATTTAAGCAAAGATTTTTTAAGCAGCGGTGCTTATGAGGGCCACGATGTTATTTTAACCATAGAACCAAGAGTGCAAAGTTTTTTGGAGAGTCTTTTGGGCGATGTGGTTGAAAAATACAAAGCTGAAAGCGGGGGAGCCGTTGTGGTTGATCCTCAAACGGGAGAAATTTTGGCCATGGCCGCCAGGCCCGATTTCAATCCGAACAAATATGGAAGTACGGAGGATATTTCTTATTATAAAAATCCCATAGTTTCCAGTATTTTTGAAATGGGCTCTGTTTTCAAGCCTCTTACTTTGGCTGCATCCATGGACGCCGGGGCCATTGCGCCTTCTACAACTTATTTCGACTCGGGCTACGTAATTTTAAACGGTGCCCGTATTGAAAATTACGACGGTAGGGGAAGAGGAACCGTTGATATGCAGGAAGTTTTGAATCAGTCCCTGAACACGGGCGCAGTTTTTGCAGAGCAGCAACTGGGAAAAGAAAAATTTTACAATTATTTTAAGAACTACGGGCTTGGAGAGAAGACGGGCATTGATTTACCGGACGAAGTTTCCGGCCACCTGGAAAATCTCGACAGCGGGCGCGACGTAGAGTACGGCACCGCGGCTTTCGGGCAGGGAGTGGCAGTGAGCCCTCTTGAATTTGTTTCGGCAATCTCTTCTTTGGCGAACGGAGGCAAAATAATGAAGCCTTATATTGTAGACAAGATTCTTGTCAGCGGAGGGGAAGACCATGTTGCCTCGCCGGAGATTGAAAGAACAGTTTTGAAGCCGGAGACCGCCAAAGAGATCACCGCCATGCTGGTAAAAGTAGTGGACGACGCGTTAATGGGAGGCACGGTAAAGTCTGCTCATTATAGTATTGCCGCCAAAACCGGCACAGCCCAGCTGATAAAAGAAAGCGGAGGGTACTATGACAATGAGTATCTTCATACTTTCTTCGGATATGCTCCGGCCTTTGACGCAAAATTTCTTATTTTTTTCTATTTAAAAAAGCCGCAGGGGGAGAGATACGCCTCGCATACTCTTACCGATCCCTTTATGAAAATGATGGATTTTCTGCTAAACTACTACCAAGTGCCGCCGGATAGGTAGATTCTAGAATTAAGATTTAGGAATTAAGAATTATGAAGCAAATATTCAAGAACTTAATAGTTGCAATTATTACTGCGGAAGCGAAGATTGTACTGAGAAAATATAAGCCCAAAATAGTGGCTATTACAGGCAGCGTGGGAAAAACCTCCACGAAAGACGCCATTGCTGCGGTTTTGAGCAAAAGTTTTAGAGTGAGAAAAAGTCAAAAAAGCTACAACAGCGAGGTCGGCGTCCCCTTAGTTGTTTTTGGCTGCGAAACAGGCTGGCTCAATCCGTTTAAATGGATATCCAATATTTTTAAAGGTGCCGCCCTTATCTTATTCAGGAAAGATTACCCGGAGTGGCTGGTATTGGAGCTTGGAGTCGAAAGGCCAAAGGACATGGAAAATCTTGTTTCTTGGCTAAGGCCTCAAATTGCCGCAATAACAGCTTTGGCCGAAATACCGGTTCATGTTGAATTTTTTTCCGGACCCGAAGCGTTGATTCGGGAAAAAGCGAAAATTTTAAAAAACCTAAAAATGGATGATTTTGCCATTCTAAACGGTGACGACGAGGCGGTCTTTGAGCTTAAAGAAAAAACAAGATCTCGTGTTTTAACTTTCGGTTTTGGCGAAGGCGCTGATCTTTTGGCTTCAAATTATAGAATTATTTTTACGGAAGATATGGTCGACGGTAAAAAGCTTGAGCACCCCGAGGGTATCAGTTTTAAAGTGGATGTTGACGGAAAAAGCATTCCCATAAGAATTTTCAATGCTTTCGGCAGGCACCAGGTTTATCCGGCTCTGGCTGCTCTTGCCGTAGGGCAGACCGTGGGTCTTAATCTTGTTGATATGGGAGAATCTCTGTCTACTTATGAATCTCCTCCCGGCCGGTTGAAGCTGATAAAGGGAGAAAAAAGAAGTTTTATATTGGATGATACATACAATTCTTCGCCCCTTGCCTTAATGGCCGCCCTTGATACTTTGCGCGACTTGCCTGCGAAAAGAAAGATAGCTGTTTTGGGTGATATGCTCGAACTGGGCAAGTATACTATAGAAGTCCATAAAAGCATGGCGAAGTATATAATCGATGCCGGCGTTGATATTGTTTTTGCCGTCGGTCCCCGCGCGAGGTTCGTTGCAGAAGGGCTAAGGGAGAAAAATTTCAGCAAAGAAAATATTTTTGAATTTTCAACTTCAAACGATGCCAAAAGGCACGTCGAGGAAATTATCGACGAAGGAGACATTGTTTTGGTGAAAGGTTCCCAGTCAATGAGAATGGAACGGGTGGTTGAGGAAATTATGGCCGAGCCGGAAAGGGCGGGGGAGCTTCTTGTCAGGCAGGAAAAAGCGTGGCAAAATAAAAATTAACTCTGGCCCCATCGTCTAGCGGCTAGGACGCCACCCTCTCAAGGTGGAAACCGGAGTTCAATTCTCCGTGGGGCCGCAAGTTTATTTATTCTCTTCCACAGGGCGCGGTTAGAGCCGTGTTTTTTCTATGTTATAATTATAAGCAATGACCAAGCAAAAAAAAGAATCTTGGCATAGTTTGTCTTCCAAAAAAGTCCTTGAGATACTGGAAACTTCTCAACATGGTTTAAGTTTGGAAGAGGCCTCTTTGCGCAGAGAAAAATACGGTCCCAATATATTCAAAAAAACGAAAGAAAATAGGCTGCTAAAGCTTGTAATAAGCCAGCTGAAAAGCCCCCTGGCTTTTATTTTGATTATAGCCGGCGTTGTTACTCTTCTTCTTAAAGAATTTACGGATTCCACTGTTATTTTTCTAGCCGTTATTATTAATACGGTAGTTGGCGTTGTGCAGGAGGGGAAGGCTTCCCAGGCCTTTGAAAAGCTTCGTGAGTCTCAGAAAAAATTTGCCACGGTTATACGTGGCGGAGCAAAAAAAGTGGTTCCTGCCGAAGATCTGGTGCCCGGCGATATTATTGTTGTTTCTTCCGGGGATCAGGTACCCGCTGATGCCAGGTTGCTGGAATGCAAGGGGCTGGAAGTGAACGAGTCGGTTCTTACGGGTGAATGGATGGCCTCCCCGAAAGATGAGAAAAAAGTGAAAGAAAAAGCACCGATTTCTGAAAGAGGCAATATGATATGGATGGGTACTTTTGTTACTGAAGGGTGGGGAAACGCGGTCGTGGTTTCAACTGCCCTTGAAACAGAGGTCGGAAAAATTGCCGAGATGATAAGCAGGGAAGAAGAAACACTCACTCCTTTTCAAAAAAATGTAAAAAAACTGGCCCAATTTTTAGGATTGGTTATTTTGGGTATTTTGATTTTTATTTTTTTCCTAGGAGTTTTTCGCGGACAGCCTGTGGCAGAAATGTTTTTAATCGCCGTAGCCATTGCCGTTGCCGCCATACCCGAAGGGCTTCCCGTTGCCGTAACCGTTGTACAGGCTTTGGGCATGGAAAAAATCTTGTCTTGCGGGGGGCTGGTAAAGAGAATGAGCGCCGCAGAAACTTTAGGTTCCGTTGATATTATATTAACCGACAAAACAGGTACTCTCACCCAGGCAATTATGAGAGTGGCGAATGTTGTTACCTTGGAATCTGTTCTCTTGGGTGATAAGGATAAAAAAATAAACAGAAAAAAACTTTTTGAAAAAAACGATGACCGCTTGGCGGTTCTTAGGATGGGAATTTTGGCCGCGGACGCATATATAGAAAACCCGGAAGAAAACTTGGCAGAGTGGTCCGTGCGCGGGCATCCTCTTGAACAGGCTATAGTTTTGGCCGGCGTGGAGTCCGGGCTTTATAAACACAAGCTGTCCAAAGAGCAGCCGCGCATTGATTTTGTTCCTTTTGAAGCGGAGAGGCGTTTTTCTGCGTCAATTCACCAATTCAAGAAAAACAAAAACAGGATGTATATAAGCGGCGCTCCGGAATATGTTCTGGCTTCTTCAAAGAAGATTTATAAAAAAGGGAAAGCCATAAATTTGAGCGTACGCGACAAAGAGCTTTTAGAGAAAGCCCTGGAGAAGCAAACTTCCTCGGGCTCACGTGTAATAGCTATGGCTTTCAAGGACGGTGCTTTTACTGAATTTCCTCGCGGTAAAAAGTTTGATTTCGGCGACATTATTTTCGCCGGATTTATTGTTTTTCACGACCCCCTAAGGCCGGATGCCGCCGAGTCCATAAAGAGCGCAAAAAAGGCCGGGATTCAAATATCTGTCGTAACCGGAGACCATAAGGAAACTGCCAAAAAAATAAGCGAAGAAGTGGGTGTTTTTAAAAAAGGCGATAAAATTGTTCTTGGCGAGGATATTGAAGACTTAAACGACAAAGAGCTTAAAGAATTGGTGAAAGAAGTTTCGGTTTTTGCCAGAATTGTTCCCCACCAAAAATTTAGAATTGTAAAAGCATGGCAGGAGCTCGGCAAAACAGTTGCTATGACGGGCGACGGAGTAAACGATGCTCCCGCGCTTAGAAGAGCTGAGGTCGGCGTGGCTTTGGATTCCGGAACGGAAGTGGCAAAAGAGGCCTCGGAAATAGTTCTTTTAAACAACAGCTTCTCGGTAATAATTGCCGCCATTGAAGAGGGAAGGAAGATTTTAACGAATTTAAGGAAAGTATTGGTTTATCTTCTATCTTGCGCTTTTAGCGAGGTTGTTTTAATAGGCGCGTCTTTAATATTTGGCTTACCCCTGGCAATTTTACCCAAGCAAATTTTATGGGCTAACCTTGTTGAGGAAGGTTTTATGAATTTTGGTTTTGCTTTTGAACCGGGGGAGGAGGGCATAATGGATTCTCCTCCGGAAAAGTTCTCACCTAAAAAACTCTTGGATGGCGAGAGCAAGTGGATGATAGGAGCGCTTATGACAACGGATTTTTTTCTTTTGGGCTTGTATCTTTTGTTCTTCGTAGTTTTAAATTACTCCATTGAATATGCCAGAACCGTTGTTTTTGCCAGTCTTTCCATAGACTCTATTTTCCTTGCCTTTTCCTTGAAAAGCTTTTCTAAGCCTATTTGGAAAATAAATGTTTTTTCCAATTTATATCTTGTAATAGCTGCCTCCATAAGCACTGTTTTTCTTGTCGGCGCCTTGTTTATCCCTCTGATGAGAGATTTTCTCTCTCTTGAAAAACTCGGCGCTCTTGCGATCGCTCTCGTTGTTCTTTTCGGTCTTCTGAATCTTTTGTTTGCTGAAACTGTTAAATATTTTTTTATTCACAAAAAAGTCTTAAAGAAAAAATAACATGATATTTTATATTATTGTTTTTGCCGTTAGTTTTGTTTTACTGGCCAAGTCGAGCGATATGCTTGTGCGCTCTCTTACTTTTTTCGGCAGGTTTTTCTCTCTTTCAGAATATGCCATTTCATTTATTTTCATGAGCGTGGCTACATCCGTGCCCGAGCTTTTTATCGGGCTATCTTCCGCTTTCAAAGGAATTTCGCAGTTCTCTCTTGGAAACGTCCTCGGAGCAAGCCTCATAGATATTACGCTGGTTATCGGGCTCGTCGTTTTTCTGGGAAAGGGATTAAGGGTAGATAGCAAGATATCGAGGAGAAATTTCTGGCTTATATCACTTCTTCCCGTTTTGCTTATTCTTTTATCAACGGACGGTACCCTTTCCCGGGGAGACGGCCTGATACTTTTACTGGCTTTTGTGGTTTATGTGTGGAGATTGAAAAGAGAGGAAGATTATTTTTCAAAAACCATAAACCGTCTGCCTACCGAAAGAACATTTACTGCATTCAAACAATCTTTCCGGTTTCTTGTAGCCCTTCTCTTTCTTATAGCCAGTTCTTATCTTATTGTGTGGAGCGGAAAAAACCTTGCCGCTTCAAGCTCTCTGGGTCTTTTGTCTTTCGGTCTTATATTTGCCGCACTTGGCACAACGGTTCCGGAGATGGCATTCGGTATCCGTGCCCGGTCATTGGGCCACGATTCCATGACAATAGGCAACTCTTTCGGTAGCGTGGCCTTCAATACCACTTTGATAATAGGTATAGTTAGTATTATAAACCCCATATCCGTGGCCGTTTCGAAAAATCTTATCGTTGTAGTGGCAGCTCTTTTGTTGTCTATTTTGTTTTTTAATATTTTCATTTTCAGTAGGGACAAGATATCCAGAATGGAGGGGCTTATTCTCGTTCTTATTTATGTTCTGTTCTTGCTGTTTGAGATGGGAGAGTATTTTACCGGTCTTTTTTGATGTGCTAAAGTAAGTAAATGGATAATTTGGTAATTACAATATTGGTGGCGGTTGTTGGTGTTTTTGCGGGAGGTCTTTCGGGCTGGTTTATTTTGGCAAGAAAAAAGGAATCAGGGCCGGACGCACTGGTGCTTCTTCAGAACCAGCTTAAAGAAATACGCCAAACAATGGACAGCAAGCTAGGTGAGTCTACCAAGGCAATACAGCAGCAATTTGGCGAAAGCGCCAAAATAATACGCGATGTTACCGAGCGCCTTACAAAATTGGACGAAACGAATAAACAAGTTCTCAATTTTTCCGACCAACTAAGCAATCTGCAGGATATTTTAAAAAATCCGAAACAACGGGGTGTTTTGGGTGAGTATTTTCTTGAAGAAACTCTTAAAAATGTTCTCCCGCCCAATTCATATCAAATGCAATACAAATTTGAAGACGGAGAAATTGTTGACGCAGTTGTTTTTGTGAAAGACAAAATTATTCCTGTTGACTCCAAATTTTCTTTGGAAAATTATGAAAGAATTTTAAACGAGAGAGACGGCGGAGAAAGAGAAAAGCTGGAAAAATCGTTCAAACAGGACTTAAAAAACAGAATAGACGAAACGGCCAAGTATGTACGACCGAAGGAAAACACTATGGATTTTGCTTTTATGTTTATTCCCTCCGAAGCCATATACTATGATCTTTTAGTAAATAAAATCGGCGCCGTAAAAATTGCCACCCGCGATCTTATAGAATACGCGTTCAAAGACAAGCACGTTATCATCGTATCGCCGACAAGTTTTCTGGCTTACCTTCAAACCGTTCTCCAGGGGCTGAGGGCCCTACAGATAGAGGAATCGGCGAAAGAGATAAGGAAAAGGGTAGAGGACCTCGGAAAGCATCTCCAAACATATGATCAATTTATGAGCAAACTGGGCAACAATTTGAGCACAACGGTAAACACTTATAATACAGCCTCAAAAGAATTTAAAAAGATAGACAAGGATGTTTTGCGAATAGCGGGGGAAAGCGCGGGCATTGAAACCCTGGTTATCGACAAACCGGAACAGGAATAATTTGCATTTATTTTTAATTTGTATAGAATAACTGAGTATGGCAGAAGCTAAAAAAATAGTTAAAAAAGAGGTTCCCCAAAAGGTTCCAAAGACCTCGAGTTTTGCCATTATTGAGGCGGGTGGAAAGCAGTATCTGGTAAGGCCTGGAGACAAGGTTAAAGTGGAAAAAATCGAGAAGCCCAAGAAGGGGACTGCCATCAGTTTCGACAAGGTGCTTCTTTTGACCAAGGGAGACGATGTAAAAATAGGCACGCCCTATTTAAAGACAGTAAAAATAAAAGCGGAGTGGCTAAAAGAGGGTAGAGCCAAGAAAATAACGAACGTAAAATACAAATCAAAAACCAGGCAAAGTACTAAAAAAGGCCACCGCCAAATTTATACAGAGGTGGCTATCGGCGACTTTTAAAAGCGCTGACTATTGTTTCTTTGTCGCTGTATTCAAGCTCTGTACCAGTTGATAAACCGCGCCCCAGGCGGTTTATTTTAATCGGACGTTTTTCTGTTATAGGTTCCAGTATTTTTTCTATATAGCGCATAGTGTTTTCTCCCTCGGCCGTGGCACTGAAAGCTAAAATAATCTCTTCAAGATCTTTTGATTGGACGTCTTTTTTAATCCGTTCAAAAAGTTCTTTCATTTTTATTTCCTTGGGCATGCTTGAGCCTATAGGCGGTACAAGCCCCCCAAGAACAAAATAAAAACCATTGAAAAAGCCGGCTTTTTCAATGTTTTCAAGGTCGACATCTTTCTCCACCACAAGCAGGATTTTTTTGTCTTTTCCCGGTTTTGAGCATAGTTCGCAAAGATTTTTTGTCTCTTGGTTTTGGAAAAAGCGATTACATTTTTCGCATTGGCTGACATTTTTTTTCAAATTCAAAATAAGGGAGGAAAAATTTTCCAAAAAATCCTGGTTCTTGCTCAAAAGAGCATACACAAAACGGCGCGCCTGCCGAGGTCCGATGCCGGGCAGCTTTTCAAAAAACTCCGAAAGTTTTTGTATAGCCGAGTTCATTTTTTAAAACGTAAGATTTTGCTCTTCTTGCGCCATTGCATCCGCAACCCCTCTTTCTATATTCATAAAAGTTGTCTTGTTTTGGTTGAAGTAAAGGTCGAGCTTGCCCGTGGGCCCGTTTCTGTGTTTTTCTATTCTTATTTCCGCGATATTCGGACGGCTGGAGTTTTCTTTGTATTTGTCTTCGCGGTAAATAAACATCACCACGTCGGCGTCCTGTTCAATTGAGCCCGAGTCCCTGAGGTCAGAAAGGCGGGGGATAGGAGGATGCCGCTGTTCAACCGCGCGCGACAGCTGTGATATGGCCAAAATAGGAATATCCAGCTCTCTTGCCAGCGATTTCAGAAATCTGGAGTTTTCCGTCATTTGCTGAACCGGGCTGTCGTTGGGCCGGCGGGGAGTCATTAGCTGAATATAATCAACTACGAGAAGCCCTATATCGTGCTCGGCTTTTAGCCTTCTTGCCTTGGCCCTCATCTGCAAAATATTTGCCGAAGGGTCGTCGTCAATAAAAATAGGCGCGGTGGAAAGTCTTTCCAGGGCATCGTTTATACGTTGAAAATCATTTTCGTTGTCGGAAAGCTGGCCGTTTCTTATCCGCCATAGGTCAACGTGGGATTCGGCGGCAAGAAGCCTGTCGACAATTTGATGGGCTGCCATTTCAAGGCTGAAAATACCTACCGGCACTTTTTTCTGGCAAGCGGCATGCCGGGCTATGTCTAGGGCGATGGTTGTCTTGCCTACGGATGGGCGGGCGGCCAGTATAATAAGGTCCGATTTTTGTAGGCCGGCGAGTTTTTTATCCAGTTCCGTAAACCCAGTGCTCACTCCTCTTATTTCGTCTTTTGATTTACTTAATTTTTCTATTCTATCCCAGGTTTCTCCGAGGAGATTTTTTAGTTCAAAGAACCTTTGGGAGGAAATGCGGGCTATATTAAAAATTTTCTGCTGAGCTTCGTCGAGCAAGGAGTCAACATTCTCTTCATCTTCCTCGTAGCCGAGGTCCGCGATGTGGTCCGAAGCCTCTATAATGTCCCTTAAAATTTTTTTCTTGCTTACTATTTCCGCGTAATATTTTGCGTTGCTTGCCGTGGGCACGCTGTTTACAAGCTGGGTTAAGTAGCTGCTTCCGCCTGCGTCCTTAAGGAGTTTCTTTTCTTTTAATTTTGCCGATACCGACAAAATATCTACCGGAGAATTTTTTTCGCATAAGCTTTCTATGGTTGCGTAAATTCTTTGGTGTTTGTCGTCGTAAAAATCTTCAGGCTTGAGAATGTCTATAACATTATGCACTGCGTCCGGGTGCAACATCAAAGAACCCAAAACGGACATTTCCGCTTCCAAGTTGTGGGGGGGAGTTCGGGTCTTTGCCATGTTAACCCAATCATACCAAACAGGAGCCCCTTTCCTCAACCCGCAGGGCTGTGTTCTAAGTTGATAATATGTGGACTAACAAGCTATAATTAAAGTATATGGAAATATTCAGCGTTGTATCGTTAAAGGTCATATTGAGTGTTTTTTTGCGTACTTTGATTATCTTCATTTTTTCTTTTTTGGTTTTACGCCTTTTGGGGAAAAGGCACCTGGCACACCTTACCTATATTGATCTTCTTTTAGTCATTGCCTTGGGTTCGGCTGTGGGGGACGTAA
>CAZWRF010000024.1:0-11641 GCA_964636095.1 uncultured Candidatus Saccharibacteria bacterium | reverse complement strand
CCCCCCCCCCCCCCCCCCCCCCCCCCCCCCCCCCCCCCCCCCCCCCCCCCGCCTCGGCCGCGGGGGAGAATCGGCCACGAATCACTAAGTATATTTCTTCGCCTCGCTCGAAATCTACTAAGTGTTCGCGACCCCGCCTCGGCTGTCGCTTTAGCGACATGCCTCCGGCTTTCGATTCTCCACGAAAGCAAAGCAGTTTGCTTTCTCCGCTGGCAAAGACAAACAAAAATACCAGACATAAAGCCTGGTATTTTTGTGTCTTGTGCCGCGGGGGAGAATCGAACTCCCGACCCCTTCTTTTTCAGAGAAGTGCTCTACCACTGAGCTACCACGGCCTAAAATCCCTACTTTTTCCCCGTACTTGCCTCTTCGGGCGGGAAAGGATTTTTTATGTCCGGCTTGGATGAAAGGATATTCTCAAAAGCCACCTGTTTTTTTTCAAATTCGGAAACCGTTTTATCAAGAATGTCTTCTCTCAACACCAGCGGGCTGAAGGAGCTTCCCCCAACGTCGGCATTCAGCTCTTCTTTCGTCTGCGAAAAAAAGTATACATTCAAGGCAAATATTACAACAAAAGCCACCGAAAACACAAGCAACATAAGATGCCATGCCATTTCGCGCCCGATTTTTATTTTTGGTACCTTAAATTTCCTCATTTTGAAAACTTAAAAGTTTTAATTCCAACACCTCCCGCCAAATATCCCCCGATGATGATTCTCCAATATCCACGCCGTCAAATTCAACTTTATAAATCGTATTCTCTAAAAGAACGGTGTAGTGATAAATGTCGCTGAAAGAACCGGCAAGCGCCATGGTAAAAACAGGCTTGTTTTGCTTTTCATCAAAGCGGACTCCTTTTATTTCCAGGCTTACCCCCGCGGACTCTGCCAAAGATTCCATATCTTCTATAAAATCAACCATTGAATTGCTGTTTATGAACATGGGTTTAATTTTGGAATAATTTTCTTCGGCAATTCTAAGAGTATCGTTGAGTTTGTTTACCTGCTCTATTCTTTTTTCGTACGAGGCAAGCTGTCTTTTCACAAGAGAAACGGAAGATTTTTTCGCGCCTATGACGCTCCAAAGAAATACCGCAGCAAAAACAAGAACAAGGTTCGCCAGGGCAACCACAGAAACGCTTATGAAAAATTTTTTCTTACTTATTGTCATTGTTTGTTTGGTTTACGTCAATGGACAATGAAAAATCAAAATCTTTGTCTTCAAGAAGATTTGAAACGGGCAAAGTGGTTTTTGAAAAACACTTAACCCCGAGACAATCTATTTTTTCAAGAGTATCGGCAAAGTCGATAAGATCGTTTCTGGCGTCCGCGTGTCCCCTTAAAAGTATTTCGTCCGGAGAAAAAGAAAAAGATTCCAGCCTAACACTTTGAGGAAGAACATCCAGTATCTTCTTTATATTTTCGCTTACATTTTCAATGGAGTCGCTTCCCACTCTCATAGACAGCAGAAGATCGTTTATGCCTCCTACTTTACTTTCAAGCTCTTCCAGGTTTTTTGAATTGGCAACATTTTTCGTGGTTTCCAATTGGTCGTTCAAGTTGTCGGAAAAAGAAACAACCAAAAAAAGAAAAACCAGCGAAAAAGCTATTTCCACGCATACAAGAATTGCAAGAGCCAGCCCCGCAACATTGATATAGCGCCTCAATATTTCTCTTTTTATGGCCCTTTTGTCTTCGGGCGGAAGTAAATTAATCATCTGTTTTTATTGCTCTCAACGCCAAACCTACGGCGGTGGAATACATCATGGATTGGCGATGCTCCACTTCCGGTATATAGTCGTCGAAAGAAGCTACATTTTGCCAAACATTTCCCATTTCAACGGTCTTTTTCAGCTCATAGGAAAGATAATCCACAAAACCGATAAGGTTGGAATCTCCACCGCAAAGAACAACCTTTTCTATTTCTCTGTTATTAAAAGACTGTTCCCTTGCGTGAGAAGTCCAATAGCTCATTATGCGCCTTATCTCGTCTTTTACGACAGAGATTATCGGAAGTATCATGGCAATGGTTCCTCCGTCTTCGCTTCTTACGGACAGGCTGTCTTTTTTTATCCTTTCCGCTTCAAATATGCTCACATTCAGGCTTCTCGCCAGAACACTGTCTATCTGCTGGCCCGCTATGTTTATGGTGGAACTGAATTTAACAAAGCCCTCCTCCCCAACCAAAAAACTTGTTCTGGTCTTCCCAAAGTCAACTATCATAACGGCCGACTTGGAGCCGTCTTCCGAAAGTGACCTAAAAAGAGACTGGTTTTCCAGCTCAAAGGCAACCGGAGTAAAGCCGGCTCCCTTGAAAACAGAAGAATAATCCTGGCTGATATTTCTGGGGAAGGCTGAAAGAGCAATTGTCAGTTCTTTTTTCCGGATATCTCTTTCTGTCACTTCAAAATCAAAAACAACTTCTTTGGCGGAAAAAGGAACAATTTCTTCAAGCTGAGCTTCAAGGCTTTTCCTCACAAGCATATCCCCAACCAATGGAATTTTTACAATTTTTGTGAACCCCTTTTCCTCGGGAAGCGAAGCGATAATATTGTCGGTATTCAATTCACCCCTAAGAAGTTTCAGCTGCTTTATTAACCCTTCGCTGTTTTTTACAATCCCGCTTTCAACAAGACCCTTGTCGATGCTTTTTTTACCGAATCTTTTTAGCCTCAGTCCTTCTGAAGTTTTTTTAAACTCAATATATTTGATGCTTCTGTCCGAAAGATCAATGCCCACGGCCGGCACTTGCAAATAACCGGGAACGGGGAAAAATTTTGAGACCGGACTTGTCATAATATACTTTAATTATACCTAATTATGCGCGTATATAACAATAACAACCGGTATGCTATTATTAAACGTAATGAAAAGAGAAGAAAAAAAGAAGAAAAAATACCCAAAAAGTCTCCGCAAACATATACGAAAGGAAAAAGCGCTTATCCGAAAAAATGAAATTAACCCGAAAAAACAAAAAGAGGAAATTGAGAAGCTTTACAAAAAACTAAAATCCGTTGTATAGTAGGGGTATGCTGAGTTTATTTCCTTATTTTTTCACATATCAACAAGTCGCGCCATTTTTGCTGCGTGTCGTTCTGGCTTTCATTTTTATAGGACACGGGTATCCGAAGCTATTCAACTCGCGCCAAAAAACAACGGAATTTTTCGATTCAATAAAAATTAAGCCGGCAAGTTTTTGGACAATAATCGTAGGGCTTGTCGAGTTTGTTTCCGGCATACTTTTGCTTATCGGATTATTCACCCAGCTGGCCGCAATTTTGGTATCAATCGTTATGCTTGTGGCAATACTCAAAGTAAAAATAAAACAGGGCTTTTTGGGCGGATATGATTTTGAAATTCTTATCCTGGTGTGCGCACTGTCGCTTCTTTTGCTGGGACCCGGAATTTTTTCAATAGACCTACCCCTCTAAAAATGGACGACATAAAATTTTACAACAGCACACTGAAAAAGCACATAAACTTCAGCCGCCTTGTGAAAGAAATTATCTCTTACGTAAACAAAGACTCCGGGGCTGAATACAAAATCACCGTGGGGTCGGATTCGCCTGGGGTTTTGAATCCATTTTTTGTAACCGCCATCACCATTCTCAAGGTGGGGAACGGGGGAATATACTTTTGGACAAAAACCGAAAAAGTTCTCTGCCACAATCTCCAGGACCGCATTTACAAAGAAGCAATGCAGTCCATAACCCTCACCCAGGAGCTGAAAAGCCGGCTTAAAGACGAGCTGGGAGAAGACTTTTTCTGGGATGACAAAATAAAAGTCCACATCGACGTGGGCCGAAATGGAAAGACGAAAGATTTCGTTGACGGAGTGGTGGGCATGGTAAAAGGATACGGACTTGAAGCGGTAATAAAACCCGATTCTTTCTGCGCCTGCGTAGTAGCCGACAAGCACACATAAGCCCTCATAGCTCAATTGGTAGAGCAGCGGCCTCTTAAGCCGTTGGTTCCAGGTTCGAGTCCTGGTGGGGGTACAAGAAAAATGAAAAAGAAAATATTTTTGATTCTCCACAATGTTCGAAGCCTGCACAATGTCGGCGCCATTTTCAGAACGGCCGACGGCGCGGGGGTTTCAAAAATTTATTTAACCGGATACACACCGACGCCCGTTGACATATTCGGAAAAACGAGAAAAGAAATCAAAAAAACCGCGCTCGGCGCGGAAAAAACGGTTGCTTGGGAAAAATACAAAGACATAGGCAAGCTTATCTCCAAACTTAAAAAAGAAAAAATAAAAATTATTGCTCTGGAGCAAAGCCCCGAAGCGATAAACTACAAAAAACTAAAGCCAAAATATCCGATAGCGCTTATCTTGGGAAACGAAGTCCGGGGCATTTCAAAACAAATTTTAAACAAGTGCAACTCGGTAATTGAAATACCCATGCGGGGCAAAAAAGAATCTCTAAACGTGTCTGTCGCCGCCGGCGTGGCTCTCTTTGAGCTACTTGTATGAGACCTCGTCTACAAGCTTGCCGTTTCTGTCGCGAAGGGTAATATCTTCTCTCGAGTTTTTCCAAATCTCTTCTTCGCGGTTGAGATATACCCGCCACTCACTTTTGTAAAAATCGTCGTCGTTTCTATGAAGGTCAACACACTTGTTGTAGCTGAGGGTGCTGTTTATGGCCTCAACGCATCGGTTTTCAAGATACAAAGGAATGCTGAAATTCGCTTTGCAAGCGGGAAGAGTGTCTATATAGTTCAGGCAGGCATCGGATAAGTTGGACGGCCAGTTTTCGTCGGCCGGCCTGGGACATTGTGTATAAAGGCCGGGGCTGAAAGTCTGATACTGAGAAAAGTACCCCGAGCATTTGTTCACCAAAAAGCTACTGCCGATAGGGCTTCTTCCCGTTGATAAAACAACTTTTTCTCCCGGATTCAAAACTACGTCCGTCTCGGAGTTTATGACATTTGCCTTGTACAATCGGACGGCTTGGGGAATTTTCAGATCCAAGCCGTTTTTTCCTTCAACGGTCCAGCCGGTAATATCAATAGGAGAGCCTCCGCCGAAAGCAGCGCTTATCTCTATATATTCTTTTTCCGGGTCGGAGGACCTGGAGTTGCCGGCGCTAAGAGTGATTCTTCCGGCATATTCGGAAATTTCGCTTTCCGGCGCAGAACTGATGCTTTCATTAATACCGAGCTGCCGATACAAAGATTGAACGGATATAGGAGGAGGATAGCTAGCGCCGCCACTCCCCGTACCGCCTCCCGTGCTGGCGCCACCGGAAGTACTACCGGAACCGGCCGGAAAGATAGAACCGCCGCTTGAAGAAAATCCGGTACCATTTAGAAAAGGCGAGGGTGGATGCTGGGCCGCTTTTTCCGGACCGCCCTGAACAAACCAAAAAATTCCCAAAACAATGAGAAAAAATATCAAAATGGCAATGTCTCTCGCGGGATTTTTCGTTGAACCTGTATCAGCCATCTTATTTTTATTATATCATTTTTTCGCTATTTTTGATGAACAGGACAAAAAAACGAAGAACGGCCGCCTTTCTTTTCTCTCTTTATTACTCCACCGTCTTTTTTTCCGCATTTTTCTCCTTCCTTTCTGTAGGCTCTGTGAAACTCCTGATATCGGCCTTTCTTTCCGGAAATATCCCTATAATCAACAACCGAATCGCCTCTAAAACGTACAGATTCTTTCAAAATTTTCCGCGTGGCATTGTAAATTTTTTTCAGCTCTTCTTCCTTTAAAGTTTCTATTTTTCTAAACGGATGCACTCCGGCCTCCCACAAAATTTCGCTTGCGTATATATTGCCTACGCCCGAAACAGCTTCCTGCTTCATCAGCACTTCCTTAATAAGACCCTTCTTCGCGGTAATGATGTCTTTGAATTTTTTGAATGTGAGTGCTCTGTCCAGCGGATCCGGGCCTATGTTTTTTATGTCTTCAAGTTCGAAGAGCTTGTCTGTATCGCACACAAGAACTTTTGCAAATTTTCGAAGGTCCGAAAGGGCCAGCTGTTTTCCGTTTGATAAAGTAAAAACAAGGTGAATGAACCTGTTTTGGGGATCGTCCCTAAGCGGCCCTCCTTCGACAGCAATCCATTTTTGACTTTTGGCTTTTGACTTTTGATATTGTCCATACAGCATGTGCCCGGTCATTTTTTGGTGCACCAGAAGAGTTTTGCCGCCGCTTAAGTGTATCAGTATATTTTTCCCTTTTCTTTCGGCAGATAAAAATTTTCTGCCGACAATTTCTTTTTTGAATGCCGTAAACGTCTTTGGATTTTTAATCATCTTTTTCCAATCGGTCCAGACATCCTTAACAAACAGCCCTGGCAGGACTTTCTTTAGGTCTGAAACTATAGTTTGTACTTCGGGAAGTTCAGGCATAAAAATGAAACGCTTTGCTTTATATGTTTTTTACACTCTTCAATTCCTGTTTCACTATTTCTTTGTCGTCCCATTCAATCTTTGAGCCTTCGGGACCCATAATCCAGGGGTCCGTACCTTTGCCGGTTATCAATACAACATCGTTTTTTTGGGCGATTTTTAAGGCTTCTCGTATGGCGTCTTTTCTTTCGGGAATTATTTTGTATTTAAAAGGAGACTCAATTCCCGAAGCAATGTCTTTCATTATTTGCATAGGATTTTCATCGTAGGGGTCTTCGTTAGTTAAAATTATTTCTACGCAGTTTTGTCCGGCTATTTTGCCGAGCTCTTTTCTTTTCCACTTGTCTCTTCCGCCCCCGGCCGCTCCAAGAACGCATATTTTCCGCGAGCTTTCAAAAAGCTTATAAAGCTTTCCCAGAGAGTCGGGAGTGTGGGCATAATCCACCACAACTTTAAAATTTTGCCCTTCCTCCACAAATTCAACTCTTCCCGGAACGCCGGAAAATCTCGAAAGAGCTTCCTTAACAACCAACCAGTCTATCCCCAAAAAGCGGGCAAACGATACGGCGGCCAAAATATTGTACAAATTAAATTCGCCCAGGAGGTTCGCTTTTATATCAACTCCGTCTACCGAAAACCCCGTGCCGTTTTCGCCAAGCTTCAGATTTGATATTTTGAATTCTTTCTTTTCTCCATAAAATCCTCTCTTGCCGTACATCCAAGTGTCGCCGGCCTTGAACTTCAAAAAATCTTCGGCGTTCTCGTCGTCCACGTTGACTACCGAAACCTTTTTCCTCTTGGGCGACTTCTCAAGCTCCTCAAAAAAAGTCATCTTCGCTTTTTTGTAGTTGCCAAAAGAGCCGTGCGATTCAATGTGTTCGGGAGAAAGATTTGTAAATATCATACCATTGAGCTCAATAAACTTATGACGAAACTGAGACGAGCCCTGGGAAGTCATTTCAATTATCATATAGTCGCACTTTTTGTTTACGGCGTTTCTCAAAAATTCCTGGATGAAAAGCCTGCCGGGCATGGTCATTTTCAGCTTGTTGCGAACCGACTTTTCTGCGATTTTGAAGCGCAGAGTAGAAATAATCGCCGTGGTATATCCGGCTTCCTCAAGAATGGCATTTACCAACTCAACAACGGTTGTTTTTCCTTTGGTACCCGTAACTCCCAAAACAAAAATTTTCCGCGAAGGAAATCGGTAAATCAGAGCCGCCAAAAAAACCATAAGCCTGTGGTAGACAGGGGAAAGGGTCTTGAAAATTTTTTCGGGAATGAATTTTTTTGCCAAACGCAGTATTCCTTCCATATTCAGTAATGAAACCACAATCTTTCAACAAATTCAAGACAAAATAAACGGCTAAGCACATGCTTAGCCGTTTATTTTTTCCCTACGTTTTTGAGCGCCTGTTTTATCATGTTCTCCATCCCTTCCGTGCCTTTCGGCAGATTTTTTAATGCGTCCCTGCTTTCTTTCAGCGAATATCCCAAAGCCCGCAGAGCTTCAAGCGCCTCTTCTTCTTCTTTAAGCGTTCCTCCTTCGCTACTTATTCCGACAGCTCCCAGCTTGTCTTTAAGCTCAACAACGATTTTTTCCGCCATTCGCTGGCCGATACCCGAAACCTTAGTCAAGTAGGAAGTTTCACCGGAAGCAATGGCTCTCCTTAAGACATCAAGCGAAGCCACCGACAATACGGCCAGTCCGCTTTTTGGACCGATCCCCGGTACCTGAATAAGCTGTTCAAAAAATTCAAGCTCGGCATAGTTTAAAAACCCGTAAAGGTCCATGAGATTCTCCCTAATGTGAAGATGTGTCCAAAGCTCCACTTTGTCACCCTTTTTGGGGAGCTTTTGCATTGTTTCGAGGGAAACAAAAACACGGTAGCCAACGCCGTTAACGCCCACCGCCACAAACCTGTCTGTCCTAAAATCAACTGTGCCTTCAAGCCGTAAAATCATGTTATATAGTAAATACTAGCACGAATATTGCATTTTTCCACGTCTTTGGTAGGATGTATAGCATAATGCCAATTATAAAATCAGCAAAAAAAGACCTTCGGCAGTCGGAAAAGCGCAGAAAAAGAAACATAAAAAGAAAGAACGAAATGAAAGCAACCGCCAAGGAAATAAAAAAACTTGTCAGTGAAAACAAGAAGAAAGACGCGTTGGAACTGATACCCAAAATGTACAAGAGCATAGACAAGGCCGCCAAGGGGGGAATCATAAAGAGAAACGCTGCCGACAGGAAAAAATCGAGAATTACAAAATTCGTTCAATCAAAGTCTTAGGACAATCTTTTCAAGACCTGTTTCCATATCCGCCCTTCCAAGGCGGTTTTCATGATAAAGGGCCACCATCTCCTCGGAAAATCCGCCGAGTTCCTCTGCGCTGAAATTGGAAGATGCTTTTTCCGCCTTTTTGTAAACAAAGGGATGAAGACCTGCCCCTCCGCCGTCTTTCACCGCCAAAATATTTTTTACCTGCCAAAATATCTTCCAGAAAACATCCTCAACGGGAATTCCGTCCATAAAAGCCTCTTCGCAAAGAAGCCATGTCCTTTCTTTTTGCCTTGAAGAAAAAGAATCGGTGATTTGGAAAATTTTTTTGTCTCCTTTTGGCGCTTTTTTGCCTTCTTTTGCTGAAAAAAATTCTTTTATTTCGGCTTTCTCTTTTTTAAAAACATTCAAAATATCGCTTTTAGTGTCCTCCTCCCAAAAAACAAAGACGCCGGAGGCGGAACAGAGATGTGAAAGGTTTTTCAAAATATATTCGGAAATTTGAGATTGGCCGAGAAGTCTTTTTGAAACAACCAGCTTTCTGCCAAAAAAAAGATCTTCTGTTTTCAAAAGGTCGTTGAAAAAGGGCTCCGAAAAAGACTCCTCGTCAATTCTAAAAACCGGCCGGTCTTTTCCTCCTTTTAAAAATTCAGCCACAAGACTTTTGAGCTCCTTGTGGCTTTTCGCCGTATCGTTTCCGTAAAAAAGATAAACCATTTTACATGTAGCTTTTTGCCAATACGTCCCTTATCTTTCCCGCAACTTCTGCGGGAGTAAAATTGGCCTTTACCAAATAATCAACCGCGCCCGAAGACATTGCTCTATCAACGTCTTCTTTCTGCCCGAGGTTGCTTAAAATGATAACAGGGATGTCTTTCATTGAGTCGTCTTTTTTGAGTTCAGCCAAGAATTCAAAACCGTCCATACCCGGCAAAATAAGATCCAACAGTATAATCCGCGGGGGTTTTTCTTTTATTATTTCAAAAGCCGTTTGGGCATCGATGGCCGCGCTTACATCAAAGCCTTCTTTGACCAGCTTTTGACACATCACTTCCCTCAAAAATTCATCATCTTCAACAACCAAAACATTTGAAGACCCCTCCGGAGCAGGCGGAACAACAAACTTCGCTTTTTCCTCTAAAAGATCCTCCTCGGATTCTTTGTCTTTGTTCTCTTTGTCGGGAGAAATCACTTGTCGAACTTTTTCCAAAACTTCCGCCGGACTGAAGTCCGCTTTAATGAGGTAGTCTCTTGCGCCCAATTCTTTAGCTTTGTCTATTTCAACCGGCTGGCCTGAATTGGAAATTATTATTATGGGAAGCGAAATTTTTGCCGCTTTCAGTCCCTCCAATACCTCAAAGCCGTTCTTTTTGGGCAAAAGAATATCCAAAAGAAGCAGGTCGGGTTTTTCGCTTTTTACCATGGCCTCTCCTTTTTCCCCATCTTCGGCAAAAACCACATTGTAGCCTTCAAGCTCCAGTTTTGATTTTATTGCCATAAGAAGAGGCTTTTCATCTTCTATAATAAGTATCTTTTTTTTGCCTTCACTCATATATGTAATTATATTTTATGCCCAAAAGAATAAAAACACAACAAGAACAAGGTGTTTTAAGCGTGGTCGTCGTTAAAAACATCCATCTTGTCTTTTTTGTTGGGAATGGTGAAGTGAAAAGTAGTGCCTTTCCCTTCCTTCGATTCAAACCAAATCTTGCCTCCGTGTTTTTCCACTATATTTTTGGTCAAATAAAGGCCCAGTCCCGTTCCTTCCGTCTGCATTTTAACAACGTTGTCGGCTCTGAAAAACTTGCTGAAAACTCTGTTTTTCTGGTCATTGGGAATACCAACACCTGTGTCTTTTACGGTAACTTCAACAAAGTCATTCTTGCTTTCCACAGCCAACTCCACCGTGCCTCTTATCGGAGTGTAGTGCATTGCATTATCCAGTAAATTTGACAGGGCAATTTTCATTCGCTGAGGATCTATAACCAAAACTAGAGGACCTTTTAGGGGATTGTAAACAAAATTCAGGTTTTTTATACGGGCCTGTTGCTTGAAACCCGGAATCATTTCCTCTATAAGCTTTGTTATGTTCACGCTTGAAAATTCAAAACCGAAGCGCCCTTCTTCAATGCGGGTTACGTTCAAGAGGTCGTTTACCAAAGCTATCATTCTTTCGTTAGAGCTGTAGGCCTTTTCCATAAAATCGCGCTGCTGCAAATTAATGTCTCCCATGTCGCCATCCAGAACCATTTTTATAATCCACTTTATGGAAGAAAGCGGAGTTCTCAACTGGTGAGCGGCAATTGACATAAACTCGCTTTTTAGCTTAGCTGCGAGGTCCTCTCTTTCTTTCTGCTCCTTGAGCCGGACAACCATTTCGTTAAAAGCGGAAGCAAGTATGCCAAGCTCATCCTTGGACTTCACCTTGAATTTTACTTCCATGTTCCCGTCCGTTACTTCTTTTACCCCCCTTACCAAAGCCATCAACGGTCTCGTTATGTTTTTATCGACAAGTATACTTACAAAAATTACAAAAATTATCAAAAGAAACAAAACCAAAAATATCTGCAATAAAACGTTGTGCTGAAGGTGAGCAATTTCGTTGGGGGAAAGAAGACCTTTCGCCTGCAAATCTCCGACAACACTTTGGTAGCTGGATACGGTCAAAAACACCGAAAAAACAAGAGGAACGAAAGAAAGCACTAAAAAAATAAATAAAATTTTCCTAAAAATAGCACCTTGCCAAAAATGTATTTTTTCTTTTTCGTCGTTCATTTTACTAATTTATTTTTTTCATGTCGCCCCAGTTCAAGCCGAAAGATACATCTACAACAAGGGAAACCTTGGGTAACTTAATATTTTCCATGGCTTTTTTTATAAGAGGGACCGCTCTTTTTATTGTACCATTTTTTATCTCAAATAGAAGCTCGTCGTGAATTTTAAGCGTCATTTTAATTTTTGAAGAGAGGTTGTTTTCTTTTATGGCCTTATCGGCGT
>CAZWRF010000023.1:6225-11677 GCA_964636095.1 uncultured Candidatus Saccharibacteria bacterium | reverse complement strand
ATCCTACTATATGGAACAAAAAATGTCAACAGGCAATAACAAGAGGTCAGTTTCCGCAGGAGAAAGCTGAATTGTATTCGCCGTGTAGCTGCCGTCGAGATTTAGCTTTTTATTTCAATTTTAAAAGCTCCTTGAATCTGGCCTCCACCTTCTCAATTTTCGGATTGATGACGGCCCGGCAATACGGAGCGGATGAATTTTTAAAATAGTATTTTTTGTGCTCCTCTTCCGCTTCATAAAAATCCCCCAGGGGCGATACTTCCGTAACCACTCTTGGCCCGGATTCATTCAGTTTTTCAATAAAAAATTCGGCTTCTTTTTTTTGTTCTTCGCCGGTATAAAAAATGGCCGAGCGATATTGGGAACCCACATCGTTTCCCTGTCTGTTCGGCGTAGTGGGATCGTGAGTGGCGAAAAAAACCGTAAGAAGGTCGTTAAAAGAAATTTGCTTCGGATCATATTCAATTTTAACCACTTCCGCGTGTCCGGATTTCCCCGAAGCAACATCCCAATAGGTAGGGTTTTTCAATGACCCCCCCGCATATCCGGGAACAACGGAAACAACTCCTTTTAACATGCCGAGCAATGCTTCGGTGCACCAGAAACAGCCACCCCCAAAAACCGCAGTTTGGTTTGTGATATTTTTATTTTTTTTATTTTTTTCCGTCATATTATTAATTATAGCAAACTTTAAAATTAAAATTAGATAAAGAAAAACCGCCCGAGATACTTTCGGACGGCTATTTAAAACACTTTATGCGTACAGACTTTTGCCATCGTCGGTTTTCACCGGCGCCGCTTTCAGGTTCTTTTCGTCTCTTCCCTTAAGATAATGAAGGCGGCGGCATTTATTGCACGCGAATGTTTCGACACAAGCACATCCGATAATCATCGGTACCGGATTGGCGCGGTCCAAGTTGCCCATACAACCTTCTTCGGAACATTTCACGGTTTTCACCTCCTTTTAAATTAAATTTTTTCAGGTACGAAAAACTTCCAACTAATTCAGTTTTACAAAACATTTCTTATCTGTCAATTCCTAAAAGAGACAAGTTTTCTTTTAATTTCTTTCCACTGTGCCTGGCTTCCCATTCCAGCCTGCTGGCTTTTTTGTGCGCTTCATTATAAACGGCGCCCTTTTTCATCAAAGACCTCTCGTAGAGTTCGTGAAGCACAATATAATCCCTTTCCTCGGCCGATATGTCATCATCTATCCACACTTCTTTTGCCGGCACATAGCCGTAAACCAGGTCGTGTCCTCCTTCCGTAAAATCAATATCAAAAGCGCTTCTTACAAGCCGGCCGGAAACAAGCCAAACGGCAATACCGTCCTTTGTTTTGGCAAAAACGCTCTTGTGGGTTTCGGCCGGCTGAAGCACCCCGTCCTTTCCGGCCGCTTTTTTCACATCTCCGGACCTTTTTCTTTCCGCTCTTTCCTTCCTGTCGGCCGCTTCAAGAGCATCGGCGTAGGAAGCGCCGTTTTTCATAAGCTTCCATTCCAGAAGAAGGTGGTCCAGGAAAAACTTCCGCTCGTTGGGAACGGATTCCTTGTCCAGCCAAAATTCGTATTCGGGAATAACCGGAAAGCGGAAATGCTGGCCAAAATTCGTAAACTCCTTCTCCGCCTCCTTTCTTACTAAAGCACCGTCAACTATCCAAACGGCAATCTCGCTTCTCTGTCCTGCTTTTTTTATATAAAAATTTTTAGCCGATTTTTTCACTGGAATTATTTTAGCGCGCTGGAGTCAAAAATAAAATAGCCAACTTAATTAACTCTTCATTGCCTATTATAATATAATGTATGTGGAGCTTGGTATTTTTATTTACTTGACTAATTATTAAAATTGTACTTTAATTTTAAAGTAGCTATGACCGAAAAAGAGACACAAAAAAAACTAGAAACAAAAATAGAGGCTCTTTTTGCCGGAAAATTAAACTGGTTTCGCCAGTTTGTCCGGCCGACGTGGCAAAACCTGGCTCGAAGATTGATACTGGCTTTTCTTGCAATTGCATTTATCACCTTAATACAGCTTCTTGTAATCCCCCGTCCCGATGATACGCCATATTTGTTTTTTCCCGCCGTTATACTTCTTGTCTCGCTGTTTATGGGGCTTGTGCCCGGCTTGTTTGCTCTTGTTCTGGCCGCGCTGACCACCCATCTTTTCTTCTTTCTTCCACACGGGGTTTTCAAAACTGAGTACGAAATTGATGTGCCCACGTTTTTGTTCGCTTTAAGCTCTTTGCCTATTGTCCTTTTTTCTTCCTGGTTTCGTCATATATATTTTAATTTGAGGGAAACCACGGCCAAATTAAGAGCCGAGGGAAAACGGCTAAAGTCGGCCCAAGAAATGGCACGTCTTGGAGAATGGGAACTCGACCTTGAGAAAAACATCATAAAGCTGTCGGACGAATCTTACCGCATTTTCGGATTAAAACCGCGTAAACTTAAAATAGCTTATGAAGATTTTCTAAAAATAGTACACCCCGACGACCGCGCCCGAGTTAACGCGGCTTTTATGAACTCATTAAGCGACGACAAAACCGGCCATGAAATAGAATACCGGATAGTGCGTCCCGGCGGGGAGATAAGGCACCTTTACCAAAAAAGCAGAATTATTAGAAACAAAGAAGGAAAAAATATACGTTCGGTGACAATGATTCTGGACATTACCGACAGGAAAAAAGACGAAGAAAAACTTGTCCAAAGCGAAGAGCACTATAGGACTCTTACCGAAACATCGCCCGACTGCATAAAACTTTTTTCCACAAAAGGAGAGCTTTTATACATCAACAAGGCAGGCCTTTTGAAGCACGGCCTTAAAAGCGAAAAAGAGGCGGAAAAATGGGACTATCTTAGTTCAATGGATTTAAAGAGCGGAAAAAGATTTAAAAAAGCTTTCAAAAAAGCTCTTGAGGGAGAAGCGGCCACAGTTGAGATAAGCCACGTGCCCAAAGGTTCACTGCGAGAAACCTGCCTTGAAGTAATTGTGCCGGTAAAAAACAGCAAAGGAGAAGTGAAAACCGTATACGGCGTATCCAGAGATATCAGCGAGCTAAAGAAAATAGATGTAGCGAAAACAGAATTTGTTTCGGCGGCCTCGCACCAGCTAAGAACACCTCTGGCAAGCATGGGGCTATCGGCGGAAATGCTTTTGAGAAACAGTCTGAGAGAAAACGTTAGCGTAGAACAAAAAAAATATTTAAAAAGCATCTTCAGAGACGTAAAAGAAATGTCCGGTCTTATTGATACGCTCTTGAATATTTCCAGAATTGAAATGGGAACTTTTATTACTAAAATAAGCCCCAAAAATCTTCAAAAAGAGCTCGGCCACATTTTTAATGAAATGCTTCCGTTGGTGGAAAAAAGAGGAATAAAATTTAAAAAAGACTGCGATAAAACAATACCTCCAAAAATAAATCTCGATTCAAATATTTTAAAAAACGTAATCCGCAACCTTGTGTCAAATTCCATAAAATACACGCCTAAAGGAGGCACAATTACCATAAAAACGAGAAAAAAAGACAAGAAAATCATAATCAGCGTCATAGACACTGGCGCCGGTATTCCCGATTCGATAAAACCCCAGCTGTTTACAAAAATGTTCAGAGCTTATGATATGCTTGAAGAAAAAAGAACCGGAAAAATGGGTTCCGGTATGGGTCTCTACATAGTAAAATCACTTCTCAACCAGTGCAGGGGTGAGATTTCAGTTGAATCTTCAAAAGAAAAAGGCACGGCCTTCCACATTTCGTTTCCCCTTGAAGGAATGAAGAGAGAGTAAAAAGCAAAAGCGCGCCCTGGCTGAATGTTCAGTCGGCGCGCTTTTGCTTTATTTTTTTGCCTCCTTTCATGGCTAATAATTTTATCTACTGTTAAAAACTCAGCTTATCTTATACAACCCTACCAGAAAAGTGTGCTGGTGAGGCAATTTGAGGCCCCTCTGTTTTTTTAAAGAACTGTAATTTTTAATCTGCAAATATTTCTAACAATGTCCAATTTAATTTTAAGTCAGTCCTCACGGGCGGGGATCTTTCAATCGGCAGTATTTCTTCGGTGTGTCTAACTTTTGAAATGAGCCACTTCGCCGACTCCCGAAGAGCTTTGCGCCTCTCGGGCGGCTCCTTGTAACTATTCTTTTTATTTGTAATTTTGTTTGGGTGGTTTTTTAGAAAACTCATGATACGTTTTTTATTTGTTTAACCTTTAAAAAACTTTTCCAAACTGCCTTTACTAAACCTATAATTTACTCTGCTTCTCATTATAGAAAAGATTGATTAAACTAGAGTTAAGATTCGGCTCAAAACAAAACAGCCACCAAATTTTGGAAGCTGTCAAGTTTTAAAAAATTTTACGCTATTAGATTTTCATCCGGTATCCCACGCCCCTCACGCTTTCAAGCACCCGGCTGTTGAGGCCACTCTCCTTCAATTTTTTTCTCAAGTTGTTTATGTGCACGTCCACAACATTGCTGAAAGAGTCATAATCAAAACCCCACAAGTTTGTTATAAGCTCCTCCCTCTCCACCGCCTGGTTGGGCCTTCGCATAAAGTATTCAAGCAAGCGAAATTCTTTAAGAGTAAGCGGAAGTTCTTTGTCGCGGTGAAAAGCCTGCTTGGTATTGGGATTGAGGCGAAGACTGTTTACCTTGAGCTCGCTGGGCAAAACTTCATTGGGACGACGGACCAGCGCTCTTATTCTGGCCAAAAGTTCTTCAAGAGAAAACGGCTTCACCAAATAATCGTCGGCTCCGCTGTCCAAAAGAGTAACTTTGTCATCCATGCCGTCCTTGGCCGTAAGTATTATTATGGGTATGTCTATACCCTGTTTTCTGACATTCCGACACACCTCTTCTCCGCTTCTTTTAGGAAGCATGAGGTCCAAAACAACCACATCATAATCCGAATGGTGAAGCTCAATCCGTTTTTGAGCCGATATGCCGTCGGTAAGGTAATCCGCGGCGTAGCCCTCTCTTTCAAGGGCGTCTTTAAGCATTTTTGCCAGTTTAAGCTGGTCTTCTATAATCAATATTTTCATATTGGTAATTATTCATAAAATTAATAAATCTGTCAATCCCAGGAAAAAAACCTATGTTGTTATTTGGCAGTATATAAAAGACTTGATTAAGATTCCATTAAACTTAATGAAGCCGGCTCTCCACTTCCCCCCAATTAACTATATTCCAAAAAGCGTCTACGTATTTACCCTTTTCATTCTTGTAGTCTATATAGTAGGCGTGCTCAAACATGTCCAAAACCAGTAAGATCCTCAGGGCGGGATAAATATTTACATTGTGCTTTTCAATCTGCATTATCGAAAGTCCGTCCGTTTCCTCATCGTAAACCAAGGCCGCCCATCCGGAACCCTCCACCGCCATAGCCGTTTTACTGAATGTTTCCTTGAATTTTTCAAAGCCGTCAAAATCCCTTTCAATAAGCTCGGCCAGCCGGCCTT
>CAZWRF010000023.1:0-6125 GCA_964636095.1 uncultured Candidatus Saccharibacteria bacterium | reverse complement strand
TTTCTTTTTCTTCTTCTATTTATATTTTAAACCTAACAACAAAAAATTAACAACTCATTAAATTATCTTTTCATAATCTTTCTTCTCATTTTACACACCGTTCGGAATCTTTTCTACTAAAGCTGGTCTTCAATTGAAATATTGTATTTTTGGGAAATAATATTTCTCAAAACATCAATATTTTCCATGCCAATTCCTTCGGCAATCGCTCGGGCAAAATAAGGCGCCAGGAATTTGTTGCCTCTTCCCGCCAAAATACCTCCCGCGCATTCTCCGCAGGGATATTTTCCGGTAACCACATCGGCAAGGCAATGGCACTCGGCTCCCTCACCGTGCCAGGGGGTTGTTTCTATGCAGCTTGAACAGGAATTTTTAAGACAGCAGGCATATCCGCCTTCGGCAATCAGCTCGTTTCTCATTTCATTTTTTTGAGAAATGTATATTTCTCTTTTTTCTTCAATCGTGAGGTTTTTTACCTGAACTGCATTGATGATAAGAAATGTCGGCACCATGAGAAAAGAAAAAATAACAGACGTAACCAAAACAAATGAATAATGTGATTTCATATTTTCAAGAAAATTTATTTTATAATCTCATAAACTCCGAGTAAACACCAGCTTTAAGGGAATATATAACAAAGTCGCCCAACTTCGGCCCGGGCATCCCCGGAGAGCCGGAAGGCATACCCGCAAGACCTATGCCCTCAATGTCCGGTCTTTCGCTAAGAAGTTTTTGAATCGCTTCAATAGGCACATGGCCTTCAATAAAGTAGCCATCCACAACCATAGTGTGGCAGCTTTCAAGCTCTTCGGAAATTTGGTATTTCTCTTTTATGGGAGAAAGATCCGCCATCAGCTTTTTCTCAACGTTAAAGCCCTTATCCTTCAAATAAGCGGTGTATTCAACACAACAGCCGCAGGTCGGCGACTTGTAAAGAACAGCGTTTATCTTTTCACCGCTCACTTTCTGTGCCGAACTGCTGGAAAAATAAAATCCCAAAAAGCCGGCCACGGCAATTAAAACAAGCCCGCCGGTTATTGTTTTTGTTTTGTTTTTTTTCATGTTGTTAAAAATAAAACGCCCGTTCAATATTATTGAACGGGCGCGCTAAAAACTAACTGATAAAAATCAATTAAATCGTATAGTGCACCCACAAATGTGAGTTTGGTTCAAGCTTATTTTTAAGTGATAGCCAGTGAAGAATTTTGGGAGCTTCAATAAAAAGTGGTTTCTCAAAAATTCTATTCCGGAAAAAATTATAATATTCCGAAAATCGGCCCTGATCTTTTCTTAAATACAAAAATGCCAAAGCTAAAAGGCCAATCGCTAAAACAATTGAAGAAAAAGCGTTCAAAGTAAATTGGGTAATTTCTCCAAAACCGGTAAGAAACGAGCACCCTGTTCCAAAAGACAAAAACATCGGACAAGGATGATTCATTCCCCCTACGCAAGCTACACCGAAAAAACCCAAGCTTGTCGCCAAAACAAGCGCCGGGATAAGGAAAAGAAAAACAAAATTTTTGTCCATATTTTCCATTTATTTCATTATTTTAAATGCCATAAAAATATTAGTCAATCCTAGGCACCGGCTTTCTTAACAAAAAACAAAGATACAAGAAAGAAAAAAGTACCGGAAATAATCACCAGGGGGCCGGCGGAAAATCCTGTAAATTCAAAAAGTAAAATGCCGATAACGGCCGAAATTATCCCCAAAAAACAGGCGAGGAAACCGTAGCCCGACAAAGTTTTGCTGAAGTTTCTGGCCGTGGCGGCGGGAATGGCCACAAGGGCCGCGGTTAGAAGGCCGCCGACAAGCTTCACACCCAGAGCAACGATAATGGCAACGCACGCCAAATAAATAAAATTGTATTTTTTTATATCCACCCCCTCCGACCTGGCCAGGTCTTCGGAAATGTTCATTAGTATCATTTTGGAAAAAATTTTCTTTACGGCAATAAAAACGAGCGAACACAAAACAACGGCAACAACCGCTCCCCACAAGCCCACGTTGGAAATTTCGCCAAGAAGGGCGGCCTCGGCCTGATCTATGGGAAGAAACAAAAAAGCTATACCCACACCGGCGGCAAAAACCACAGCCGTAAGCGCCTCCGTCGGCAACTTGGTTCGCATTTCAAAAAGCCAAATTAAAACTATGCCCAAAATAATAAAAGGAAAGGCGCCAAGAGACATATCAAAGCCGTAAATAAGCGCCAGGGCAACGCCGGGCAAAGCCAAGTGCCCCAAAGGGCCGGCAACCAGCGCCATTCGCCGGCTAAGCATCAAAGAGCCCAGATAGCCGGCAGCGCCGGAAATGAAAACCCCTGCGATTAAACTTAAAATAATTTGCGGTGTCATAATAAATTAGTCTTTATCTTGATGTTCAAAAAATTTAACACCTCCGCCAAAAAGACGGGCCATGTTTTCGGAAGTAAGAGCTTCCTTTGGAGCTCCGTAGCAAATTTTTTGATGATTGAGGCACAAAATATTATCTGCCTCTCCAAAAACAATGTTCAAATCGTGCGTTACCAAAACAATTGTAAGATTCTTTTCTTTTTTGAGATTACCCAAAAGATTGTATATAGTTTCTTCCCCCCCTATGTCGATGCCCGCCGTCGGCTCATCAAAAAGCAAAACATGAGGCTCTTCCAATAAGCCCCAGGCGACAAGAACTCTCTGAAACTGCCCCGACGATAAAAGCCCCATGCTTTTTTTCAAAATAGAATCTTCAAGACCCACCGATCTTATGACGTCGGTCGTCTTTTGAACTGATTTTGTTTTCAAACTGAAAAACTCCTCTACCGTAAGAGGAAAGTCTTTGACAAAAGGAAGGCGTTGGGGAACATAGCCTATCTTTATCCCAGGCTTCCATTCAATTTCGCCCTCATTGTCCAAAAGACCTAAAAGAGTCCGAAGAAGAACCGTCTTCCCCGCTCCGTTTGGCCCCAAAATAACGAAGTTTTCCCCCTCCTTAACGTTGAAGCTAAGACCGTCAAGAATCTTTTCTCCACCCAACGCAACGCTAAGATTATTTACTTTTAAAATATAGTCCTCCATAAATTAATTTTCTTGCGATAATTATAACATTAATTATTCACGAATAAAACAAAAAAACTTCCGCCTTTGGCGGAGTTTTTTCTATGCCACGTTTGTTTTTTTTACCTCATCTTCTATTTTTTCCTTTTTCGCTTTTCTTTCTTTTCGCCCAATTTCTATCAGTTGCGCTCCTCCGTTTACTTCATAATCCCCGAAGGGAGTAATTTCTTTTGCATAAGGACAATTGTCGTTGCCCTTGTTCCTTTTGCAAACGGGACAATTAAACTTATGCCTATGTGGCCAACAAGCATAAATTTTTCTCGGAGCATACATCCTATTAAGTTGCTGATAGAGGCATACTTTCTTTTTATCCATAAGGCACCTCCTTTTTTCTTTTTCCATTATAGAACAAAAAAAGAAACCCTGCAAGTTTCCTCCTAATTCTTATCCTTTACCAACCAGCCAATGATTTTCCCGTTTAAAACTGAAAAGATTATAATGTATGTGGATAATATTATGCTGAAACTTAACCCAAAATAATAAACAAGTACCGGAAAAAACGGAATTTTTACGTTTCTATTGTATAGAAAAACAGCCGCCAGGGAATTTTTCATCCCTCCTTTTTTTAAATCTCCCAAAAGAGGAAAAAGAACATAGGGCGGGCCCGAAACAAGAACGCCGGAAATTATGGCGTATATCCAACCCCTGGCGCCCGATTCCGCGCCAAGATACTTGCCTATTCTTTCGCGGGTAAAATACATATTGACTAAAATCATTATCACAAAAACAACGGCCAAAATAGGAATAATCTCGACAAGCATTTTCAAAAAATTGGAGGAAGCATTTTCGGCCGCTGAAAAATTCAGAAAAACAAAAATCAAATAAACCGCCAAAACAACAATCAAAAATTTCATTCCTCCGCTCATGATAAAAGAGATAAAGTTAAAATTGTTAAAACGGAAATAACAATGGCAAAAACAAAATTAACAGAGTTTCTTACAAAGGCAAATTTCGCACCCAAAAATTTCACTTCCAAGGGAAGCATGGATATACCAACAGTAGTCCAGGTCATAATAAACGCAGTGATTGCCAAAAGACTTATCCCTTCTTTCAAAAGTTCTCCGCCTACAATATAGCTTGTTATGGGAATACCGAAAGAAATACTTCCGGCCAAAGCGCCTACAATAGGATCCAAAATAAAATTGCCCGTAAATATCTTCTGATAATAATTTTGGACAAGAACGTTTACAAGGTTCACCAAAAGCAAAACTCCTGCCATTATGGGCAGAGAATTTTTCAGCGTTCGAGCTGCTTTTATGGCGGCCTCTTTCATAAATCCATTATATCACACAATATGTATTCGCTTATTCGCGCGAATTAGAGATTAAAATAAACTTAGGATATAAACCTAGAGAAAAACTAGAAAAAACCGTACAAATAAAAAGTCTCTACTCCGCCGGTGTCGTAAACGAAAGTTCGCTTGATGTGGCCATATTGGCCGAAGAATCCGTGGAAGAGACCGCGTAATAATAGGTGGAGCTCGCCGTTAAGCCAACAAGGGAAAAACTGTGCTCCGTTGTCAAATCCGCGCTTTCCATTGACGCATCAAGAGATATGTCAACGGGAGTTTCCATGGAGTACCACAATTTGCTGTCCGAATCTTCGTCGGTTGTCCAGCTTATGGTTGCCGATGTGCTGGCAATATTTGAAGCGCCAAGCTCCGATATTATGGGGGCTGTTATGTCCTCTTCGCCCTCATTGTTGTTTTCGTCGTTGTTTCCTTCGTCTTCTCCTCCGTTATTGTTTGAGGTGGTAGCCGTTCCCAATTTTTTGGCAACGCCATAAGGAAGCTCCTGTCCGCTTAAAGGCTGGGGTGCAGTTCCGAGCTTTTTCAGTATGCCGGGGGCGATCAAAAGACCGGGAGGAACTTTGCCGCTATTTCCCGCTCCGTTTGTCAAAATATCGTTGAGTTTGGCAAGCGTTTTTGGCCCAACGCGCCCGGCTTGTTCAATGCCAAATTTTTCCTGGAATCTTTTAATCGCCATCTTGGTCAAAGGCCCAAAGTAACCGGTTTTTAGCCCTTCCGGATAAATTGAAGGATCGGTGGCCAAAATTTCCTGCAATGTTTTTATCTCATCGCTTGTCATCCCTTCCTGCATTTGACTTCTCAATTGCAAGACTGTGCTCTTCACTTCCTTCTTTGTGTCTTTAATGCCTGCCGCCGTTTCTTTAACGCTTGCTAATTGCTGCATTAAAGTCTGAATTTGAGCTTGAAGAGATTCTATTTGCTGTCTCAACTGCTCAATCAGCGCACCGGCCGATGAAGTAGCAGAATTTTCCTCTGCTAAAACAGGCACGGCAACTATTAGGGCCAAGCCCAAAACAACGGAAATCGCCAATATTTTTTTGTTCATTTTAATTAATCTTATAAGTTAACCTTGTAATAAAAGGGAATAAAATCAACCTTAAAAATATTTTATAATAAAAAGAAAAATTATTAAACAATTATCCGAAACCTATACGGCTTGCCGGCCCATTTGCCGGCGTAGCCCACGCCAACTCTTTTGCATTTTTTAATTTGCCGGGGCTCTATTTCCACCCCCCGGTCCTCCAGCCAGAGACCGTCTTTTTTTGAAGCGAGGCGGCCGTTTAACTTTTTATCTACTTTTAAAAACTTAGTAATTCTCGCCGGACCATATATTTCTTTTGTGCCTCTTATTAAAACGGCGGCCGGGTACCCGGCCGGGCCGGTGACAACATTCAAAAGCCAGTGCATGCCATAGGTAAAATAAACATACCAATGCCCGGCCGGGCCGAACATGGGCTTGTTTCGCTCCGTTTGTCCCCGGCTGGCATGAGAAGCCTTGTCTTCCGGCCCCTCGTAAGCTTCCACGTCGGTAATCATTAGAGCCGTTTCCCTGCCCCGAACATTTCTTATCAAAAACTTGCCCAAAAGGTCCGGCGCCACCTCTAGAGCAGGCCTTTCAAAAAACTTTTTGTTCAAAACTCTATGCACAATATGTATTCGCCTATTCGCGCGAATTAGAGATTACTTTATTGAAGGTTAATGTTAATAACGAAGATTAATAATG
>CAZWRF010000022.1:0-12051 GCA_964636095.1 uncultured Candidatus Saccharibacteria bacterium | reverse complement strand
ATATTCTTCCACTGCTGGTATAAGTACTTTTACCGAAGGAAGTCTTGCCAATGAGTGGCATCATTGGGTTGGCACTTATGACCAAAGTCTGTCTTCAAATAGAGTTAAGCTGTATATGGATGGTGTTCTTATAGATGAAGACGACGGATATGATGAACCAATAGAGCCGGGGGATGAAGGGATTATTTTTGGGAGATGGGGCTCCTCTTATTTTGACGGCCTTATTGACGACGTAAAGATCTACAACTACGCCCGCACCCCCGCCCAGATCGCCTGGGACTATAATCGGGGAAAGCCCGTCGCCGAATGGGATTTTGACGAAGGGCAAGGAGACACCGTTCACGATATGAGCGGCAACGGCAACAACGGCCTCATTCAGCTGGGCACGGAGGGCACGGTGGCCACGGGCACGGTGGCATCTTCCTCCGACTCTTTCTGGTACAACGGAAAAGACGGAAAAATAAACCACGCGGGAAGCTTCGATGGGACGGATGATTATGTGGATGCCGGCAATGATTCGAGTCTGAACCTTGCTGGCCCAATGACGGCATGCGCGTGGATTAACATTGATGAATACACATCGGCGAGTTATGCTAGTTGGGCCATAGATAATTGTGATGGCTTTATTTGTCAGTATGCGATCGGTATAAATGATACTGGGCAATTAACTTTCTTGTGGTCGAATGATATGGTAAATGCCGAAATATATTATTCTGATGATATAATTCCAATCGGTCAGTGGAAACATGTTTGCGGAATCCGAAATAGCTCTGGCATAGGCAATGTCTACATTGATGGAATCGAAGCGGGAAGTAACGTGTCGGGTAGCGAGTCTGTTCCCACCACGCGAGGAGATACACTAATAAGTGATGAAAGCGAATTGTGGGATTTCGACGGCCTCATCGACGATGTCAAAATATTTAATTATGCCCTCACGGCCGAACAGGTAAAAACGGAATACAACCAAGGCGCGGTGCACTTCGGCAACTGATGTTATCACTCAATATCCAACAGCCAATATCCATTCAACAATCAATAAATAAATAATCAATGACGATAATTGAATGTTGAATATTGAGCATTGAATGTTTTTAAAACAGCATCCACACCTGGTAAATCACCGCCAAAAGAATTGCCGCCATTACCACAATTTGCCAGAAGTTTTTCCCTCTCTTTTTGCGAACCATTAAAACAATAAGCGTTCCCATTACTCCAACGCCAAGCGAGCCCACAAGCCCCAGTATTTTGGTAAAGTCTTGGAGGCCCAAAAGAAAGAGCGCTACGGGCGGGGCGGCAACCGAGAGCCAGGCGGTGATTTTTGGCATGTCAAAGTCAAAGCGGAGCATTTCCCTAAGATCGGCGCCCAAGGACAGAAAAGAAGTAAACACGGCCAAAAACCCCATCAGCGAGCCGGCCCAAATCACTCCCGCCCCCAAAACGCCCGATACGCCCGACAAGGCGTCTTCGGTGGCGCCTTGTCCGCTTACGCCCAAAATAGCAAAAACAAAAAGGCAGTAAAAAACGGCGGAAAGAATTACGCTCCACAAAATAACCTTCTTGAAGTCTTTTAGCGGGGAATTTTTGAAAATATCCTTGGCGTCGGGAACCACGGCGATGGCGCTAAGAGCGAAAAGCCACACGCCGTATGGAAGAAACCACCCGCCCGAAAAAGAGAGAGAACCCAAATTATCAATAAAGTTGGACATTTTCACAAATGGGAAAGCAGTGTAAACAAAATAAGCTATAAAACCAAAGAGGGGGATTGAAAGATAAAAATTGGCCAAAGCGATTTTCCCGAGCTTTAATAGTATAAAAAAAGCGCTTACGGCAAAAAAGGCCATCGAAAGTTCAAAAAAACCAAAAGGAAGAATGTTGGATAAAAAAAGCCCTGCCAAAACTCCGTAGGCCAGAAGAGTGCCGTAGTAAGAAACGGCTGTTATGGCAAAGGAAGCCAGTTTCCATTTTTTCCCCAGTACGCGCTCAACATATCCGGCAAAGCGGTGAGTGCCCTCTGTAAAATAGGCCACCTCGGCATAGAAAAAAAGCAAAGACAGCATAATGGCCAAGGCAATAGCCAAATGAACCGCGCCCCAAAGGATACCGGCCTTTGCAATAACAAAAGGCAGGGCAAAAATGCCCGCCCCAAACATTAAACCAACTATAATGCCGATGCCCTTAAGAAACTTCATTCTATATCCACGTCGCCTTTTGTGCCCATTTTGGATTCAATGGCGCGCATTAGGCGCAGGGTAAGGTAGGTGACAACCGTTGAAAAAACGGCTAGGCCGTAAAATTTTAGGCCCACAGCCATGCCGATAGCGGACGACACCCATACCGCGGCAGCCGTGGTAAGCCCGCGTACTTCGGTTTTTGTGAAAAATATAATACCGGCGCCCAAAAAACCCACGCCGACGACTATTTGCCCGGCAATACGACTGGGGTCGTAGCTGGAGACGCCAATAAACCGGTCAAACCCGCTGACGGACAAAATGGTAAAAAGAGCCGAACCCATGGAGACCAGGGTATATGTGCGCATGCCTGCCGGCTTGCCCATTCTTTCTCTTTCAAAGCCTATAACCATGCCAAGGATAGCGGCAAGAAAGATTTGGAAAAACATTATTAAATTAAAATCAAACATAATTTTAAAATATCCAATGCTCAATATTCAACACCCATTCAACACTTTAATATTCATTGGATATTGGTTATTGAATATTTAGTGAGAATTTTTAATTCTCACTTTGCTTGTCTTTTTCCACCAACCCCAAAATTTTTTTTACCAATGTCTTCGGGTCCGAGTTGTAAATAATTTTTTCGTTTTCCCTGTGGCCTTCCTTTACCATGTATTCTATCACTTTGTCCGTAGCCCATCCCCCTTCCAGTACGCCTATGGGTTTGTTGTCTTCAAAGGCTATTGTAAATTCGTTTACCGTGCCGATTCTTCCGCAGCCGACCAAAACCGCGTCGGCCGAGCGGGTAAGAAGAAGGTTTCTGCCTGAATAGCCGAAACCGGTGTAAATAATAATATCCAAATAGTTGGTGGGCAGTTTGTAAACTTCCACGTGCTCTTTCTCGGAAGAGGCGGGAGAAAGCCCTATTGAAAAGCCTCCTTCCTCTTTCGCGCCCATGGCTGCCCAAAGAGGGAAACCCGTGGTGGCGCCCGTTACCAAAACCGCTCCCTGGCGGATAATTTCTTTTCCAAGCTCCTTGGCTATTTCCAGGGCGTCGGGTCCGCAGTGGGCCGTTTCCGCCGCTCCGGATACGCATAGCTTGTATTTGAGGTATGATTTGTCGGATTGTTTCTCATTCATATATTCAGATTTTATCATATAAGATTTAAAAAATACACAGAAAAACAACCCCGCCTCAGGCGGGGTTGTTTTTATAGATTTAAAGTGGCTTCTCCTCCTTCCTCTTTTTTTTCTTCCACGGGCGATTCCGCGGGAGCTCCACCGTCGGGTGTAATTACATCCGGCTTGGGAGCAGTTTCCGGCTCGGCAGGAGCTGCGGGCTCCGCCGGTGTCATCGGCTCTGCCGGCATACTTGATTCCTCTTCGTTTTTGGGAGCAAACACATTTGAAATTCTGCTAAGTATAGACATGTTTCAAAATAATGAAGATTAAAAGTTCGACTAACTCAATTAATTATATCATACGAAAAGCAAAAGACAAAATACAAAAATAAAAGCCTCCGCCCAGGGCGGAGACTTTGTTTTTAATTTGGTATTTGTAAAGGTTCGTATTTAAAAAATTTGGCAGAGGGAGATTCAGACTCGATGGTATTATTATTTCCGACTTTTTGTCGGCTCTTGGAGAGTGCTCTCCTTCTGTCACATTTTCAACATCTTATGTCTACATACATTTTACAACAGGCAAAAAGCAGGGCAATAGGGGGGCTGTGGATAACTATTCTTTAGAAATAATCAATATCCAACAACCAATATTCATTCAATACTCTAATATTTTAACATTCAATTATTGTTATTGATTATTAATTTATTGATTGTTGAATGGATGTTGAATATTGAGTATTGGACGTTTAGACTAATTGTTCGTTGGAATCTCTATCCAAAAGGTGGTTCCCTGGCTTCGTCCCTTGGATTCGGCCCATACTTTTCCCTTGTGGGCTTTTATAAATTCAATAGCCAGGCCGAGGCCTATGCCTCTGCCCGGACCGTACAGCTTTTTGGCCTCTTCGCCTCTTTCAAAAAGTTCGCCTTTTAGAAATTGTTCAATTTCTTCTTTGTCCATGCCTATTCCGGTATCGGCTATTCCGATTTTTATTTTGCCTTTTTCAACTTCGGAAGTAATTGTAATGCCGCCGCTCCCCGTGTACTTAATGGCGTTGTCAACGAGGTTCCATATCGCCACTCTCAGCTTGTCTTTGTCCGCTTTTATTTCCGGCAGGTCGCTTTTCTTGAATCTCATGTAAAGTTTTTTCTCCTCGGTTTCTATTGTGAGTTCTTCAATAACGCTTTCTATAAGATCGTTTACTTGGCAATCTTGCGTGTTTAAGTTTTTTCCGCCAACCCGCGCCTCCTGCGCGTCCAAAAGTCCTTCAATAAGAGAAGAAAGAATCTCAACCCTTTTTTTTACGTCAATGAGCCGTTCGCGGATGATGGGGTTTTCTTCTCTTCCATAGGCGCCTTTCAATATCATTTCGAGGTACCCTTTTATGGGAACAAGCGGGGTTCTTAAGTGGTGCTGAAAAGACAAAATAAACTGGTCTTTTGAATGGTTGAGTTTTTCCCACTCCGTGGCCAGCTTTTCCGCGTCTTTTTCATCGGCGGATTTTGTTTTAATAAGCCGGCTGCCAAAAGCGCAAAATAAAAGAAAATCCAAGACTATAAAAATTTTCAAATTGTTTCCTGTTGCCGTAAAGGGCAGAACCAAAAGAATTATTCCGAATATTGCCGTAAAAAATTTCAACACAATTGATTTTGGCTTTTTTGAAAAGAAGAAAGGGCTAATGACAAAAGCGGAGAAAATCGCCAAAAAAATCGAAGAAGCGGGTATCAGCCAAAAGTATTTTGTTGACTCGAGCATAAGAGGTATAAAGACGCCCGAAAACATCACGGCGGTAGCAAACAGCCCGAATCCGAAAAGTACGGCCATTGTCCGCGCGTGTTCTTCTTCGGATGTTTCAAGCGAGCGCTCAAACAATATGGTGGCAACCCAGGCAATGTATACAAAAAGCAAAAGGAAAAAAGCTACGTAGGACGGGGGAGGGGGAGACTTTGATATTTCGTTTCCGATAAAAAAGGACAAAATTACCAAAACTGCCAAAGCTAAAAAAATCACCAGAAAAGACTTTCCCATTTTTTTGCGTTTTTTGGAAAATGAGGTGACAAAGCACAAAAGAGACAAGATGCAGACCAGAGCCAAAATGGAAATAACCTCTATCCACTTGAACGCGCCGGCCGGATTTTGGCTTAAATAAAAATACAGGAAAAACGACCACAAAATTACCGCCGGAGAGAAAAACAAAAAGCAAATTTTTGGCGACCTCATGAAATTTTTATTGGGTGGCGTCCCTAATTATTTTTACCAGCTGTTCAAGATCGTACTGGGATTTTATTAAAATTTTGTTGATGCCTTCTTTTGTAAGCGCCTGGTTTGATTCGCCGCTGCTGTAATTGGTGAGGGCGAATATTTTGACGTCTTTTGTTTCCGGATATTTTCTGGCTTCTTTTAATATTTCTATGCCGTTCATATCCGGTAAAATAAGGTCCAGCAAAACCAGGTCGGGTTTCGGGTCTTCTCCCTTTCGGATTCTTTCAAGCTTTTTTATTGCCTTTTCTCCGAGATCCAATATTTCAATATCCAATCCGGCTCTCGTGAAAAATTCGTTAAAGAGCCCTATGATGGTTCGGTCGTCTTCAATGATGAGAATCTTCGGTTTCATAGTGTGCTCTTATTTTATCAAAGCCCGCTTTCGGTATCAAGCGCCGTGTTTTATTTGATAATGAAATTTGATATAATTAACTTAAAGTGACAAGAAATTTTTTCATCTTCATTTTGGTTTTTTTGGGAGTTTTCGCTTTAGGTTCGCGTCTTTTGGCCCAGAACTTGCCGTCCGTCGCCAAGAATCTGGAAATTGCCGATTCTGAGGCTTCGTTTGGGGACATTATTTCCGAGACCGAAGAAGGGCTTTACCGTTCAAGCGATCCTTACGACTCGAATATGGTTGGCGTGGCAAGCGATTCTTCCGTTTTGATTTTTGGGAGGCCGGGTGATTCTATTTTTCCTGTTGTTTTTTCCGGAGAAGCCATGGTAAAAGTAAGCGACAAAAACGGAGAAATAAAGAAAGGGGATTATATTACGTCGTCAACCGACCCGGGGACGGGGCAAAAGGCCGTAAGCTCCGGTTTTGTACTCGGCAGAGCCGAGGAAGATTTCAGCGGGGAAAGCGGCCTGGTAAAGGTAGAAGTGAATATTCAGCATGTTGACTTGGACCCGACAAAAGTATCTCCCCTGGGCCTTTTTACAAGAGTAATGAATGCTTTGGGCGAACCGGAAAACGTACCGGAAGTGCTTAGATATATTTTCGCCGCTCTTTTGGGTGGAGGAAGTTTTTTTGCCGGCTTTTTCGCTTTTGTAAAATCTTTGCAAAGGGGGGTGGAGGCGGTCGGGCGGAATCCCTTGGCCAAAGAAAGTATACGCTTCGCGATGTTTTTGAACTTAACCGGAATTGTTATTTTAACTTTGGCCGGTCTCGGCCTTACTATGTTTATTATTTTATATTAGCTACCTATATATATGGCAAATCTAAGCAACCAATCTTTTCTAATAATTTTAATTGCGGCCGTTGCGGTGATAGTTTTAGCCGCTGTTTTGTTTTTTGTCGTTTCTTATCTTCGTTCGGCCGGTAAAGAAAAAGAAGGGACGCTCTATCTGAAAATTTCCAAAGAATTTGAACAGCAGATGGAGGGCCTTATGGCTAAGCAATTGAGAGAATCCGTGATGGGGCTGAACAAAAAAATTCAGCTTTTCAATGAAGAAATAATAGAGTCGTACAAAAGAGAAATTGCCTCTTTTTTCCGGGGAGCGGAAGGTGAGTTTTCCAAAATAAGCAATTTCAACAAATCTGTTCAAGATGAACTGAAGCAGGAGGTTGAAAAGAAAATCGCCGAATTTGATGCCGGCTTTGCTCAAGCCAGGGGCATGCTGTTTCAGGAAGCCAGGGAAAGAACCGCTGAACTGGGCAAAGACTTGTCCGGCCAGGCTTCCCGCGCTTACCGCTCGGCGGCGGAATCTTTGAAAGAAAGAGACGCGGAAATAAAAAAGGAAATAGAAAACTACAAAAAAGAAAAAATGGAAGAGCTGGATAAGGAGATTTACCGCATAATAGGAGAAGTTGCCAAAAACACCATAGGAAAAACCATAGACCTCTCTTCTCATGAAGACCTGGTGATGGACGCTTTGGAAAAAGCCAGGAGGGAGCAGGTTCTTTAATTTATGTTGTCGAGTATGAGTAAAATTTTTGAACAAATAGCAGAAGAAATAAACACCAAGGAAGAGCTTGTGGTTTTTATCGAAGAAATAAACGCGCTTCACGGATTTATTTTTAAAGACTCTCATATTCCCCTGTCCGATAGGGCCAAAAACAAGGTGGACGAAGGGTTTAGAACGTACCTAAAAGAACTGGAAAAAGGAGGCTTCCTACACGGTTCTCCGGAAGAACAGCTTTCTTTTTTTGAAAATCTCAAAAGTTATCTTTCAAGAATTCCCCAGCTGAAGCTGGAGATCGCGTTTAGCCCTTCGGATGACTTTTTCATAGAGCTAAGAAGGTGGTTTTTTGAGAAAAACAAGCACAAAGTTATTTTTGATATAACGGTAAACCCTCAAATTATCGGAGGAGCGATTATAGAATACGGGGGAAATTACAGGGACTTTTCCTTGCTTGAAAAAATGAACAAGGAGCTTTCCAAAATAAAATTATGAGCGAGTTTGAAGCAAGCTTAAAAAAAACGGGGGAGATAGGCAGGGTAGTTTCCATCAACCACTCGGTTGTAATGGTGTCCGGCTTGCCCAATTTGAAGCCGAAAGAAATGCTTATAACCGAAGACGGGAAAAAAGGCATGACCTACAGCTTGAACAGCAGTTTGGCTCAGGTTTTTATGTTTGATACGGAGGGGCTAAGGGTGGGAAAAAAAGTAGCCCGAATGGACGAAGTTTTCAAAGTTCCTTTCAACCGGAGCCTTTTAGGCAGAATAGTGGACCCTTTTTGCCGGCCAATAGACGGGCTCGGTCCCGCAAGGGGAGAAAAAGAATTTTTGGATATTGAAAAAGAGGCTCCAAATATCTATCAAAGGGCTTCAATAAGTAAATTTTTGGAAACGGGTATTACCATAGTCGATTCGCTTGTTCCTTTGGGGTACGGGCAAAGAGAGCTTGTTATCGGCGACGGCAAAACGGGGAAAACAACCTTTCTTTTACAAACAATTCTTTCCCAGGCAAGGAAAGGGATTGTTTGTATTTATGTTTCCATAGGAAAAGAAACTTCGCAGGTAAAAATGGTGGAGGAGTACCTGAAAAACGCCGGAGTTTTTGAGAACGTTATAATGGTGGTGGCGGCTTCAAACAGTCCGGTAACCGCCATCTATCTTTCTCCCTACAGCGCCATGGCTATTGCCGAATATTTTAGGGAAAAAGGAACAAACACCATAATTGTTCTGGACGACCTTACCACGCATGCCAAAATTTACCGCGAAATATCCCTTCTTTTAAAAAGATTTCCGGGAAGGTCCGTTTACCCCGGAGACATTTTTCACATTCATGCCGCTCTTTTGGAAAGAGCGGGAAACATAATCGGAAAAGACGGAAAAGAAGTAAGTATTTCCGCTTTTCCCGTGGCCGAAACGCTCGGCAACGATATTTCCGGCTATATACAGACGAATTTGATGGCTATGACCGACGGCCACGTTTTTTTCGATATTGAAGAGTACAAAAAAAGCAAAAGGCCGGCGGTCAACGCGTTTTTGTCCGTTTCAAGGGTGGGCAATCAGGCGCAGGAAGAAATAGACAAGGAACTGGCTATTTTTGTAAGAAGAAAACTGGTTGAATACCAAAGGATTTTGGGGATTGTGCAATTCGGGATAGAGCTGCCTCAAAAAACAAAGGAGCTCATTGATTTTGGAGAGAAAGTAATTGTTCTTTTCAACCAATCGGCAAAAACAATAATCCCAAGGGAATTCCAGCTGCTTCTTTTTGGTCTTTTGCTTTCCGGTTTTTGGGCCGGCAGCTCGCCGAAAATAACCGGTGCCATAAGCCAGGAAATATTCAAGCATTATAGCGAGGGCAAGCTCCGGGGGATGGAGGAAAGGATAAGAGCCTTGAATAATTTGGAAGAATTAAAGGCCTTTGCCCAGGAAATTACTCCCAAAATAAACCAAGTATGCTATGACAACTCTGAAAAAAATTAAAGACGAGCTGGAAGCGGTTTCCACCGTAAGCGCCATTGTCGACGTTTATCAAAAAACGGCTTATTCGAAAATGATTAATATCCGCAAAGATGTGCTGAAAACAAGGCAATTTTTAACACAGCTGGCGGATGTGTACCACACGATTAGAAGCTCGCATGAGTTTTTTGCCAAAGAATCGGGAAAAAAGAGAGGAAAAACCGAAGAAGTTTCTCCCGTTGAGACAAAAAAAGGCCAAGTGCTGGTTTTTTTGTCGGCAAATCATTTCTTTTACGGAACTTTGATTTTGGATGTTTGGTCGGAAGCTTACGAATTTTGGAAATCCAATAAGCCGGACCTGGTTGTAGTGGGGAAAACCGGCAGGTATTTGGCAAAAAACTACGGGCTTGGCGACAAGATATTTTACTTTGACTTGGACGACGCCAAGCCTGAAAAAAGCAAAATAGCTGAAATTATAAATTTTATAAAAAAATACAAAAAAGTTATTGTTTCCCACGGAAGGTTTGAGACCGTTATGGTTCAAAATCCGGTGATGAGTGATATTTTGGGAGAGGTACCCACAGAACGGGAAGGAAAAAGTGAAATTAAAAAATATCTTTTTGAACCCACGCCGGAAGCGGTAATGGATTTTTTTGAAACCGAAATTATGGCAAGCCTCTTCAACCAAACCATCCTGGAACATGCTCTGGCAAGGTATGCCACCAGAATGATGTCCATGTATCACGCTTCCGAAAATGCCAAAAAAATGAAAAAAGAAATAGAAAAAAGCAAAAGAAAACTTGAATGGCAGGAGTTGGACAAAAAACAAGTGGAAATTTTTAGCGCCTTTCAACTATGGGAAAAGAAGAATTAGGTCAAATTCTCTCCATTCAAGGGGAGATAGTAAAAGTGGAATTTTTAACCGGAGGTCCTTTTCCGGGAGAGATTTTGGAGTTGAAAGATGAACCGGATATTAAATTTGAAGTGTTCACTTCCCTAACGGAGAAGATTTTTACCGCCATTTGCTTTGGAGAAACCAAATACTTGTACAGGGGAGCAAGCGTTGTAAGAACCGGAAAATCATTGGAGATCCCTGTAGGAGAAAGTCTTTTGGGGCGGGTGATGGACGCGTTTGGAAACCCTATAGACAATTTGCCGGAACTAAAATTTGAAGAAAAATGGCCCACTCACCGCCCCCCTCTGCCCTACAGGGATATAAGTTTCAGAAAAGAAATCATTGAAACGGGAATAAAAGTAATTGATTTTTTCACTCCCCTAAGAAAGGGCGAAGAGCTTGGAATTTTTGGAGGAGCTGGCGTGGGAAAGACAGTTCTTTTAACCCAGTTAATGCACAATACCTCCTTTCTTCAGAAGGGCACCTCCGTGTTTGCCGGAATAGGGGAGAGGATAAGGGAAGGACACAGCCTTTATAAAATTCTCAAGGAAAACAATGTTTTGCCGTCTACGGTTTTGGTCTTCGGACAGATGAACGAAACGGCAAGCATAAGGTTCAAGGTGGGCGCTACCGCGGCCACCTTGGCCGAATATTTTAGGGATGTAAAAAACAGAGACGTTCTCTTTTTTGTGGACAATCTCTATAGGTTTATGCAAGCAGGAAACGAGCTGTCCACTCTTCTGTCCATGATACCTTCCGAGGGGGGCTACCAGCCTACTCTTACCAGCGAAGTGGGGGAGTTTGAGGAAAGACTGGTTTCCACCAACAAAGCTACCATCACCAGCATCCAGGCTATTTACGTGCCCGCCGACGACATCACCGATCCCGCTATTCAGGCAGTTGTTCCTTATTTTGATTCACTGGTGGTATTATCTAGAGACGTTTATCAGGAGGGCAGACATCCGGCAGTTGATATTTTGGCGTCTTCTTCATCTGTTTTGGACCCGGACATTTTGGGAAACGAGCACTACGAAACCCAGCTGGGAGCAAAACAACTTTTGGAAAAATACGAAGAACTGAGCAAGATAGTGGCCATTATCGGAGAAGCAGAACTCTCGGTTGACAACAGGATAAGCTATAGGAGAGCAAGAAAACTTTTAAACTTCATGAGCCAGGATCTTTTCGTCGTAGGCAACAAAAAGGGAACTAAGATTCAGTTTGTGAAAAGGGAAAAAACTGTAGCGGGAGCAAAAAAGATCCTGGAGGGAGAATTGGACTCTGTGCCCGAGGAAAGCCTCCTCAATATCGGAGGTTTAGAGGACTTGAATTTGCAAGATGGAAAATAAGCTTTTGGATGTAAAAATTTTCTGGTCCCCTGTATTGGGAAAAGAGCCTTTTCAAGGAAAGGCGGAGGCCGTGTCTTCCAAAAACCACTTGGGTGATTTTGACATCTTGCCCGACCATGTAAACTTCATTTCACTGATATTTAAAACCGTAACCCTGCATTTTCCGCAAAAAAAAGAGACATACAGATTTGAGAGGGGGGTACTGGAAGTGAGTGATAACAAAGTTAGGGTCTTTTTAGGTATTTGAAGGAGTTTTCCCGTAGCAAGAAATTTTCCCGTAACGGGAAACGTTGAAAAATATAGCTTTTCTGGCAACAGCGAAGACATCTTGTGAAACACAAGATGGCTTTTTTAGATAGTGTTTCACGTTTCCCAAGTACCACTATTTTCACGATTGCGAAAATAGTGGT
>CAZWRF010000021.1:0-12578 GCA_964636095.1 uncultured Candidatus Saccharibacteria bacterium | reverse complement strand
CCTCCTTTTTAATTTTTATTGTCGAAATACCATTCAAAGAACTCTGTTTCCGGCAAATATTTGAAAATATCCTTCGCAGATTTTGTCCGAAGACCTTCCCCTGCGCAATCTATAAAACTTTGGGCGCATTTGTATCCGATACTCAGATAATATCTGGCTTGAAAAGCCAATTGCAGCAAGTCAGCGTCTCTTGCAATAATTGCACGTTCACTCTTCCCTTTCTCAAAATCATTGAAATAATCGAGCAATAACTCTTTTGCCTTGGAGGGTAGTTTATCTACGAAATCTCCAAATGCCTTTTTTTCACCCTCTGTTTTGTCAAAATATTTCAAGGTTAATTTGTTTTGGTCACCGAGCCTTGATTCTCCGTTATCATGAAAAAGTGCTTCACAGGCAACTTTCTCCGGGTTTTTCACGCCCTCCATTACAGCCAAGACAAAAGCTATTTGAGCTGCCAAACAAGCGTGCTCTGCCACATTTTCGATGCCATTTTTTAACCCGGCTCTTTGCCAACCGGAGCGAGGGGTACGAGTCATTTCAAACATTTCAAAGATTGCATTTACAATATCTTTGGACATAAAAGGATCCTTTCGTTTTTCAAAAAACTGTTTTTGTTTATGCCAAAGTAGCACGAGAAATATGCTTTGTCAACCAAAGAAAAAAGCCCCGCGTTGGGCGGGGCCTTTTTGGGACCTTTATTTTTACGCCGGTTCTATTCCTGTTTATTTTCGGGTAAAATATGCCTCACTCTGCCTGTTGTCACAATGTCGAAAAGTTGCCAAACATACTCGGGACCCGTTCGGGCAAAGTTGCTTTTGGACTCTTCGCGGCAGTCCAAAAGATTGATGTCCAAAAAGGTTCGATGTTCATCAAAAATTTTCAAAATATACCACGGAAACATGCTGTCCGCTTCAACCCTAAAAACGACAATGACAAATCCCACGGCAGAGGCAACGGCAACATCTTTTTCTTCTGAAACTTTCCAGATCAATTTTCCGGACACACCGGACTCAGCGAGGCTTTTTATAAGGAATTTTTTTTTCTCTTCTTGAGTACCCTCCATGCTAAAGTACGCATACACAATGTTGTGAAAATCTTCCATTCACTTTCTCCTTTTTTTAAGACCAAAGAACTTTTATGCCTTACAATAATTTTTAGCACGGGAAGCTTTGCCTAGTCAATAAAAAAAGGCCCCTCTCCTTCTTTGCGTAAAGCTACGGAAGGATGAGGGGCCCGATTCCATCAAGGAGGTGATGGCTTAAAATTCCATGTGTCTGTTCAGCATCCCGGTATTTATAAAATTGTACGGGATGAAAAATGCCCTGAGCCGGTCTTTCCAAGTAAGCTTGGAAAGGAAAAGTTTCCTTTCAAACGGGCTGTCAACAAAAGTATTGAAAGCAAATTCTTCGCCCAGCTCTATTAGGCGCTTCCGATACATGAATGTTTCCGTGTATTTTTTGTAGGCCATATGCATTATGGCTCTTCCGTACGGTGTTTTGTATTTCAGCCAGCATCGCACATGGGCCTCGGCAAACGCCAGCTTCCACTTTAGCCTCAAAATAAAATACTTTATCATCATCATCCCGGGCCTCCTTTTTCAAATTGTTATTTTCTGCCTACCATTATATACCTAAATATACTATTTGTCAATAGTTTCTAGTGCATGGGTATTTCTCCATAAAGATCCAATTGTTGAAAAATTTCGAGAGCCGCCTCAAGCATTTCATCTTTTTCGGTAAAAGGATTGTCGTAGACGGTAATATCGGGCACGATACCTGTTTTATCTACTGCTCTTTTCCGAACCGGCGTAAAAAAATGGACTTTGGTAACCATTAAAACGCTTCTGTCGCTGAGTTCTATCGGATATTGCATGCTGCCTTTTCCGAATGTATTTATGCCGAGAATTGTTGCTCTGCGGTAATCTTGGAGGGCTCCTGCCATAATTTCAGATGCGCTGGCGCTGTAATCGTTTACCAGAACAATAACCTTGTCTTCGGGAGGTATTTTGTACATCCGATCCCGTATCCATTTGGAGTATACGTAAAATTTTGATATCTTTCTGTCTCTGCCTATTGCATGAAGGGAAACTAATCCGTTTGGTAAAAATTCCCCTAATATTCTGTCGGCGGCATAAACAAATCCGCCCGGATTGTACTTTAAGGAGATTATCCATTTTTTGGCGCCCTGTTTTATAAGAAGTTTTACCGATTCTCCAAATAATTTTTCTGAGCCCAGAAAGAAACCGTTCAATTTTATAAAACCTACATCTTTATTTATGAGCTTGCTTACCGCATATTCTGTAGGCCAAGTTTCTTCTTCTCTTTTAATTTTTACATTGAAAGTTTTTTTCAAAATCTGAGAAAAAACAGAAAGTTCCACAAAAGCATCACAGTCACCGGATATAAGCTCCACCTCTTCAACAAAAGAAAGACCTTTTAACGGTTTGCCGTCGATAGCGACGATGTGTTGGCCTATTTTTAGCCCCGCTTTTTTAGCCGGGCTTTTGGGAAAAACATCGGCTATAAAAAGGCCTCCGCCCGGATGTGGTGAGAACAAAACGCCTATTTTGCACCCCGAAGCTTTATTGCTGCTGCCATACACAGAATCAATGTGGCAAAACTCAAACATACCCAGCATTTTTTCTATGGCCTTTTTTTCTTCTATGGGCTCGTTTCTTATTTTTTTTATCTTTATTTTTTCGCTTTCCGTAAGTTTGCTAAAATACTCTTTTTGAATACCGGAATAAACCTGGTCAAAAATAATCCTTGAAAAAACCTGCAATGTTTTTTCTTTTTGTTTCTTGGCTGCCGAACCGCCAGCAGGAACAAGAAGAAGAAAAACGACAACAAAAACAACCGGAAAAATTTTTTTTCTTTTCAATGTGCCCCCCTTAGTTGGTTGGTTCTATATTTAAAATACCGCCTGAGGTGCCGGCTGTCAATTTGTCAGAAAAGCGCCAGGTACAAAAACACGGAAAGAACAAAAAGACACAAAATGCCAAGAGTATAAAAAATAAGCTTTATCCCCTCTTTTTTAAAGCCCTGAAGGTAAAGATAAACGGGCCGGCCGAAAAAAAGAAGGCCTGTTGCCGAGGCGGAAAAAACAAACAAAAGCAGCATGGCTACCGCGGCCCAAAATTGGGAGGCCGGGCCGAAAAGTTTTTCGGCATTGTTCATAACTAAGGAAACCACGGCAATATAAGCAAATATGCCGAAAGCGTCTAAAAACGCATAAAGAAAGATTTTGCTCTTTTTCATACAAAATTAAACCTTAAAAAAATTATTAAAGTTTCGTTTATTTCGCGAATGCGTTGTAAAGAGTTCGCACGTCGGTAAAACGGCCTTCAAACGTGGATCCCAAAACAACTATGATTATGGGGTGGTCCATGCCCTTGTCCACGGCCACAATAAGATTGCCTCCCGGAAGGTCGTCGAAACCGGTTTTAACCGCTATGAGGGTAGGAAGCTCGGGAACTAGCTTGTCCGTGTTTTTAAACACAAGCCCATGGCTTTCGTAGGTTTCCTTAGCTGTTATTTCCAGAATATCTCTGTGTTTTTGAAGCATATAGTTCATTATTTTCACCATGTCTTCACACGAACCGTAGGCGCCGGCAAGGTTTTCGGAAATATCCAAGCCGGTGGGGTTTAAAAAATAAGTTTGGCTAAGACCGAGTTTTTTGGCAGTTTTTTCCATGAGGCTCATGAAATCGGAGCGGGCTTCGGATACGGCAAAAGCGGCATCGTTTGACGAGGAAATAAGCATGGCGTTTGTAATATCCGTCAGGTTCCACATGTCCCCTTTCATAAATCCGTTGTCTCCGTCTTGAGACAGTGCGTTGTCGGAAATTTTTATCAGTGTTCCCGGCAAAAAATTTTCTTTGGCTACGATAGCCGTCATCAGCTTGGTAAGACTGGCCAACGGAAGCTGAGCATTCGCGTTTTTTTTAAAAATATATTCTTTTTTAAGCACGTCAAAAACACAGGCCGATTTTGCCTCAAGTTTTATTTCCTGAACGGCTTCGCTTTCTTTGGGGTTTTTTACGGCTGATTTTTCATTGGCGGCATTGATTAAATCCGCCGTGTTGTTCTCCGCTTTGTTTAACGGCCAAAAAAAACTGAGGGCGATAAGTACCGCCACAAGGCAGGTTGCTGTAATTAAGTTATTCTTTATTATCTTCAAGTGCATTTTCCAGTTTATCTATAAATTCTTCAAATTTGGGTAGGTCTTCCCTCTTGGAAATTCCCAAATGCCTGAAAAGTTCAATGGACGGCGAGTAGATATAGCTTCTCTTGTCTTTGGGGTTTACGCTTCTTTCCACCAGCCCTTTTATCATAAGCGTTCTTAGGGTAAAAGACGAGTTTACTCCCCGTATATAATCAATATCCGCTTTGCCCGTGTCTCCCTTGTACAAAATTATGGCCAATGTTTCAAGACCCGCCCGGCCTATGTTTTTGTCCAGCTCTTCCTTTATGAGTTTTCTGCAATATTTTGAAGATTCGGGGGCCGTACCCAGAAGAACGGACCCCTCCTTTTTCACCAGTCGCAACCCCCTGTTTTCAAGCGTTTTTTCCAGCTCTCCTATCCCCTCTTCAATTTCTTTTTCTTCCCGTCCCAGAAGATCGGCCAGCTTTTTTATTTTTACAGGTTCTCCTGCCAGAAAAAGAAGCGCTTCTATGTGATTTTGCAGTTTCATATGCCGACTCTTCTTATCTCTATTTCACCGAATCCTTCGGTTTGCTTCGCGGTTATAAAGTTTCTTCTCACAAGTTCCAACATGGCAAGAAAATTTACTATAAGATCCACTTTTTCGCACTTGGAACTGTCTTTAAGCTCGGAAAAACACAAGTTCACTCTTACCCGCAAACGCTTTATCAGACTATCCATTTTTTCTTCAAGAGTCACCGTTTTTTTAACGACGGTTTCCGGTAAATTTTCTTTCTGCGGAAGAGTGCCTATCATTTGTTCAATAGCCGCCTCGAGGCCGACTACGGTAAGGTCTTTGGGGGCCACAAACATGGTTTCTACCCGGCCCGATAAAATTCGGCTTTCTTCCGGAACGAAAATTATTTTTTTGCCAAAAATTTTCTCAACTTCCCTTGAAATAGAGCGAAATTTTTCATACATCAGAAGACGGGACTCAAAGTCTTCTATTTCCGCTTCTTCTTCGTCGCTAAGCTGGATAGACGGCATCAGCGAACGCGATTTTATCAGCATAAGAGTAGCCGCAACAACGACAAAAGACGCCACTTCTTTAAGCGGAAAATGCTCCAGTTCTTTTAAGTAATTTAAATATTGGTCGGCTATCTCCGCCAAGGAGATTTGGTTTACGGAAAGTTTTTTTTGTTCGATTAAATCAATAAGTAATTCAAAAGGGCCTTGGTAATTTTTTGTCTGTACATTGTACATGGCTTATTTTCTCCTTTTTACAACGGAGATTCCCAGTTCTTGGAGCTGCTCTTTGCTGATTTCGGAAGGGGCGTTCATCATAAGGTCGCTACCGTCGCCGGTTTTTGGAAATGCTATCACTTCTCGTATGTTGGGTTCGCCTTGAATCAGCATAATTAGCCGGTCCAGGCCGGGCGCGACGCCACCATGTGGCGGAGCCCCGTATTCCAGAGCTTCCAAAAGATGTCCGAATTTTTCTTTCATGTCTTTTTCTTTAAGCCCCACCAGTTTCATTATTTTCTCTTGCAAGTCTCTTTTGTGTATTCGAATGCTTCCGCTGCATATTTCGTATCCGTTGCAAACAAGATCGAACTGGGTACTTAAAACTTTGAGCGGGTCTTTGTCCAGCTTTTTTATGTCCTCTTCTTTTGGCATTACAAACATGTGGTGGACCGGATCGTATCTTTTATTTTCCTTGTCCCATTCAAACATGGGAAAATCTACGATCCAGGCGAAAGCCAGCTCGTTTGTGTTTTTTTTATCTTTTCGTAGGTCCGGCTTATCCGTTTTGTATTTTTTTATTGTCTCGGCGTATGTAAGGCGAGGAAAGGGCCTTGCTGTCAGTTTGTTTTCGCTGAATTTCTCGGTAATTTTTATAACAAGTTCTTCAAGCAAGCTTAATATATCGTCTCTTTCAACAAAACTCATTTCGATATCGAGCTGGGTGTGCTCGGGCTGGCGGTCCCCTCTCGTGTCTTCGTCTCTAAGGCACCGAGCTATTTGAAAATATTTTTCAAATCCGGCAACCATAAGAAGCTGTTTGTATTGCTGAGGCGACTGTGGCAGAGCATAAAACTTGCCTTTCTGCACACGGGAGGGCACCACGTAGTCTCTGGCGCCTTCGGGCGTGGATTTGGTGAGAATGGGTGTTTCTATTTCTGCAAAACCTTTGTCCGAAAGGAAATTGCGGGCAAACTGAATTATTTCGTGCCTGTTTCTGATGTTTTTCTGCATCCTGGCCCTTCTTAAGTCCAGGTACCTGTATTTCATCCGTATTTCTTCATCCACCTCATATCCATCAGTATAAAGTTCAAAGGGAGTTGTTTTTGCTTTGTTTAAAATGTTCAGGCTCTCCGCTTTCATCTCCACGGTACCGGTTTCAATTTCTTTATTTATCATTTTTTCGGGCCTTTTTTGCACCTCTCCCACTATTTCAACAACATCGTTGAGCCTCAGGCCGCCCGCCAACTCGAAAAGCTCTTTTTTTTGGGGAACAAAAACGGTCTGCACAACACCGCCGGCATCTATAATATCAATAAAAATAAGCTTGCCCAAGTCACGGCGAGCATCCACCCAGCCCAAAACCTTGGCTTTCTTGCCTGCTTTTTTAGCTATTTCTTTTATATGTGTTCTCTGCACGTTAATAAAAATTATACCTCAATTCATGGGTAATTCAATGAAAAAGGTTGAGCCTTTGTTTTTACCCTTTGACCGGGCCCAAATTTTTCCGTGAAGGTCTTCCATTATTCTTTTGGCCACATAAAGACCCAGCCCGGAACCGTCCGTGTGAAGCTTGGATATTTCCTGGGCTCTTGTAAATTTTTGAAATAGTCTTTCGAGGGTATCTTTCGATATACCCACTCCGGTATCTTCCACTTTTATCAAAAACTTATTTTCTTCATTATTTTTTGAAAGAAAAACCTTTACATAGCCCTCAAGCGTGTACTTTAATGCGTTGTCAACAATGTTCGAAATAACTTGGACAATTTTGTTTTGGTCGCTTTTTATCTTAAAATCGGCGTCTTCCCACATGAACTGCAAATTGAGGCTTTTTGCTTTTTTGCTGTTGGTAACAAAATCATCCACTACGTTTTTTACGGTTTCCCTAAGATTGAATGTTGTTATGTCGTATTTCATTCTGCCCTCTTCTATTTTGCTGATGTCCAGAAAATCATCTACTATGGAGGCCAGCCGCCTCGACGACAAAAATACTTTCTCAATTACTTTTTGGGGTTTTTCGGGAATAGGTCCGTACTCGCCGTCCAGAAGCATGGAAGAATAGCCCTTTATGGCCGTAAGGGGCGTTCTCAATTGGTGCGAAGCAATAGACAAAAATTCCGATTTGGCTTTGTCGAGCCGTTTCAGCTCCACATTCGCCACACGCAAATCTTCCGATATTTTTGCGATTTTTTCCCTTGTTTTTATTTCATTTAAAACACTGCGAATGATAAGAAAACTTATCACGCAAACGCCGACAAAAAGTCCGAGTTTTAGGACAAGCTCAACGGTTGTTGTGGACAAAAGCGCGTCTACAAGAACCAGGATGGAAATAAAAGCGCTGAAAAGCTCCGTAGATATAACTTTAATGTCGAAAAGATGATGTCTTAAAATGGCAAGGGTCGTAGAAACGGCAAAAATAGCCGCCAATATCGGCCCCAGCCAGTAGTAATTGAAATATCCCCAGAAAGGAAGAACTATGTTGAAAACAAGACAGATGGAGATGGCAATAATGGTACCCGTGCCTATATAAGCCAGCTGTACTTTTTCCAAATCAGCGAGATTTTTTATGGATTTTTTGTAAAGGTAAAAATACCCCCAAAGCGTAGCCAGAATCATGTAACCCGCGTACAGTGGATAAAGCGGGCCGAATACAATTTGGTTTTCTCCGTTTGCAATTATGGCCGACCTTGCGACAATAAAACCGGTAAAAAGGGTGAGGATGCTAAAAATAAACAGTGTTCCAAAAATAACAAAGAGGAGCCTTTTGTTGTTTACCAGCTTTTTCCCCAGAAAAGAAAAACAGAAAAAAACAAAGAAACTTATTACCGCTAAGCCGCATATATGAAGAATTTTTGCTGCAATATTTCCGATAAATTGGCTCAGTGTGTTTCTGAAGATAATTTCCGCCAGTATCCAGGCGGCTACGGCATATGTGGCAACGGCCAGAAAAACGCTGCTTTTTTCTTTTTTCTCGGCTTTAAAAAACAGGACGGTTGAAAGGATAAAAGCAGTAAGAAACGAAATACCCAAAAGGGCGTTTACAATAGAGATGCTCATAAAGCTTTTCTTTTTATAAATTCGGCGGCAATAGCTTCAATAAAATTGCCGTCAAATTTTACTTTGCTTATTTTTTCTTTACCGATAATTTTTTCCGTATTGGACATGTCGTAGCGATTGTTCCCCGTCATATAGTATTTGTAATAATGAAACTTTCGGGCAACTTTCTTAACGGGAGTAAACTGCCCAAAAAAAGAAAAAAGAAAAAAATAAAACTTTACAAACCAAACAGGTGCCGGGAAAAGCCAAGCCTTGAGCCCCGATATTTTAAATGTTTTTTCCACAACATCTTTTATGGGAAACGGATGGGGGTTGGTAATATGAAATGTTTTTTTTCTTGATTCGGGGTTATCGGCAATTTCAATCATCCATTCTATCGCTTCATCTACGGGCACCAAATTTACAAAAATTTTTGCGTTGTAAGGGAATAGTATCGGCAAACGAAAGCGGCTGTTGCCAACTTTCTTGCCCAATTTATAGATGGAAGAAAGCACCATATAGTATCCAAAAAAACCCGCTGCCTTGCCCACTTTTTCCACTAATATCCCCGGACGGAATATTATGAAGGAATTTTTTTTCGACTCATTTCCCCATTCGTTGATTATTTGTTCAGCTTCAAATTTACTTTCTTCGTATGCGTTGTTGAAACCCTTTGGCCTAATTTTGTCGTTTTCAGTAGAAAATCCCCCTCTTTTTCCGTGTACATAGGCCGTGCTTGTGTAAAAAACAGGGGCGCCTATTCTCTCGGCAAAGCTCAAGATGTTTTTTAATCCGAGAATATTTGTTGAGAAAACTTCATCCCTCTCTTCTTTTTTAAAGCTTAAGTTGGCCGCAAGGTGCCAAATAGCATCTATTTTGTTTTGGAATTTTTTAGCGGATTCCTCGGAGATGCCAAGGTTTTCTTCGGAAAGATTTACCTCCAAAAAGGCGGCCGTGTCGAAAGAAACGTTTTCATCTATTCCCCTTAGCCTTTTTTCCGCTCTTTCTCCGAAAGAAACTCCATCTTTTGACCGACCCAAAAAAATCACCTTGTTCTTTTTTTCCAAAAGTTCCAAGGCAAGTAAAGAGCCCAGAAACCCCGTAGCCCCGGTAAGCAGGTAGGTTTTGCTCATGTTTTAATTATACCCTCCCTTCATTTTTTACGGAAGAGATTCGTACAGATTTAAAACTATGCTTCTCATGTATTCGGCCCCGTCTTCAAGAGACAGATCCGGGGGCAGGTGAAAAGCTGGACCAAACTTTACGTAGTATTCTCTTTTTTTACCCGTTTCTTTCTTTTCTATTTTGAAAACGAGCGGTAAAACCGGCGCGCCGGTTTTTTCCGCAAGAAACGGTGCGCCTCTTTTGAATTGCCCTATCCCGTCTTCTTTCACGATTTTCCCTTCGGGGTGAAGAAATACTACTCCGCCCTCTTTTATTATTGAAATCGGCTCTTTAAGCGCCACATCGAGGTCCTTCCCTCTTATTACGGGAAAAATTCCCAAAATAAAATAAAGAAATTTTATAAATCCTATTTTTCGGAGAAATTCTATGGGCTTGTCGTTGAACTTGCTCGATTCACCGAAAGTGGTAATATGATAAAAAGGGTTAAAAACAGGCAATGCCGCGCCCAAAGCAAAAGAATCCACAAAATATTTGTGATTTCCTATCATTATAAGGGGTCCGCCAGAAAGACTTTGAATATTTTCTTTTCCTTCAACGCGCAGATCGTAAAAGATTTTAAAAATCGGCTTTACCACCAAGAAAGCCAATATTCTCTGTAACCACTTTTTCATTCTATATATTTTAATATAAAACGGTTAAAAAATAAATTGGGCAGGCCTACCCGCCGGCAGGTAGGCTGAAACTGAATGTGCTTCCTTGTTTTTTACCTCTACTCTCGGCCCATATTTTTCCTCCGTGAATCTCCACAAGCTTTTTTGCAAGATACAGACCAATGCCCGAGCCTTCTGAAAAAACCTTGGATTCTTCGCTTCCTCTTTTGTATTGTTCGAATAAAGAAGAAATATCTTTTTCCGACATTCCTATGCCGCTGTCTTCAACGGAGCAAATCAGACTTTTTTCTTCTTTGCGGGTTGAAACTTTTACCTGGCCACCGGCATGGCTGTATTTAATGGCATTGCTTAAAAGGTTGTTGACCACATGGCCGATTAAAAATTTGTCCAAGTAAACCCTTGGGAGATCCGAACCTTTTTCAAGGGACACTTTAATATTTTTGTTTTGGGCTTTTTCTCCAAGATCGCTTACTGATTTTGAAACTACTTCATTGAGGTCCGTTTCCTGCCGGATAAGTTCGAGTTTGTCTATTTCCAGCTTGTTGAGACAAAGAAACGTTTCAACGCTTTGCCCCATTTCAATGGCAACGTCATATGTACGCCGAAGAATGCTTTCCACCCCTATAGCAAGCTCGCCATATTGCCCCTCAAGTATCATGGATAAAATAGATTTGAACTTGCCTATCGGGGTCCTTAGCTCGTGAGTGGTAAAAGAAACGAAATTTGAAAGACGGTGAGCCAGTCTTTCGATCTCTCTTCTTTGGCTTATTTCTTTATAAATACTCTTCAACAAAAAGAGGCTTAGAAACGCAACGGCGGCAAAGAATGCTATTCTGGTGAAAAACTCTTTCGAGTTTGTGGTGGAAAGCGCCTGCACAAAAAGCGTAAGTAAAATGGCAAAAACAAAAAGCTCGGTGGCAATGACCTTTATATTGAAAAGTCCATGCCTTATTACGGCATAAGAAACAAGGGCAATAAAAAAGGATGTTGTAGCCGGTCCTACCCACAGAAGCTGGAACTTGCCGAAGATGGGCATTATTACATCAAAAGCAATGGCAACGGACACGGAAACAAAAGAACCCGCGGCAATATAAATTATCTGGGCTTTAATAAGCCCGCTGTCGGACTCTTTGAATTTTTTTAAAAGAAAGAAATAGCTTAGAGTCAAAAGGACGAATAAATAGATTATGTAAGAAAAATAAAAAGGCCCGTAAGCCATTTCTTTGTATCCTCCGAGTACTTCCGCGTTTTTTATAAAATACCCCGTGGTAAGTATCAAAATGGTAAAGGCCGCAAAAAAAGCAACAACACTGTTTGTAATGTTGTCGTTTCTTTTTTTATTTTTCCCTACAAAATAAATAACAAACAAAAGAAAGCTACTTATAACAAACGCCCCCGAAACGTATTGCATCTTGGCGAAAAACAACAAAAACCCGTTTTCCATGTGATAAAAGATAAAACTCACCAATATCCACAGCGCCGAACTGTATGACACAAGCGCCAAAAACCACCCGCCCTTTGAGCGACTTTTAAATAACAGAATTGTTGCCAGTATGGTAATCGTTAAAAAACAAATTCCCAATACAATATCAACAAGAGAAAGACCCATTCGACAATTTTACCAAATTTATTATCCGCCCGCTAGGATACCCTCCTCAACTCGCTGAGCTTAAAACGTATCCCCCGGCTAGGGCTCGAACCTAGAACATCCTGCTTAAAAGGCAGTTACTCTACCATTGAGTTACCGGGGGTCAAAAATTTACTCTTCTTTTCCTCGTCTTAATATAAAGAATAACGCCACCAAAGGCAAGGTCAGCCACCAAAAGTATATGCCAGAAGAGGCGAAGAAAGTTTGTACTAAGGGAGAAAAATCAAAAAGGTCTTTTGCAGGCAAAAGTTGAAACGAAGCGCTCATAAAAAGTCCCACTTCCAAAAAACTGAGGACAAATATCTGCCAAAACTTCTCTTTTTTGGGCTTTCCCCTAAAAATAGTTTTGGCGAAAAGAAACCCCAAAAGAACAATGAGCGTGAAGAAAGCCAGAGCTCTTGTCAAAAACACGGTAAAAATACCCCCGTCTTGGGTAAAGTAATCCAGATATCCAAAATTGGGAAGAAGAACAATAGAAATGTAAATTGCGAAAAGAACTGCCAAAAGCTTCTTTTTTCCGGCCACCATGCCGTAAAAAAAACCTGCTGCAACAAAAAACAAAACAACCAATAGATCCCATGTGGGATTGGAAAGTATTTTGGACACTGATTCTAAGCTTGCGAGCATCAAATTCCTTCTTCTTTTAATTCTTCAATCAATTTTTTACTTTTTCTGGAAAGGTTTTTGGGAATTTTTACCAGAACTTTTATAAG
>CAZWRF010000020.1:1677-12643 GCA_964636095.1 uncultured Candidatus Saccharibacteria bacterium | reverse complement strand
GTAAAAGAACTACTTGAAGAAAAGAATAAGGATGCTGAATAATATAATAGAACAAAAAAGAAAACAAAGCCCCTCGACAAAGCTCAGGGCAAGTAAAAAAAAGGCTGGTAATTGTCGGCGGGGGATTTGGAGGCGTTACTTTGGCCAAGGAAATTTTAAAAAACTCGGACAAGTTTGAAGTAACTCTTGTCGATAAGAAAGATTACCAGCTTTTTCAGCCTGTTTTATTCAAAGCGGTTTCTTCATTGGCAGAGCCTTCCGAAATATTTTCCGTGGCTGCTTTAAAATTCTCAGATATTTTCAAAAACGAAAAAATAAAAATTTTGAAAAAAGAAGTTGAAAGCTTGGATTTTGACAACAATAAAGTGATTTTAGAAGCCCCCGGGCGGGGACATAGCGCGCGGGAGTATGATTATTTGGTTTTTGCCGCCGGCTCGGAGCCCAATTTTCACGGAATGGAGAAAAACAAAGAAAATGTTTTTGCTTTCAGCACTTTTGAAGATATCCTGGGAATAAAAGCCAGGCTCGATTATGTTTTTAAAAACAAAGCAAAGAGAGAAGAAGTAAACATTGTGGTTGTAGGCGGAGGTGCCACCGGGTGTACTCTTATAACTGAGCTTTTGGGCTATTCGAGGAAGCTGGCTTCTTTGGACGGCCACCCTCAGCAGACTGTTCACTTTAAGCTTATTGTTGGAAGAGATGTTTTGCCGGCTCTGTCTTCATGGATGAGAAAAAATGTAAGAAAAAATCTTGAAAAAGCCGGGGTGGAAATTTTGTCCGGCTCCTACGTTTCTTCTTTTACCAATAGCGGCTGTGTTTTGGCCGACGGTACGGCTGTTCCTGCCGATGTTATTGTGTGGGCAGGAGGAGTAAAACCGAGCGGATTGGTTCAGTGTTTTTCCCAAAACAACAGACACGAAGAAAATCATTGTATTTATCTAAGCCCCACTCGGCACTTTGGAATTCGCGGGCATAAAAATGTTTTTGTTCTTGGAGATGCCGCCTATGCCGGAAGAAAGCTGAGCGTGGAGGCGTCCACGGCTCAGTCGGCTATTCACCAAGCCAAGTACATAGCTGACTGCCTTATAAGAGAAGAGAAAGGGAAAAAAATGAAAAATTATCATCCGATTAAAAGTATAGGGGTTGTTGAGCTGGGGAAAAATATTGCTTTCACTGAAGTCGGTCCCCTGAGGATCTCCGGCCGCTTGGCCGGTCTCGTTCACGAGCAGGGTTTTTACCGATATCTAAAAAATATTTTACCGGGGGAGGAAGCTGCTCTCTGGCTCAAGGAATATCGGGCGCTCTGAAAATGACAAAAATTTCCGATATAAAAATTTCCGAGCTGGAGGACAATATTGAAATAAAAAAATTTCTCGATATATTCAAAGACGCAAAATACGGCCCAAACTACAAAATTTTCGCGGCGGTTTTTGACAGAGACTATATTGGCGGAATTATTGTAAATGAAAATCCCGATATTGAAGTTTATGAAAAACACAGCCTTCATCCGGGAATAGCAGTTTCTTATTTGTTTGTTGTAGAAAAATACAGGAGTCTAGGGCTTGGGAAAAAGCTCCTGCTTAAAGCCATTGAAGGACACGAAAAAGTCTGTCTTACCACGAACAAAAACCAAAGTAGTTTTCAAGCGGTTTATCTTTACGAAAAGATGGGATTTAAAAAAATAGAAGAGCGGGGAACAACAACTTTCTGGTTTTTGGATAAATAATTTTTGAAACAACACTATAATTTCAATATACCAACAAATTAGTTTTTACCACTTAAATACGATCGTGCGTAAGTGGTAATTTTCGTGTGTTTATTGACAAAATAATAAAGTCGTGCTATTTTTATAGTAGATTTAGCGGGTTATTTTGAAATCTTGAAAGCTTAAAATATGAACTGAAAAGGAGAGAGACATGAATTTATTAATTTCCTGTTTTGTCGTTTGCTCTATCGCCATATGGTTTTTCCTGTATCAGTTGGAGAAAAGGGAGAAAGGTTTTGTCGACGGGTTTGAAAAGGTTGTAATTACTATTTTCGCCGTTGTGGGCGGTCCTACCCTTGTTGTTGCGATTGCTTTTGCTTACACTTTTATAGTTATGTGTGTAAAGGACCCACGTATCGTACTTTTAACATTCGCGTTTCTGCTTTTTATGTATTTGTTATTTTGTGGTACGGGCGCTTTGATTAAAGGCGGGAGCAAGTTGGGAGAATCCGTGGCGAAATTCTTTTTTAAATCTTTTGAAAAACAGTGATTAAGTGGTTAACGGTAAATAAAAAACAAAAAGGAGGTTCAAAACGGGGAAATAAGAAGTTAAGTATACGGCCCCGGGTCAAAACGACCCGGGGCTTCTTTTTTATTAAAAAAACATTGCCTTGGGGCGGAAAATATTGTAGAATTTTACGGATGAAGAGAATATATTTGGACCACGCGGCTACCACATATATGGACCCGGCGGTGAAAAAAGCCATGGATGCTTTTTTTATTGAAAATTTCGGGAATCCGTCGGCAATTTATGAAGAGGGCCGTATCGCCAAAAAAGCCATTTCCGACGCGCGGTTGTCCGTGGCGCGCTCTTTGGGTGCTCAGCCCGATGAAATAATTTTTACCGGGGGAGGCACGCAGGGAGATAATCTGGCCATTTTTGGCGCCGCGCGCCACTTGGCTAAAACTCTAAAAAAGGGCGCGACGCCTCACATAATCACTTCAAAAATAGAGCACCACGCGGTTTTATATTCTTTTGAACAGCTTGAAAACGAAGGTTTTGAAGTTAGCTACATCAATGTTGGCAAAGACGGCATCATTGACCTGAAGCAATTCAAAGAATCACTAAGACCCGAAACAATTTTAGTTTCTGTAATGTTAGCAAATAATGAGATAGGGGCTATCCAGCCCATTTCTGAAATTTCCAAAGCGATAAGATTGTATAAAAAAGAGAAGGGTGGAAACGCTTCCGATCCGCTGTTTCATACCGACGCGGTCCAAGCGCCTTCTTATATCGATCTCAATGTTTTGAAACCGGGCGTTGATCTGTTGAGTCTTAATGGCTCAAAAATTTACGGACCTAAAGGTGTGGGCGCCCTTTACATTAAGAGGGGAATAAAGATATCGCCGCTTTCTTTCGGTGGAGGGCAGGAAAAGGGCATCAACCCGGGTACCGAAAACGTGCCGGCCATTGTGGGCCTTGCAAAGGCCCTTGAATTGGCACAAAAGGAAAGGGAGAAAGAATCAGCTCGTCTTTCAAGACTAAGGGATTATTTTATAAAAGGTATTTTAAAATCCGTGCCTGATACTGTTTTGAATGGCTCGGCTGAAAAGCGTCTTCCCAACAACGTGAATATTTCATTTCTCGGAGTTGAGGGCGAGTCCATAGTTTTGTATTTGGACGCAAGGGGCATAGCTTGTTCAACCGGCTCGGCTTGCAACTCGGACAATTTGGAGGTGTCGCATGTGATAAGAGCCCTTGGCAGGCCTTATGAATACGCCCATGGCTCGGTGAGGTTTACTTTGGGTAAGAAAACAAAGAAAGAAGACATTGATTATGTTTTGAAAGTTTTGCCGGAAATTATTAAAAAATTGAGAAACATGTCCGCTATTTAGCAAACCAGCTTCGAAAAATCAAATTTTGAAAATCGTTTATCCCTTTTTTCTCACTTCGTTCGAAAAGCGCGCCCACACCTACGATTTCCAAAATTTATTTTTCTTCGCTTTTATAGAAATGTTAAAAAATAACAAAAACAAAAAAGCCGATGTGGGGGAGTGGTATTATTCGGAAAAGGTAAAAGGCCATTTTTTCCATCCAAAAAATGTATTGCTTAAAGATCCAAAACCGGGGGAGTTTGACGCCGAAGGCATTATCGGCGCGCCCGTTTGCGGAGACGTAATGAGAATGTGGCTCAAAGTGGACAAAAAAACGGGAAAGATAAAAAAACTGAAATGGCGAACTTTCGGATGCGCCACGGCCATAGCTTCAACTTCGGTTTTTTCAGAGATGGCGATAGGGAAGAGTTTGGAAGACGCCCTTAAAATTACCCCAAAAGACATTATCAAGGAGCTTGGCGGCCTGCCGAAAATTAAAATTCATTGTTCGGTCTTGGCCGACCAGGCGTTTAAAAAAACGGTAGAAAATTATGAAAGAAAAGGTAAAAAAAATAATTAAAGAAGAAATAAATCCCTTGGTTGCCGGGCATGGCGGAAATATTGAATTTGTCAGCGAGAAAGGCGGAGTGGTAAAAGTGCGCCTTGAAGGAGCATGCGCCGGTTGCGCTTTTTCGCAGATGACCTTGAAAAATCTTGTTGAGGAAACTTTAAAACAAAAACTGCCTCAACAGATAAAATCCGTTGAGGCGGTTTAGATTTATTTTTCCGGTATCTTTTTCATTCTTTTGTCCATTGCTATAGCCAAAAACGAAAGGTCTTTGTTAAGAGTAGCCGCGTACTCGAGAAGAGCAAGAATAGCCAGTTTGTGGGAATGAAAAACCTCTATGTTTCCTTTTGCGATACTCCATAAACTAACGCGAACCGGAGCTTTTGTTTCGCCGCGAACACCTGATTTCCTTAACTCTCGGCCGCTATCTTCAGTTACGAATATATGCTGAAGATGCGGCGGGGAACCGTTGCGGCCGTTTTTTTTCAACGCTCGGAAGAATGTTACAATCGGAGTTCCGCAACCCCAAACCTCTTCTTTCCACTCCCGAATCATGGCATCTTCACGAGTTTCATTCCGTCCGATTATTCCGCCGGGAAGTCCCAATGCTTCACCTTTTTCCGGAGCCATATTGGGCACCATAATTATCGTTAATTTGTTCCAATCCACGCAAATCCCGCTGACCATTCCTTCGTCCATAGTTTCCTCCTTTCCGTTGCCTGGTCCTATATGTTATAATTTCAAAATAATACCCTTAATCTGGGCTTAATCTTAACATAGTTACAATAAAAAGTCAATAACAATACAAAAAATAAAAATATGGAAGACCTCAACCGCTCACAACTTATTTTATTGGTTCTTTTGGTAACTTTTGTTACTTCCGTGGCTACGGCAATCGTCACGGCGACTTTGGTGAACCAAGCACCGTCGCCTATAACCCAAACCGTCGGTAAAGTTATTGAAAAAACCGTACAAACAATAATTCCGGCCAACGCCGATAATCAAAAAAACACAAGCCCGCCCCAAACTGTTGTAATTACCCAGGAAGACCAAATTACCAAAATTGCGGCGGATACTTCTTCGGCGGTTGTTAGTGTCGTGGCCACAAAAGACGTGCCTGTTATTGAACAGTATTATGTAAATCCTTTTGAAGGGCAGGATATACCTCCGGAGCTTCTTCCTCAGTTTGAAATTCCTCAGTATCGTCAGAACGGTACTCAAAAACAGGAAGTTTCCAGCGGTTCCGGATTCTTTGTTTCAAAAGACGGCATGCTTTTAACCAACAAGCACGTTGTGTCTGACACGGAAGCGGAGTACACGGTTATTTTAAACGACGGGCGCAAGCTTACAGCCAAAGTTTTAGCGAGGGACCCTGTTTATGATATCGCCATACTGAAAGTGGACGGAGACAATTTCAACTTTATTCCTCTGGGAGATTCCCAAAACATAAAAGTTGGACAAACCGCCATCGCCATAGGAAATACTTTGGGAGAATTTCAAAATACGGTTTCTGAGGGAATTATTTCCGGATTGAATCGCTCCGTTGTTGCTTCGGACGTTGGTACCGGCCAATCGGAGCAGTTGGATATGCTTATACAAACAGATGCGGCTATAAGCCCGGGAAATTCGGGGGGGCCTCTGTTGAATCTTAGCGGACAAGTAGTAGGGTTAAATACAGCTGTTGCGCAGGGAGGAGAAAATGTCGGGTTTGCATTGCCTATTAATTTTGCCAAAAAAGGTATAGCCGATGTTAATGAGTTTGGGAAAATAAGATATGCCTTTTTAGGTGTTTCCTATACATCAATAAACGCGAGCGTGAAAGAAGAGAAGGGACTGTCGGTTGACTACGGCGTTTTGATTACTCCCGGTTCGGATGGGGTTTCCGTTATGAAAGACAGTCCGGCTGACAAAGCGGGGCTCAAAGAGGGGGATATAATACTGGAGTTTGACGGACAAAAAATAACTAAAGACAATCCTTTAAATAGGCTTATAGCCAACAAAAGAGTCGGTGACACGGTCACCCTGAAAGTCTTAAGGGACGGAAAAGAAATGGACGTATCCGTTACTCTTGACGAAAGACCAGAAACAGTGTAGAATATTAGACAATTAGAAATTAGGTGAATTAAAAATTTTTAAACATGTTGCCATTTTCAAATTTTACGGCTAAGGCCCAAAAAGCCATAAGGAGAGCTCATGAGCTTGCTATGGAGCGAGGGCAAAGCCAAATAGACACTGTTCACCTTTTGGCATCGCTTATTTTTCAAGACGATGGAGTTGTTTTGTCTATCTTGGACAAGCTGGATGTTGATGTCAATTTTCTTACGGATTCAATAATGATTGAACTGGATGAAATGGGGCGTCCGAGCGGTCCCCCCGTGCCTTCCATGCAGGTTTATCTTACGCCCGATTTGGGCAAGGCTCTCGAAGCTTCTTATCATGCCTCACAAACTTTGGGCGTTAGTCATATTTCAACGGAGCATTTGTTTTTGGGTCTCTTGGAAACACAATCAAAAGCGAGAGATATTTTAACGCGTCATCGAGTGGACAAAGACGCGGTCCTTAATATTTTAAAGAACCTTGGAGGAACTCAGCAGATCCACGAGGCAAAGGAAGACAAAAGTCTGAGGGTTTTGGAAAAATATTCAAGAAATCTTACTAAAATGGCAAGAGAAGACAAACTAGACCCTATTATAGGGCGCGAGGACGAGATAAAACGTGTAATGCAGGTGCTTTCGCGAAGAACGAAAAACAACCCGGTGCTGATAGGCGAGGCCGGAGTAGGAAAAACGGCCGTTGTTGAAGGCCTTAGTCAGAGGATAGTTCAGGGAGAAGTGCCGGAATCTCTGAAAGACAAGGAAGTGATAGCTTTGGATTTGGGTTCGCTTGTTGCCGGTACAAAGTACAGAGGTGAATTTGAAGAGAGATTAAAAATTGTGATGAGGGAAATCGAGAGAGCCAAAGGCAGAGTAATTCTTTTTATAGACGAGCTTCATACTCTTGTCGGCGCCGGAGGCGCCGAGGGGGCCATAGATGCCTCCAACCTTTTGAAGCCCGCATTGGCTAAGGGAGAGCTTAGGGCTGTTGGGGCAACTACTTTGAAAGAGTACCAAAAGTACATCGAGAAGGACCCTGCGCTTACCCGAAGGTTCCAGCCGGTTTATGTTGAGGAGCCTACCCCCGAAGATACCGTTTTGATATTAAGGGGCATAAAGGAAAAATACGAACTTCATCATGGCGTTCGCATTACGGATACAGCGCTTCAAGCCGCCGTTCAGCTTTCAAGCCGGTATATTACGGACAGGTTTTTACCCGACAAGGCTATTGATCTTGTGGATGAAGCCGCTTCAGCTTTGCGCCTGGAGCTTGACAGCATGCCCAAAGAACTTGAAACAGTCCACAAGGATATAAGAAAGCTTGAGATTGAAAAAGAAGCTTTAAAAAGTGAGAAGGACACGAAATCAAAGCAAAAAATAAAAAAATTGGACAAAGAGATAAGTAACTACAAGGAGCAAATTTCCTCCCTTGAGCTTAAATGGAAAAACGAAAAAGAAGCTATCACTTTAATAAGACAGTTGAAAACCGACCTTGAAAGCAAAAGGCTTGAGGCGGATTCCGAAGAAAGAAAGGGCAACCTTACGAGAGTTGCCGAGATAAGATACGCAAATATACCTCAGTTGGAGGCCGAGCTCAAGAAAACAGAAGCGCGCTTAAGAAAGCTTCAGTCCTCAAGGCGCGTACTAAAAGAAGAAATTACGGAGGAAGATATAGCGGAAGTTGTTTCCAAGTGGACCGGTATTCCGGTTTCAAAGATGCTTGAGTCTGAAGCCCAGAAGCTTCTCAAAATGGAAGGTGCTCTTAAAAACCGCGTTGTGGGTCAGGACGAAGCGATAACTAAAATAGCGCAGGCCGTGCGCCGTTCAAGAGCCGGTATTTCTGACATGGAAAGACCTATTGGCTCGTTTATGTTTCTTGGTCCCACCGGCGTAGGTAAAACGGAGCTTGCCAGAGCGTTGGCCCAGTTTATGTTCAATGACGAGAAAGCTCTTGTTCGCGTGGATATGTCTGAGTTTATGGAAAAACATGCGGTATCAAAGCTTATAGGCTCTCCTCCCGGCTATGTGGGCCACGAGGAAGGCGGAAACCTTACGGAAACCATAAGACACAGACCGTATGCTGTTGTACTTTTCGATGAAATTGAAAAAGCGCATCCGGAAGTTTTTAATATCATGCTTCAGGTTTTGGACAATGGACGGCTTACCGATTCAAAAGGAAGGCATGTGAATTTTAAGAATACAATTCTAATAATGACTTCAAACGTTGGGTCAGAATTTGTGAAACAAATGTCGAGAATAGGATTTTCTTCCGGCACCAAGCGAGAGAGCAAGGAGGAGGCGCTTAAAGAAAAAATTTATCAAAGCCTTGAATCAAGGTTCAGGCCGGAATTTCTTAATCGCCTGGATGAAGTGATTATTTTCAACAGTCTAAAGGAGGAAGACCTAAAGAGCATTGTGAAAATACAGATAAAAGAAGTTATTGAAAGGCTTGGGGCAAAAGATATTTCTTTAAAAATATCTCCCGACGCCCTTACTTATCTTTCTAAGAAAGGGTTTAGCGCCGAGTACGGCGCCAGACCGTTGAAGCGGCTTATCCAGAGCAAGGTTTTAAACTCTGTTGCCGAATATATTATTTCCGGTAAAATTTCCGCAGGAGACGCGGTGTCCGTTCACGTCCACGAGGGCGAGCTGGTTATTGAAGCTATTCCTAAAAAGAAGAGAGGAAGAAACGCTGTCTTAAAAAAGCAAAAAGCCAAATCGAGCGCAAGAAAATAAATCCACAAGCAAAAAAACAACAACCCCCGCAATATTGCGGGGGTTGTTGTTACTGAAGGTTGCGAAGAGTGAAATTTAAAGATATATTAAAATGTATGCGCAGGTGGCAGAGCGGCCAATTGCAACAGACTGTAAATCTGTCGCCTTAACGGGCTACGGGGGTTCGAATCCCTCCCTGCGCACCAAAATTGATTTTTTTAAGGAATAGTGTATAATAATTTTCATATGAGCCAAGACAAACTAATAAAACTTATTTGCCAGGACTGCAAAAGGACCAATTATTGGACCAACAAAAACAAGAAAAAAGTTGAGCGCAAAATTGAGTACAAAAAATTCTGCAAGTGGTGCAAGAAGCGCACCGTTCACAAGGAGGGAAAAAAATAAAACCCGTTCTAGCGGGATTAGTTAAGTGGCATAACGGCGGTCTCCAAAACCGCGGTCGGGGGTTCGATTCCCTCATCCCGTGCATGGAAAAATACGAAGATAAATACGAAGAAAAAAGGCCGTGGGGAAAGTTTGAAAGGTTCACCTTGAATCGGCTTTCCACCGTGAAAATAATCACCGTTGAGCCTGAGCAGCAGCTCAGCTTGCAGCTCCACCACAACAGGGAGGAGTTCTGGCGCATTTTGAGCGGCGAAGCCGAGGTTATAGTCGGCGAAGAAACCGTTAAGGCCAAAAAGGATAGCGAATTTTTCATTCCGAAAGAAACAAAGCACAGTATAAAGACAGGCGATTCCCGGGTGGAGTTTTTGGAGATATCTTTCGGCCAGTTCGACGAGAGAGATGAGATTAGGCTCGAAGATAAGTACGGCAGAGCTTAAAAGCCTCTTTTGAATTTTTTATCCAGTTTGTTTTGGGGGCGTATTTTTTAAACCAGGTCATTTGGCGCTTGCTGTATTTGTTTATTTCATTGTTGAGGCGCTCTATCATTTCCTCTTTTGAAAGTTTTCCGCGAAGGTAGTAGCTGACATATCTGTATTCAAGTCCGAAGTCATCTAGTCTTTTCCAGCTTACTCCCATATCGCGGAGTTTTTTTACTTCAGCTATCATGCCCTGTCGTATTCTTCTAATGAGGCGCTTTTTTATAAGCTCTTTAAGGTTTTTATCTTCTCTTTTTATTCCAAGGTAAAGCGCGTTGTACTCGTCTATCTTTTGAAGCTTGGGTATTTTCCCCAGTTTTTTGCAAAGTTCTATGGCGCGGACAAGGCGCCTTTTATTTTTCTTGTCTATGGTTTTTGCCCTGTCTTTGTCCAGTCCCTGAAGCATTTTGAAAAGTTCACCGGCTGTTTTTTTCTCCAGTTTTTTGCGCAAAGCCGAGTCGGGCTCCACTTGGGGAATGGTATTGTTCAAAAGAGCATAAATATAAAAACCGGTACCCCCGCACACTATAGGCACTTTGTTTTTATCCAATATTTTCTGAATAGCTTTTTCTGCTTGTTTTTTAAAATCTATGGCCGTGAAAACTTTTTTGGGGTGAACAACATCCAAAAGATAATGCTTTATGCCTTTCATTTCTTTTTTTGTTATTTTGCCGGTACCTATGTCCATATATTTATAAACCTGTCTTGAGTCGGCCGAAACAACTTCGCCGTTGAATTCTTTAGCGATTTCAACCGCCAAATCGCTTTTTCCCGAGGCCGTTGGGCCAAGTACCACGATTATTTTAGGCTTGGCCAAACTGCCCTTAAGTTTCCAAGGCTCGGCTTTCGTTATTTTCACATCAACAAATTCCCCAATCTCCGTTTTTTCTCCCCCGAGTTCAACAACTTTGTTTCCTTCAGTTCGGCCGAAGAACTTAGGTGTCGGACACCTAAGCGGGTGTTCGTCACCTTTTTTGCTGTCTACCAAAACGCGAAGTGTTTTTCCGACTAATTTTTTGTTGTGTTCAAGAGATGTTTTTTTAAGAATATTTGTAAGCTCCTGCCAGCGATTTTCTTTTTCTTCCGGTGATACATTGTCTTTCATTGTCATTGCCGAAACCGTGCCCGG
>CAZWRF010000020.1:0-1577 GCA_964636095.1 uncultured Candidatus Saccharibacteria bacterium | reverse complement strand
GGCGATTGTTTTTATAAGCTCGTTTGAAAAATCTTTCGGATGGGGAGAAGTGAACCTTATCCAGAAGTTTCCGGGAATGTTATTAACTTCCCTCAACAATTTCGGAAAATTCGTTTTTCCCGATGTGTAGCTGTTAACATTTTGGCCCAAAAGCCAAATTTCTCTGTATCCGTTTTTGCCCCGCTCGGCGGGGTTTGCTAGCTTTTGGACTTCCTTAATGATTTCTTTTGCCGGGCGGGAACGTTCTCTCCCTCGTGTGTGGGGCACGGCGCAGTATGTACAAAAATTGTCGCAACCCGTCATTATGGGCACGAAGGCGCTGAATTTGTTTGCATGAACGGGCAACAGGTCGAAATATTCGTCCGGGTGCCATATCTCCGATACTCTGTCTTCCAGTTTTTTTCTGTCCTTCTCAAGAATACATCCGGCGATGATTATTTTTTTGTTTTTGAGGTTTTTTACTTGTCCGTAAAGGCGGTCAATGGCGGACTGGCGCACTGAGCAGGCATTTATAACAACCAAACTCGCCTTTTTTTTATCCAAGGTTTTTTTATGGCCCAGCATCTGCAGCCGCCGCTCAATTCTTTCGGCGTCGGCCTTGTTGGCCTCGCACCCGAATGTGATAACATAATATTTCATAACAAAGAAAGATTAATCTAATGGGCTTTTTATATTTTTCAATTTTGGGTTTGTCACTTGAGTGTAGATTTGAGTTGTCCTGATGTTTGCATGTCCTAGTAACTCCTGCACATATCGTACATCTGTGCCATTTTCCAGCAGGTGAGTGGCGAAACTGTGTCGCAAGGAGTGAAAAGTGGCATCTTTTTTAATTTCGGTTTTTTTTAATGCATTTTCAAAAATTTTCTGCGCTGTTCTTGATGTTAGCTTTCCGCCCCGTTCGCTTTCAAAAACATAGTCTTCTTTTCCTTTTCCGGCGACAAATTCTGATATGCCGTTATTTAGTTTGTTTGGGAAAATTGTAATTCTATCTTTTTTGCCCTTGGCGTGTTTCAGGTGTATGGTCAATTCTTCCAAATTGACATCTTTTGTTTTTAAATTAACAACTTCGCTAATTCTCAACCCCGCGCCATAGGCCAAAGAGATAATTAGTTCGTGTTTTGGATTTTTGATTACTTCAATTATATTTTTAACTTCTTCTCTGGAGAGCACGATTGGTAATTTTTTACTTCGTTTGGCGAATTTAAGGTCTATTTTTTGCGGAGATTTGATGATTTCTCTGTAGAAAAATTTTATGGCGTTTAAATAAAGATTGATTGTTTGGGAAGAATATTTTTTTTCCTGTTTTTGTAAGAGGAAGTTTTTTATGTTTTCTGTGTCGGGTGCGCTTATTTCCGCTGTTCTTGCGTAATTAAAATAATCACAGAGGCAGCCAATATAGCTTTTTATAGTTTTTGGGCTGTAGTTTCTTAGTTTAAGTTCTTGCTCGGTTTCCTTGAGTGCTTTATTTATGTCCATAGATGTTTTATAATTTAACGAGGCAAAAAAACAAACAGTCGAAATATAAACAATTCGTATAATATACCGATTTAACATAATATACAAGCTTTGGTTCACAT
>CAZWRF010000019.1:0-14911 GCA_964636095.1 uncultured Candidatus Saccharibacteria bacterium | reverse complement strand
TGGCACCGACATTGCGGGTGGTGCGCTACAATTGGCGGGAGGCCAAAGCACCGGTTTAGGCCTAGGCGGTTCAATAATTTTCCAAACATCGGCGGCTGGAGGAAGTGGTTCTTCCCTTAATACTTTATCCGACAGAATGATTATTCGTAGTACCGGCAACGTCGGCATCGGGACCACCAGCCCCTACGCCAAGCTGTCCATCCACGCCAATGCCACCGACAACAACACAACTCTTTTCAGTATCGCCAGCTCCACCGCCTCGGCCACAACAACCCTTTTCACTATTTCCAACACCGGCCTTATGTACGTCGGCGGGGTAGGAACTTCAACAATAGAAAACAACCTTTATGTAATGGGCACGGTGAGATCTACCAACTCCTACGTCGGCGACCTTATATTCGGCAACAACTTTAGGTTTACAGAAGCTCCGGCCAGCTCCAGTCCCCAGGAACTTATCCTCAAAAACCAAAACGGCGACGAAATATTGTCGGTGGATGAGGATGGAAACCTTCGGATTGCCGGCCAGCTGTTGATGGCCTCTTCAACGGAAAGCGACCTTTCCACCTGGGGCGCGTTTCCCACGTTTGATTCCCTTGCCACGGCCATTTTGGACTGGATGAAGGACAAAATACTGACCGTTAAAAGCTTGTTTGTAAAAGACCAGCTTTGCGTCGGCGAGACCTGTGTGGATGAAGAACAGCTGAAAGCTTTGCTTGAGAATGCCAGCTTGGAGGTTTCACCTCCAAGCGGAGGAGAAACCTCAACGAGCACGGATTCGTCGCTGGACAACGAACCGCCGACACTTATTTTGCAGGGAAACAATCCGGCTATGGTTGAAATAGGAGCCAGCTACAGCGACCTCGGGGTGATTGTTGAAGACAACGTGGACCACAATCTTGGATTTGAGGTGTGGAGGGCATCTTCCACCGATTATATGGAATATGTGGGAAGAAATTTGGCGGGAGTATCGGTGGACACATCAGCTTCCAGCACCTGGTACATCAGCTATGTGGCCACGGACAATAGCGGAAACACGGCCACGACGACCAGAAACATCATCGTAGAAGATGTCTCCGGTAATGACCAATTATCAATAACCAATGACCAATCAATACCCAATGAACCAATTTTCAATGCCACCACAACTCCGCCTGTTGTAACGGAGCCGGCGGCTACCAGTACGGAAACCACAGCCAGCAGTACCGAGCCCGTGGCGACAAGCACACCTACCTTGTAATTTTCAACATTCAATAACCAATAAATAAATAATCAATGACGATAAATGAATGTTGATTATTGAGTATTGAATATTTAAATAAATCTATGTTTTATTTATCCGATATTTTAGCCGACTTCCATGTCCACTCGCACTGGAACTACTTGAGCGAGCGGGGAATGATAGAAAAAATCGCCAAAAAGGCGATGGAGCTTGGCTACCTATATATAGGTATTTCCGACCACACAAAGGCCCTTGGCATTGAAAGAGGGTTAAATGAGAAACAGCTGGCCGAGCAGAGGAAATTTATCGATAACCTTAATTCTAAATTCAAAATTCCAGATTCTAAATTCAAGATTCTCCAGGGGTGCGAAGCCAATATTTTAAAAAACGGTTCAATTGATATTGATGACGAGGCGCTTGCCAAACTTGATTATGTTATCGCCGGCGCCCACTCTTTTTTGGCCATGCCAAAGGAAGAAATGACGGAAAGAATAATAAAGGCAATGAAAAATCCCCACGTGGATATTATTTCCCATCCCACGAACAGAGTTGTCGGCCACCGGGCCGAGTCCAGCCTGGATTTTGACAGGCTACTGAAGGTGGCAAAGGAAACGGGGACAGTGCTGGAGATAAACGCCAACCCGGCCCGGCTGGACCTAAAAGCGTCAAATATTAAAAAAGCCCGCGCGGCGGGCGTGAAAATGATAATTGGTACGGACGCGCACATGGTAGACCAAATGGATTTTATGGAGCTTGGAATAAAGGAGGCCAACAAAGGGGGAGCGGGGAAGAGCGACATTGTAAACACCATGTCACTGGAGGAAGTTTCGGCTTTTTTCAAAAAGCCGAAAACGGAGAGGTTTTAATGCTGCGAAAAACCAAATACCACTTTTTTCGCGATCGCGAAAAAAGTGGTATTTGTAAATATTCGCTTCGCTCGTTTTGGCTGTGGAGGTGGGCGGAATCGAACCGCCGTGTAGAAAGTCTTTAAAAACAAGTCTACATGCTTATCCCGATTTGTTTGAGCTAAAAAATATTAATCGGGAAAAAATTTTTTAGCGTTGATTCTGTTTTTAAATAATTTCCGCGAATCAAAAGAAATTATCTGTCTCAATAAATGACACTCGTATCCGCCTATTGAGAGTTAGCGGGCGAGCGCGCTTTAAGCGTATGCTAAAGCGGGTGTTTTGAATAAGTTTGCACTTATTGGTTTTCCAAAAGTTTAACGAGATTTTAGAACACTCGGCATGCATGTTTTTAAACAACCTTCCTATCAAGGCCGATCACCCCCCTAAATCAAAATTGAACTAGTCCAATTTTGATCGGGCGAACATTTTTGTAGAACAAAAATGTTTTAGCCTCTTATTTTGTTTTTTGTTTATTAAGGTACTCATTTAAAATTTTCTTTTTTAAACGTCCACTCCATAAACTTTTTAAAAATCTTTCCCTATTAAACGCTTCCGTTTTATTTTCAAATTTTTCCGAGTATATTAGGATCAAAGGTCTGCGATTTTGAGTAGCCCTTACGTCTCCATTATTGTGTCTCTTAACTCTTTTTATTATATCGCTTGTACAGCCAACGTATAATTTCTCATCTTTTTTACTATACAAAATATAAACAAAAAACATACTCCTTAGGTTTTTAAATTTCTTCCCAGCTCTCTTTCAACGTCGCGCTTTTTTATTTTTTCTCTTTTGTCGTATTTTTTCAAGCCGCGCGCCACGGCAAACGACATTTTTATGAAGCCTCCTTTAGTATAAACACGAATTGGTATAAGTGTCAAGCCTTTTTGGCTTCCCTTGCCTTCAAGGTAATCTATCTCTTTTTTCAGCAAAAGAAGCTTGCGGGTACGCATGGGGTCATAGTCTTTCGGCGTGTTTTTGGGCTGATAAGGGGGGATTTCCATTCCCACCACAAAAGCCTCTCCTCCTCTTATAATTACATGGGCTCCTATAATTGAGCCCCTTTTCATTTTCAAAGATTTCACCTCAAACCCCAAAAGACTAATGCCGGCCTCAAATTCTTCAAGCATTTCATAATCAAACCTTGCTTTTTTGTTTTCCAGTAATGTCATTGCTGTATTTTGATATTATCATATATATTGACTAATTTTAAGGAGTATATATAATAGTAGATAACAGGCCCGGAAGGGCTTTTAAAAATGATTTTTCATGTGGAATAAGCTTATAAATTACATAAAAGCGTCAAAGGCCGAGCTTAGCTTCGTAAACTGGCCCACAAAAAAGCAAACCATCAACTACACGATTGTGGTTATAGGTATTTCCTTGTTTGTGGCCGCTTTTTTGGGATTTTTTGACAAGGTTTTTAGCTTTTTACTGCAGGTATTTGTATTTCCCCATTAAGAAACAAAATGATTAAAAAAGCAGAAAAACAAACAGAAGAAAGATGCTGGTACGCTCTGCACACGTACTCCGGCTACGAAGACGCTGTTGTCCGCAACTTGAAACAGCGCATAGAGTCTTTGAATATGGAAGATAAGATTTTCAACGTTTTGGTCCCCAAAGAAAAAAAAATACGCATCAAAGGGGGAAAGAGATATGTTGAGGAAGAGAAAATTTATCCCGGATATGTGCTGGTGGAAATGATAGTTACCCACGATTCGTGGTACGTGGTGCGAAATACTCCGCGGGTAACCGGCTTTGTCGGCTCGGGTACGGTGCCCATGCCTTTGCGCCAGGAAGAAATAGATAATCTTTTCACAAGAATGGAAGTGAAAGAGCCCAAATACAAGCTTGACGTCAAGGTGGGCGAGCAGGTTAAAATAACAGACGGGCCTTTCAAGGACTACGAGGGCCGGGTGAACGATGTGGACGAAGAAAGGGGAAAAATAAAGGTCCTTGTTTCCATGTTTGGCCGGGAAACGCCTGTAGAGCTGGATTTTCTCCAGGTTAAAAAAATATAGCGCGATACCAATATAATGGCAGAGAAAACAAACAAAAGTTATAGCAAGCGGCTGAAGCTTACCAAGAAAGGCAAGGTTGTTCAGCGCCGGCCCGGCATGGGTCATTTCAACGCCAAAGAAGCAAGAAAAGGCCAGCTCAAGAAAAAAAGAACCAGGCATTTTAATATTGATAAAAAAACCTTAAAGGGATATATTCCTCATTAATATGACACGCATAAAAAGAGGCACAATTTCATTAAAGAGGAGGAGAAACGTTTTAAAGCAGGCAAAGGGCTACAAGTGGGGAAGAAAGTCAAAAGAGAGGGCTGCCAAGGAAGCGCTTCTCCACGCGTATACCCACGCTTTTCAAGACAGGCGAAAAAAGAAAAGGGTTTTTAGGAAGCTGTGGCAGATAAAAATAAACGCGGCTGTCCGCGGGCACGGTCTTTCTTACAGCAGATTCATTGACGGCCTTAAAAAAGCGGAGATTGCCCTGGATAGGAAAATTTTGGCCCGGTTGGCGGAAAAAGAGCCGGAGGCTTTTGAAAAAGTAGTTGAAAAGGTGTCCAAATGAGCTTTGAAAAAACAAAAGGATTGCTAATTTTCTTGCTTTTCTCGCCTAATCGGCGAGAGGGTTCGCCTGCGGGCTCACAGCCCGCTTGAAAATTACAATCCTTTTGTTTTCTTCACTTGAGAAATTAAAATTGAAAAATTTAGGATTGATTAAAAATTAAAAGTTAAAAATTCTATCAAGAAACCGAGAATAAACAACGAAATAAGAGCAGAGGAAGTCCGGGTCATTGACGAGGAGGGCAAGAACGTGGGCGTTTTAAAAAAAGACGAAGCCCTTAAAACGGCACAGGAAAAAGAGATGGACCTTATAGAAATTTCTCCCAAAGCATCTCCTCCCATAGTGAAGATAATGGACTTCGGGAAGTTTCTTTATCAGGAAAAAAGAAAGCAAAGAGAAGCCTCAAAAGGATCAAGTGGAGAGCAGGAGCTGAGAAATATACGAATTCATTTGGGCACATCGGTCCGCGACTTGGAGATAAAAGCAAAAAAAGCGGACGAATTTTTAAAAGACGGCGACAGGGTAAGAGTAGAACTTTTTTTGAAAGGAAGAGAAAAGTATTTGGACAAGGATTTTTTAAGTGAAAGGCTAAAAAGAGTACTGAATCTTATCTCAGAAGAATATAAGTTTTTGCAGGAAATTAAAAAAGGACCAAGAGGGATAACAACAATAATAGAAAAAACAAGATGAAACCGATAAAAGTAACATTAAAATTGCAGATTCCCGCCGGAAAAGCCAATCCGGCTCCGCCGGTTGGGCCGGCTTTGGGCCAGCACGGCATCAATATAGGAGATTTTGTAAACAGGTTCAACGACGCCACCAAGGAAATGGGAAGCGACATTATTCCGGTGGAGGTTTATGTTTTTGAAGACCGCACTTTTGATTTTAAGCTGAAAACACCGCCGGCGTCGGACCTTTTAAGAAAGGCGGCAGGCGTTGAAAAAGGTTCCGGCAGTCCTCTCCAAAGGAAGGTCGGCAAAGTAACCCGGCAGCAAATAAGAGAAATAGCCGAGCGGAAAATGGAAGACCTCAACGCGGACGATATTGAGGCGGCGGAAAAGATTATACTTGGCACCGCGCGCTCGATGGGGATTGATGTTGAATGACACATATTTTTTACCAAACAGATTTTTTCAGCTTTGAAAAACCAATAGCTTCTTTTGTTCCCTCGCTCGCTTGGAAAAAACTCGCTCGGGGGCTTGCCCCGACAAGCGAGACTGCGCAACTCACAAAAGAACCTATTGTTTTTCTTCGCCATGAATATGACACCGGCTTGCGCCGGGTGTTTTTATTTTGCTATACTTTTTGAAAACAAAGACCTTTGACAAGGCCCCCTTCGCTGAAGCTTTGGAGGGCCAAGGGAGGAAAACAGAAAATGATGGATGCTTTTTTTGTTGAATGGCAGGTGGAGGGGTACGACCCGGTTGTGGAAAAAAGAAACACCAAGGAAGAGGCGGAAGAGCTTTTAAAAAAGCGAGTTTCTGAAGGAATAGAAATTTTGGGCGTTTGGGGCGCCAACGAATGGCATCTTTGCCCGGATAAAAAGATAAGAAACTATACCAAAGATATTCCGGAATTTTTAATAATACCTGAAGAGGAGGTACAATAATATTATGGGAAAAGGCAATCTGATAGATTTTGAGGGCGGAGACAGAACGGGCAAATCCACCCAGATAAAAATTTTGGCCGAAAGATTAAGAGCGGCCGGCATAGATGTTGTGCTTACCAAAGAGCCGGGCGGTTCAAGTAAAGGAAAAGAAATACGGCACGAACTTCTTTTTGGAAATCCGTCTCCGGAAAGAGAGCTAAAACTTTTTATTGAAGACAGAGTGCTTCATTTCAGGGAACTTATTATTCCCGCGGTTAAAGAGGGCAAGTGGGTGCTTTGCGACAGAAATGGTCCTTCTACCGTGGCTTATCAGGGATACGGCCGGGGAATGGATATTGAGATGATAAAAAAACTCAATGCCGAAGCTATGCAAGGACAGGATTTTGACATGGTGATTTTGCTTGATATGGATCCGGAAAAAGCGCTGAAACGGACAAAAAAAGAAAATCGATTTGACGAAGAAGCGCCAAAATTTCTTAGGCGCGTGAGAGATGGCTTTCTGGAACAGTGGAAAGGCAGCAAAACCTGGTTTTGTGTCGGTGCCAATCAGTCCGAGGAAGAAGTTGCCGATATTATTTGGCGCGAAATTCAAAGAAGGTTTCTAAAATAGTCTAGACTATAGTATATACTATAGTCTAGACTATGATACATACTATCCACGGAGGAAAGGAGACAAAATGCCGTATCTTGCAAAAAAAGACAAAGAAGACTTTGATTCCAAATACAAAGACGCGCTTTCTTACTTGGAAAGCATGGATATAAAAAAGCTGTCCGGGCACCTAAATTATATGGTGTTCAAAACGGTTAAGGCGTGGACAAGAAAAAACGGAAAGAAATATTTTGTTTTTGCCGCCGTTGTCGGAACGATGATATGCTGTGTTTTGGAGATATATCGCCGATTGGTGGCTCCGTATGAGGACGAAAAGATACTTGAAAACGGAGATGTGGAGTAATAAAATAAAAAGGCAAAGCTGTCCCTCGGAAGGGGACCGAGAAAAATGTAGCTCTCGGCCCTTGGGGCGGCTTTTTTATTTGCTTCTTTTGCCACCCAATCCATTTTAGGCGATAGCCACGAATAGATGAGGTTTTGGCGTGCTCGCAGTGAGCTTGCCGAATTGCTTGCAGTGAGCTTGCCGAACTGCTAGCTTGAAAATAGGAGTTTTGTTGACAATGCAAAATTTGTGGAGGAATAAGAAATGAAAGAAAAGAAAAGAGGTCTTTTTGTGATAACTACGGGAATTTCCCTTTGCGGACGGAAAGAAATATTTCTGCCAGGATTTGAAAAATATTGCAAAGAAAAGAAAAATGTAAAGGTAATCAACATAGGTGAAAGACTTCTTCCATGGCTTTGGAAGCACGCTAGAGAAGAAATTCCCGAAGATAATATTTTGAACGCCGAACCGTTGCCTTTAAAAATATTGGAGGCGGCGGTTTTCCAGCAGATAAGATACAACTTGGAAGAATGGCTTGAAGAACACGATGCCGTTGTTTTAAATCTTCATACTGTTTTTGAATGGAGGAATGTAAGTCTGCCTTCTTTGGTTACCTTGTTTTTGGAGGAGCTGATATCTCTCAATCTTGAACCCGATTATATTTTTTGCTTCATAGACAACGCAAAAAATATTCTCGAAAGGCTAAATGATTCCGACCAGTGGAAAAAGCAGGGTTTTAGCGAAGGAGATATTTGGAAGTGGCAAAACCACGAAGTGGACAATACCCGGGATTACACCTACCTTTTTAAAGGCAAGAAAAAATTTTTTGTGATGCCGATAATGCAGCCGCCGGAAACCATGTACTATCTTCTTTTTGAGCCATGGAGGCCGGTTGTGTACGCTCAAATGCCTATAAGCCATGCCAAAGTAAAAGAGTTAAAAAAGGTAAGAGATTTTATTGAAAAGGTTCGCGAGTGGGCGGTTGTTTTTGACCCGTTGACCATTGAAACGGGAGTAGTTGAGCTTGATAAGAGCGACGACACGGAAGTTAAAACGAGAAACAACCAAACAGCTCATAGGGACGTGAATTGGTTTATACCGCAGGTAAACATATGCGTGGCGTATTATTTCAAGGTTGTTTTTACGGCCGGAGTTGTTGATGAATCCGTTGTTTCTTCCCAGAGGGGGAAAGAAACTTGGGTTATTTTTCCCGAAAACTGCAGTCCGTTTCTGCCGTACAGGGCTACCAGGGAAATTTTTAGCGGTACGGATAGTTTTTTGGAGTTTTTCGGAAAAGAATTTGTATCCTCCTGGATTGAAAAGTGGAAAAAGAAAAACGCAGAAAAAAAATGAAGGGAGAAAAAATGACCGAAATTATCTGGGCCACAGGCATATCAAAGGTTTTTAAAAGGGATTATCTCGAACGAGAAAAAGAACTCTGCCGATTAAAAGGCCTGAGTATTGAAATTTTCTACACGGGCGACATGATGTTTGAGCACAGCAGAGTTATTCAAAGACCTTTGCCGAGAAAAAACATATTTGCCATTGACCAGCGGATTTTGGATGAAAGAAAATCAACAGTTTTTGAAAAAATCCGCCGATATATCAAAAACAGAAAATACGACGCGGTAATAATAGCGGACCACCTGAGCTTTTTTACTCAAAACGACCTCATTGAAGCGCACACATCTTCCTGCTATATTCCTGTTTTTGACCCGTCGGCTTTCTTTTGTTTTGTTGATGGTCCGGGGCAGATTTCCCGCCGTCTCGCCGAAGATGAAAATTGGCAAAAAGAATCCTTGGGAGCAAAGGAAGTTATTTTGTGGCAAAGCAGCGAGATTATTCTAACAAAAAATTTGGCAGAATCGCGGGGCAAGCCATGGTTTGTTTTGCCTTCAAGCGAGGAAAGCGGAGTTTTGAGCGAACTTATTTTTAATCACAAAGCCGAACTTTTTTTTCTCATTGTGCCCATGACTCATCTTATTGGTGACAGCGGAAGAAAAGACCGGTCGAAAATAAGTGTGTTTTTGGAAAAACTGAGGCGAATAAATCCGGCCGTTATAAATCCGTATTCCATTGAGATAGGCAAGATTGAGGTTGAAAATCCGGCGGAAGAAAAAAAAGCCATTCACAAGCACATTCTAAATTTATCCGACCGTTTTATAAGCCAGGCAAAAAGCTGCATAGTGTTTATGCCGCGAGTAGTGCCAAGCGATGGTGTTGCCTATGAACAGACGAATTCTTATAGAATTGGGAAAAATGTCTACGTGGTGCATCCATTTGAAGACGCGGGACCTCACAAGGTTCATTTTTCTACAAGAATATTTAAGGCAGAAGATGATTTTTTTGAGTTTTTAAAAAATCGTAAAAAATAGATATAAAGTCCTCGATATCGCAAGGGTTTACCCTGAGCTTGTCGAAGGACTTTTTTGTTTGGCTTTTTGCTGTTAATATATAAAAATAGCTATGCCAATACACGAATACGTACTAATTATGCGAATAAAATGGAAAAAACCCTAAAAACCATTTTGATGGAAGAAGCGGGAGAAAAGGTTGTTTGGAATGAAAATTTTGGTGTTTATGCCGTTAATCTGGATTCTCCAAAAAAGGCGGAAGAAATTAAAAACTTGCCGAAAATAAAGGAACTTTTTGGTACTAAAATTGTGGAAAAAAGCGGCAGGTTTTTTCTCAACTTTCATTTGAGTAAGAAGGCGCTTGAAAAGGGCATTAAAATGGCTCTTAAAGATAAATTTGATTTTGCTCCAAAGAAGAACAAGGTTCAGGTAGAATTTATATCAGCCAACCCAACGGGAGAACTTCACATCGGCCACGGAAGAGACGCTTTTTACGGCGATGCTTTGTCCAACATTTTGGAAATGGCCGGAAACGATGTGAAGAGAGAATTTTATGTAAACGATGCCAAAGGAAGTACGCAGATAAAGGAACTCGGGAAAACCGTTTTGGGCCGCGGAGAAACTTATTTGACCGATTCGTTGAAATTAAAAATTAAAAATTTGAAATTAAAAATTGAAGAAGAGAGTGAGGCGGGGTATTTGATGGCGGAGAGTATTCAGAAAGATAACAAAAAATTCATTGAGGAAAAATTAAAAATAAGATTTGACAGATGGTTTTCGGAAGAAGAGGAGCTTTACGAAAAAGACGAAGTGGAAAAAATTTTGGAATTTTTGAAAGATAAGGATTTATCATACGAAAAAGAAGGAGCAGTGTGGTTTAAAACATCGGAATATGGAGACGACGAAGACAGGGTTCTTGTACGCTCCGACGGCACGCCCTCGTACTTTTTAGTTGACATCGCTTACCACGTGAACAAGTTTGAAAAAAGAAAATACGACAAGGTCATTGATATTTGGGGCGCGGACCACCAGGGGCATGTGAGGCGGATGATGGCGGTGAAAAAAGCGCTCGGATGGAAAGGGAAGCTTGAGATATTGGTGGGGCAGCTGGTTGCTCTTAAGGAAGGGGGAGTGAGGAAGAGGCTTTCCAAAAGAAAGGGAGATGTGGTGTGGGTAAAGGACCTTGTTGAAGATGTGGGTTTGGACGCGGCAAGGTGGTTTTTTCTGGAAAAAGGGATTTCTGTTCACACCGAGTTTGACCTGGATTTGGCGAAAGAACAAAGCAAAAAGAATCCGGTTTATTATGTACAGTACTCTCATGCGAGGATGTGCTCAATTCTGGACAAAGCACAAATTACAAAACACAAATTCCAAACAAATTTCAAAGCACAAATTACAAATTCAAAATTTGAGCGAAATTTAATACTAAACCTTGTCCGATTCCCCGAAATAGTAGAAGATATATCAAAAGACTATCAGGTTCACCACTTAGCTACCTATATATATGGCCTGGCGAAGACCTTTACCGATTTTTATGAGAATGTAAGAGTTTTGGAGGCGGAGACGGAAGAGCTAAAAAAAGCGAGGATTGAACTGGTTTTTTCCGCAAAGCAAATTTTGGGAAAAGCATTATCCTTATTGGGTATTAGCGCGCCAACCAGTATGTGACATTTTAAGCTGCGAAAAATCAATAGCTTCTTTTGTTCCCTCGTTCGCTTGGAAATAGCTCACTCGGGGGCTTGTCCCGACAAGCGGGACTGCACAACTCACAAAAGAACCTATTTTTTCTCCGCTTATTTAATAAAATTTTGTATATGGAATTTAGCGAACAAGAGAAAAAAATTTTAAAATTTTGGGAGAAAAACGATATTTTCAAAAAAACCCTGCGAAAAGACGCGCCTATGGGCAATTTTGTTTTTTACGAAGGTCCGCCTACTGCAAACGGCAAACCCGGTATTCACCATGTTGAATCGCGGGCATTCAAAGATCTTGTGCCGAGATTTAAAACAATGAGCGGATACAGAGTGGAGAGAAAAGCCGGCTGGGACACGCACGGTTTGCCCGTTGAACTTGAGGTGGAAAAAGAGCTGGGGCTTAAAAGCAAAAAAGACGTGGAAGAGTATGGAATGGAAAAGTTTAATAAAAAGTGCAAAGAAAGCGTGTGGAAATACAAAGAAGACTGGGAGAAAATGACCGGAAGAATAGGTTTTTGGGTGGATATGGACAACCCCTATGTTACTTACGAAAACAGCTACATTGAAACGCTTTGGTGGATAATAAAGCAGGCGCATGAAAAAAATCTGATGTACAAAGGGTACAGAGTGTCTCCGCATTGCCCGCGTTGCGGTACGGGACTTTCGTCCCATGAAGTGGCCCAGGGCTACGAAAACGTGGAAGAAGACTCCGTTTATATAAAATTCAAAGTAAAAGACAGGAAAAACGAATTTATTTTAGCCTGGACAACAACCCCATGGACCTTGCCCGGAAATGTAGCGCTGGCAATAAATCCTGATGTGGTTTATTGCAAAATAAAAAATAAAAATGAAAAAATAAAAATTAATGAGTTTTATATTTTGGCGAAAGAAAGGCTTGAGATTATAGGCGGAGATTATGAAATTGTTGAAGAAATGAAAGGCAAGGACCTTGTTGGGATTGAATACGAGCCTCTTTTTCCGGGCGCCATTCCAAAGGATACGGAAAATTACAAAAACGCCTTCATGGTCTACCCGGCCGATTTTGTTTCAACGGAAGACGGAACGGGTGTGGTCCATACGGCAGTGATGTACGGAGTAGACGACTATGAACTGGGAGAAAAAATCGGTCTTCCGAAAGTGCACACGGTTAGTTTGGATGGCACTTTCAATGAGCTGGTTAAAAAATGGCAAGGGAAATTCGTAAAAAATGTTGAGAAAGAAATTATTAAAGATCTAAAGGAAAGAGAGCTTTTGTACAAAGTGGAAAAATACTTCCACGATTATCCTTTTTGCTGGAGATGCAAAACGCCCTTAATATATTATGCGAAAGACTCCTGGTATTTTAAAATGACAGACTTAAGAGACGACCTCATAAAAAACAATAGTAAAGTAAATTGGATACCTACTCACATCAAGGAAGGAAGGTTCGGAGAGTGGCTTAGGGATGTTAAGGACTGGGCTATTTCAAGAGAAAGATACTGGGGTACGCCTATTCCCGTTTGGCAGTGCGAGGAATGCGGGAAACAGAAAGTAGCCGGCTCCGTTGACGATATAAAAAACGAATTTGGCGGCTTGAACAAGCTTTTTCTTGCCAGGCACGCCGAAGCGGAGAACAACGTAGGGTACATAGGCAATTCAATGCCGGAAAATAAAAAGTACCCGCTTACCGAAAAAGGCAGAGGGCAGGCTAAAGAGCTTGCTAAAGAATTCAAAGATAAAAAAATAGACCTTATTTTTTCCTCTCCCATTACAAGAGCCAGGGAAACGGCCGAGACAATAGCCGGCAAGCTTGGCCTTGAGGTGTTTTTTGACGACAGGCTCAGGGAAGTGGACCTTGGTGATTTCAACAATAAAAATTACAGCGAACTTCACAAAATTTATCCGACCGAAAAAGACCGTATGAACAAGTCTGACTACGGCGTTGAAAGCATGTCCGGCCTGGAAAAGAGAGCAAGAGAGTTTGTTGACGAGATAAATAAAAAATACAAAGGTAAAAACATTGTAATAGTTTCTCACGGAGATCCTTTGCAGGTTTTTTACGGGGTTGCGAACGGTCTTAATCTTGAAGATTCTCTGAAGCATCCGTATCCCCAGATGGCGAAGTACCACCTGGCTTATTCAAAGCCGTTTGACCTTCACCGGCCGTATATAGACGAGGTTGTTCTTGAATGTTCATGTAAAGGAAAGATGAAAAGGGTGCCGGAAGTGATGGATTGTTGGTTTGATTCGGGTTCTATGCCTTTTGCCCAGGTTCATTATCCGTTTGAAAACAAAGACCTTATAGACAAAGAGGAATTTTTCCCGGCTGATTTTATTTCCGAGGGAGTGGATCAGACGAGGGGCTGGTTTTATACGCTTCTTGCCGTGTCCACTCTTTTGGGCAAAGGACCTTCATACAAAAATGTTATTTCCCTGGGGCACTTGCTGGATAAAAAAGGAAAGAAAATGAGCAAGAGCTTGGGAAACATCGTTGATCCCATGGAGATGGTAGAAAAATACGGCGCAGATACGGTCCGGTGGTATCTTTATACCGTAAATCAGCCGGGGGATCCGGTTCTTTTTGATGAGAAAGGGCTTAAAGAGGCGAGAAGAGTTTTTATGACTTTTGTAAATGTTTTGAATTTTTACAAGATGTTTTGCGATAAGCCGTCGGATTCCGGAAGTTTGTCGCCCGAGAATATACTGGACAAATGGATATTGGCAAAACTGAATGTGCTGACGGGTGAAGTTACAGACGGACTGGAAAAATATGACATTACAACAAGTGCCAGAAAGATAGAAGAGTTTGTAAACGACTTGTCGCAATGGTATGTCCGCCGTTCAAGGGAAAGGTTCAAAGGACAAGATGAAGAAGACAAAAAATCGGCTAAAAAAACTTTACGCACCGTACTTTTGGAAATAAGTAAACTTATGGCTCCTTTTGCGCCGTTTATTTCCGAGTATGTTTACAGGGAAGCGGGAGGAACCGGGGAATCCGTACACCTGGAAAGCTGGCCCGGAGCTGAAACAAAAAATTCAAAAGAAGTATTAAAAATTATTGATGATATGAGCAGGGTTCGTGAGATTGTATCCATGGCGTTAGATGCGCGGCTGAAAGCAGGTATAAAAGTAAGGCAGCCACTGGCTTCTCTCAAAATAAAAAACGAAAAATCAAAAATTAAAGAAGAAAAAGAGCTACAGAAGCTTATAAAAGACGAAGTGAATGTAAAAGAGATTCTTTTTGATAAAAACACAAAAGCAGAAATTGAGCTGAACACAAACATTACCGAAGAACTCAAAGAGGAAGGGATGCTTAGGGAGATTGTCCGGGCAGTCCAGGATCTAAGAAAAAAAGCAGGGTTGGTTGCAGGGCAAAAAGCCGGTCTTTTGGCAAACAATGAAGGAAAAGAAGAAGAATTTCTGAAAAAATTTAAAAAGGAAATTGAAGAGGCGACTAATGTTTCCATCCGGTTTTCTGATGTAAAGGGAGGCGTGGACATAAAAATAAATAAACTGAATTTCAAATTTAAAATAGAGAATTAGTGTCGTATATCATATATACAACCAAGGCTTTTCTTTTTAAAAAAAGAGATTTTGGCGAATCGGGCATGTTGTATTCTTTTTTTACCGAAAAATACGGACGCATTGAC
>CAZWRF010000018.1:0-15040 GCA_964636095.1 uncultured Candidatus Saccharibacteria bacterium | reverse complement strand
AACTATATGAAATTTGTTTTTGCTGACATGCCTTCCAGCGTGAAAATTCATGCGCTGGATCTTCTAATTCATCCCTACATTACCTCCCAGCAATACAAAGAAGGCCTTGTAAATGTAAATCCGCTTCTTTACGGGAGAAATCTTTTTGAGGAAGTTCGCCGCTACGCCGCCGAAGCGAAAAGGATAGCTCTAAGCGAGGATTTTGATGTTATCCACGCCCACGACTGGCTGTCGTTTCTTGCGGGGCTTGAAGCGAAAAAAGTTTCCGGAAAGCCTCTTGTGGTTCATGTTCATGCCACGGAATTTGACCGCGCGGGCAGCGATAGTGTCGTAAATAGCCATGTGTATGACGTGGAAAAGGAGGGCATGGAAAAAGCCGATACTATTGTCGCAGTCAGCAACTTTACCAAGAATATCATCATAAGGCACTACGGTATTGATCCGGAAAAAATTAAAGTTGTTCACAACGGCATAGATATGGAAGAGCACTCTTCTCAACTGAAACTGGACAATAATTTGGTTCAGTTCAAGAAAGCCGGAAATAAAGTAGTTCTTTTTTTGGGCAGGCTCACTCTGCAAAAAGGGCCCGATTATTTTTTGAAAGCAGCCAAAAAGGTTCTGGATTACGACCCGAACGTTATGTTTGTTATCTCCGGCTCAGGTGATATGGAGAGGCAGATTATAGGGGAGGCGGCGTATATGGGTATATCCGACAAGGTGTTTTTTACCGGTTTTTTGAGAGGAGACGAGCTGAATAAAATGTATAAGCTGGCCGACCTTTACGTTTTGCCCTCCGTTTCCGAGCCCTTCGGCATTACGCCGCTGGAGTCGCTGATGAACGGCACCCCCGTTCTTATTTCAAAGCGCTCCGGAGTTTCGGAAGTCCTCCAAAACGCCCTGAAAGTTGACTTTTGGGATGTCGATGAAATGGCCGACAAAATTTTATCCGTTTTGAATCATCCCTCGCTTCATCAATGCCTTAGAGATTACGGCAGGGAGGAGCTTGAAAAAATAAGCTGGTTTGAAGCCGCCAGAAGATGCATGGAAGTATACGGCGGTTTATTAAGTTGTCCGTGCAGTGTTTAGAATTTAAAAAATATGGCTTCGGTTTGTTTTTATTTTCAAGTTCATCAGCCAATGCGGATTAAAAAATACCGCATCTTTGACGTTGGTAGCAACGGCGATTATTTCAATGATTCCTCTGACAGCGACCTCAATAACGGAAAAATTTTCAGGAAGGTGGCGGACAAGTGTTATTTGCCAGCCAACAAGATTATTTTAGAACTTTTGAAAAATTATCCGGAGTTCAAAGTGTCTTTTTCCTTTTCCGGTACGGTTCTTGAGCAGATGGAAAATTTTTACCCGGAAGTTCTGGAATCTTTTAGGGCCCTGGTGAATACAGGAAGGGTGGAGATTCTTGGCGAAACCTATTACCACTCGTTGTCTCTTCTTTACTCCAGAGAAGAATTTAGGGAGCAAATTAAATTGCACAGAAAAAAAATAAAGAAGCTCTTCCATAAAAAACCGCGGGTTTTCAGGAACACCGAACTTATCTATAACAACGACCTGGCAAGAGAGGTTGAGAAGATGGGATACAAGGGAGTTTTGGCGGAAGGGGCCGACCATATTTTGGGATGGCGAAGCCCTAATTTCGTTTATAGGCCGGCGGGAAGAAAGAAGATAAAGCTTCTTTTGAAAAACTACAAGCTGTCGGATGACATAGCGTTTCGCTTTTCGTGCAAAGAATGGAAAGAACACCCGCTAACGGCAGATAAGTTTGCCCATTGGGTATCGGCAATCAACGGGAACGGAAATACTGTGAATTTGTTCATGGACTACGAAACGTTCGGCGAGCATCAATGGGAGGATACGGGAATTTTTGATTTCTTCCGGGCCCTGCCCGGAGAAATACTGAAACATCCGGACAACGATTTTGTAACTCCGACCGAGGCGGTAAAACGCTATAAGCCTGTGGGCGAACTGGATGTGCCGGAGTTTGTATCCTGGGCCGATGTTGAAAGAGACCTTTCCGCTTGGCGGTCAAACCCCATGCAGTACGACGCTTTTCAAAAACTTTATGACCTGGAAAAGGATGTTTTAAAAACAAAGGATGAAAATATCATTGAAGACTGGAGGCGAATGCAAACTTCCGACCATTTTTATTATATGTGCACCAAATGGTTCGCGGATGGAGATGTTCACAAATATTTCAACCCTTATGAATCCCCGTACGAAGCTTTTATCTCTTTCATGAATGTTTTAAATGATTTAAAATTAAGAGTAAATAAAAAAAGGTCGCGGGAAAAAATAAAAAATTAAATGAGTTTATTTAGTAAATTATTCACTATGTCTACAATAACACAAAAGAGGCCTTTGTTTATTGCTTCTCCCGAGCATTGTTTTTGGGTTGTCGACGGCACCATAATAAAAGATTTGGTGGAGCTGAAACAGGTGGTAAAAAAAATGGACAGAAAAACATTCAGTTATCATGTGAACAAAGAGAAAAACGATTTTGCCAGGTGGGTGGGGGACATCCTTCAAGACGGCGTATTGGCTGAAAAGCTGGCAAAAGTAAAAACAAAAACTGACACGATGAAGGTGATAAACAACCACCTTAAAGAAAATTACAATGTCTAAACAGCTTGCGCTTGGAAACGGAAATGTTTTGGTTTGCCTGAACAAATACGGACAGGTAAGCGATTTTTATTATCCGGAAATTGACGCGGGCAACCATATTGACGTTAACTTCCCTCACAAAATAGGCGTTTGGGTGGAAGGCGATTTCAGCTGGCTCAACGACGAAAGCTGGGTTTTTGATGCCGACTACCAAACTGATGCCTTGGCCTCAAAAATCAGGGCAATGAACAAAAAACTCGCTATAGAGTTGGATTTTTTGGATTTGGTTTACAATGAAAAGGACGTTTTTATAAGAAAAATTGCCGTTAAAAATTTAAGCAAAAAGAAGCGCACGGTTAAGATTTTTTTCAACCAGCAATTTCAAATATACGAAAACCGCTACGGCAACACAGCTTATTATGCGCCGGCGGAGAACGCGATTGTCCACTACAAAGGCAAAAGAACTTTTTTGGTTACCGGCAGAGTGGGCGGGAAAAGTTTTGACGATTATAGCATCGGTCTCTTCAACACCGAAGGCAAAGAAGGGACATGGAAAGACGCGGAAGACGGGCTTCTTTCCAAAAATACTATTGAGCACGGTTCGGTTGACTCAACCGTTTGTTTTACGAAGACCCCCGACGCCGAAGGCACTTTTCACGTGACCTATTGGATAGTGGCGGGCAAGACTTTAAAGGATGTAAGGGTTTTAAACGAGCATGTTTTGGATAAAAAACCCGATGTTATAATTGAAACGACTTTAAAGTTTTGGAACGATTGGATAGACAGAGCAAAGGTTAAATTTGACGGATTGGACAAGGATATAGAAGAGCTTTTTAAAAAATCGCTTTTTATAATAAGAAGCCATTGCGACAACAGGGGGGCGATAATAGCCTCAGGCGACAGCGACATATTGCACCAGGGGCACGACACGTACAGCTATGTTTGGATGAGAGACGCGGCTTTTTCCGCCATGGCTTTGGATAAGAGCGGGTACTCGGATATTACCAGGCGTTTTTTTGATTTTTGTTCCAAGGTACTGGATGAAAACGGGTATTTTTTTCAAAAATATTCCGCCGACGGCTCCCTGGGCAGTTCCTGGCATTCCTGGTTTAAAGACGGAAAGGAAATTCTTCCTATTCAAGAAGACGAAACGGCCCTTGTTTTGTGCGCGCTATGGGAGCATTACAAGCGCTCAAAAGACACGGCATTTTTAAAGGGTATTTACGAATCTCTTGTTAAAAGATCGGCTGATTTTCTTTTTGAATTTCGGGAGAAAAAAACGAAGCTTCCAAAGCCGAGCTACGACCTCTGGGAGAGGCTTTTCGGCGTTTCCACTTTTACTGTCGCCACTGTATCAGCCGCTCTTTACTCCGCGAGCCAGCTTGCTTCGGCCCTGGATGAAAAAAAGGACCACGATAAATATTTTCAGGCATCGGAAGAAATAAGGGAAGCCATAATGAAGTATCTTTACAACGAAGACACCGGTGTTTTTTATAAATTGATAGATTTTAGCAGCGGGAAAATCGTGCATGACAACACCGTTGACGCCAGCAGTGTTTTCGGAATTTTTAATTTTAATATTTTGGACATAGACGACCCGCGGCTGGAAAGAGCGGTGAAAATTACGGAAAGATATTTAAGCTCCGGAATGCCGGTAGGCGGGGTGGGACGGTTTGAGAATGACAATTATTGGCGCTCGGACAAGTCGCTTTCGGGCAATCCGTGGTTTATAACAACGCTGTGGCTTGCAAGATACCACATAAAAAAAGCAAAGAAAGAAGAAGACCTCAAAACGGGGTACAACTGGCTTAAGTGGACGGTAAAATACGCCTTGAATTCCGGAATATTGTCGGAACAGATAGACTCTCTTACCGGCCGGCAGGTTTCGGTTGGTCCTCTTACGTGGAGCCACGCCGAGTTCGTTCTTACGGTCATTGAATATCTGGAAAGGCTGAAAAAGCTGAAATCTCCTACCGTTTACAAATTAAAAGTGCAGGAACTGTGAAAAGTACGGTTGCCTATTTCTCGCCCGAATTCGCTTTTATAAGCGACATGCCCAACTATGCCGGCGGCTTGGGGGTTTTGGCCGCGGATACGCTTTTTTCGTGCGCCGATTTGGGAATTAATATTGCGGGAGTTTCCCTAATGTATCACAAAGACGATGACGCGAAAAAAGCGTTTGACCCATCCGGTTTTATGAAAAAGCGCCGCGAGACCGTTGAGGTTGGCATTGAAGACCGCAAAGTAAAAATAGGCATCTGGCAGATGAATATAAAAGGGAAGGGCAGACACGTCGTACCGGTTTTTTTTCTGACCAGTTATTTGCCCGAAAACAAGCCGTGGGACAGGGACCTTACCAAAGACTTATACGCCGGAGACAGGTATACCAGGCTGGGGCAGGAGGTGATACTGGGTATAGGCGGAGTTCGCGCTCTTGAAGCCATGGGTTATAAAAATATTTCCCGCTATCATTTGAACGAAGGACATTGCGCCTTGTCTATTTTTGAACTTCTGTCAAAGAACAGCCGCGATGCTGAGCTGGTGCGTTCCAAGACAAGCCTTACCATTCACACACCCGTGGAAAGCGGGCGTGAATATTTTGATTACAGTCTGTTCAACAAAACGTTCGGGGAAACGATTCCCCCTGACATTAAAAACATTGCCGGAGCGGAACAAGTCGACATGGTGCGCCTGGCCATAAATTTGAGCGGAAAAAAGAACAGCGTTTCGCGAAAGCACAATGAAATATGCCGGGAAATGTTTCCGGGCGTTGAATTTGAAAACGTTACCAACGGTATTTATCACTCCCGGTGGACCGGAAATTTTATGGAAAAATTATTTGATGAATCTTTGAAAGGGTGGAAAAACAAGCCGGAGATTTTTGAGAATGCCGCGAGTCTTATAAGCGACGGCAAATTAACAAAAGCGCGCGATGGCGAAAAAAGAAATTTTGTCAGCTGGCTCAACAAAGAAGCGGGTTCCGATTTTAAGAAAGATGTTCTTACCATAGGTTTTGCCCGCCGGTTTGTTCCTTACAAGCGCCCTCTTTTTATCTTTTCGGACTTGGAAAAATTTAAAAAAATCTGCAAAGAGAAAGTTCAAATCGTTTTTGCTTCAAAGTGCTATCCCGATGACAGTTTTTGCAACGGCAGCCAAGAAGCCATTTATGAACACGAAAAAGAAATCGGCGGGGAAGTGAAGATAGCGCAGATTCATGATTATAATCTGGACATTGCCAGGCGCATGGTTTCAGGCTGCGATGTATGGCTCAACAATCCGATTTGTGGCTACGAAGCAAGCGGAACGAGTGGCATGAAAGCCGCCTTAAACGGCGTATTGAATTTGTCCATTCTCGACGGCTGGTGGCTGGAAGGATTTGAACGGGACGCGCACAGCGGATTGGCTTTTGGATGCGAAAATCAGGAGGACATGTACGACAAGCTTAGCGATGCGGTTGAGTGCTATTACGGAAGAAAAGAAGAATGGACTTCCAAAATGAAACATTCAATGGGACTTTTGTCGTTTTTTAACACGCATCGCCTGGTCCGGGAGTACGAGAAAAAAATCTGGTAAAATCCCATAGTTTTACACGAGCTGTCAACAGTTTATCCACAAACTTATTTTATTAAAGCTGGCCGATAGTTTATAATATAAGTAATGATAGGTTCTTTCTTAAAAAAATTAAAAAAGAAAAAAATAAACTTGCCGTCCACTGAAAACGTTCAACAGCAGAGCGTTGAAGACCAGGTTAAAAACGCGGTGCCCAAAGAAAACATCGACGACGCGCAGTTGAACGTTGATATTTTTCAGAATCCAAACTCTATTATAATTTACGCCCAAATTGCCGGCGCCGGTGTTCAGGATTTCAGCATTTTAATTCAAGGCGACGGAGACATCATCACCATAAGAGGGCAGAGGACAAGGCCGGATGGGCAAGTGCTGGTTTTCGACAACAAAGAGGAAGGAAACGTTGAAAAAATACTTGAGGAGTGCAATTGGGGCAAGTTTTACCGGCAAATTATTCTTCCCGCCGAAGTGGATTCTTCCAGGGCCGAAGCCAAGATGAAAAACGGAGTTTTGGTTGTTTCTCTCCCGTTGAAGGGATCTCATGAGACGGGGGGCATCCGTATCAACGTATCGGAAGTTTAAGAGGAAGTTTAACGGAATGTTTTATGGGGAGATTTCAAAAGAAGCAATTTTTTCTCGCTTTGGCTGCAAGCATGTTTTTTATGCTTGTTCCTTTTCTTGTTTCCGCGGCCGGAGCGGATCTTTCTTTTTCCCCCGCAAGTGGAACATTTCAGGTAGGCCAGGAATTTTCTGTTAAGGTGATACTGGACCCGGCCGGAGCAAAAGTTAACGTTGCAGAAGCAACAATTAATTTTGATAATCAGTTTCTCTCCGCGTCCAACGTGTCCAAAGACGGTTCGGTTTTTTCTCTTTGGACTGCCGACCCCACCATCTCAAATTCGGGAGGAACCGTTACTTTCAGCGGAGGAACTCCGTCCGCCTTTTCGGCAAAGTCAACGGTTGTCACCATAACTTTCAAAGCGCTAAAAAACGGCACGGCAAAAGTGTCGTTTTCCAAGGGCTCCGTTCTTGCTGCCGACGGTAAGGGCACAAACGTGTATTCCGGCGGGCTTGATGCGACATACACCATATCCAGCGCCGCCCCGCAGCCGTCCGCGCCGGCTCCTTCTTCCGCCCCCTCCGTAGAGACGCCGGAGCTTGCCCCGGCGGCTCCGAAAATCACTTCTTCCACTCATCCAAAGCCCGACCAGTGGTATTCAACTTCCACTGCCAAATTTTCCTGGGATCTTCCGGCGGATATAACATCTATCCGGCTGTCGATGTCGAAACAATCGGACACCAAGCCGACCGTGGCACATACGCCCCCGATTGATTCATGGGAAACGGATAATCTTGAAGAAGGGCAGTGGTATTTCTCCGCGCAGTTTAAAAACGATTTTGGATGGGGCGGTATCGGCCAGGAAAAAATAATGATCGACCTCACTCCTCCTTTAGAGTTCAGCATTCAGCTTCTTGACCAGGGAGTGCACGCTTCCGCTCCGGAAATTTCTTTTCAAACCAACGATGAATTGTCGGGTATGGACCGCTATGAAGTTTCGATCGGTCCGGATATTTCCAAAACTTTGTATCCCGGCGACCTTGTAGATGGAGCTTTTTTGATACCCGCAAATCCGGGCGGTAATACCAAGATAACGGTAAAGGCATATGACAAAGCCGGAAATTTTCGTGAGTCAAGCGGAGATTTTTTGATTCCTTATGTGGCGCCCATTGTATCCACCGGGGAGCAGGCTCCTTCGGCGACAACCCAACCTCTCTTTACAACGGAGCGTCTTATTTTGCTCCTCTTCGTTTTTCTTAGCGGCGCCTTGCTGTCGATGAATATATACCGCAAGAGGCAATTTAAAAAAGAAAAGGCCATAATACTTCAGGAAGCCGACGAGGCCAGAGAAAAAACCGATAAAATATTTTCCGCCATCCGCGAAGAACTTGAAGAACAGGTCAACATTTTGGACAAGAGGCCCCAGCTTACTCCTGCCGAACGCGACTTGCTTGAAAAGATGAGGGAAGTGCTCGATCTTTCCGAAGAGTTGATAGACACGGAGATAGAGGACGTGCGCAAGAGCGTGCAAAGATAAAAATAGAAAAAGAAAAAAACTATATTTTTCAAGGGTTTTTTGCCCGCTAAAAGCAGTTGTTCACAACTGCTTTTTTGCTTTAAAAATGGTAAAATAATAGTGCAAGGTGTATTTGCAATATTTATGTTTTTTAGTACACCTGTTATGAAAAAATGGAAGACGATTCTCTCCATTGCTTTTGGTGTAGCAATGGTTCTTTCCCTTGTCTGGCTCGGAGCAAAATTCGTCTGGGCGGGCAACGAATCAAACACAGTACATATCTTTCCAACGAACTTTTTATCCGACGGCTGGGACAACGGCTTTGCTTCCCTAAACCAGAACCTTTCTTCCGAAGCTTCTTTACTTGATTTCGACAAAGAAAACTCATCATACGTAATATTCGGAGAAACCGTTCCAAGACCGGCTCCCAAGGCTACCTCAACAGAAGAGCAAGCTACCACAACCCCGAACCAATCCTTCGACTCGTCTCAGAGTGGTACGGGACAGACTCCGGAAGAGGAAACAGCAACGAATACGCCAACGGAAGGGGAAGAAGCGACCACAACTCCTTCAGGAGGGGGAACGGTTGAATCTACCTCTCCTCAGCCGGAGGAAGAAGCTACTTCTACCCCTAACTATGAACAAAGTTCAAATACGGGGCAGGCCGAAGAGTCAGCCACATCAACTGAGACAACACCGCCTGAAGAGCAGCAGGAAGAACAACCTGCCGTTGAAGAGCCCGAGCAAACACCTCAACCCGAGGAAACATCCCCTCCTGCGGAAGAACAACAAACACCTCCCCAAGAAGAAGAGCAGCCTGCTGAGCCCCAGGATGGCAGCACTTCGTATCTTTTTCATCTTTTCGGCCTCAACACCGTATATGCCTCCACCACTGATGAGATAATAGAGACAGGCAACAATACAACAACACCCGAAACCATAATTGAAGAAACCTCCACTTCCACGTTTACCACCACTTCGGACCAATCCGACATTACTTCGGATGGTGCGGAGCAAGCTTCAACAACTCCGGAAGCAAACGTCTTTTCCTGCGAAACACTGGGCAAGGAATGCCACACAATAGAGCTTAAGGGTTTCGGCATAGACGGAAGTCTTACCGGAAAGAACTTAAAGAAAGTAATTTTAAACTTCTCTTTTGCCGGCTTGGCTTCCGAAACAGGAAATGAAGACGACAAGCTGATGGTAAGGTATTTCTTTGCCGGACAGTGGTACAGCGCCGGAGAGATATTCATCAATGAAGAGATATCCAACGCCTCAAACGGCGGATATTTCTCCACCGAACTTCCGGAAGTAAACTCTTGGGACCAGCTTAAAGACATAAAGGTATCTTTTGAATACTTAAGGAACAACGAAAACTCTCCAGCGGAAATATACCTCGACGGCGCCTGGCTGGATGCCGAATACAAACAAACATTAAAAGACATTATCAGCCCCGACGACAACCAAAACGAAGAGCTGCCCGACAACGCCACGAACGAGCTCAACTCAATGGATGACTTAAGCTCCGAAGACCAATTGATAATATCCAAAGATAAAAAGATAAACTTTACCTACACCGACGACAACTCGAACGAGAACCTCATTATTAAAACCGACAAGAAAACATATACCGGCCTCTCGGAAGACACGGTCTACTTCAGCGTTACCAATACCGGAGACGAAGAAGAATCTTTCTCCCTTCTTGTTCATTTCCCCAGCGACAAGGGCCAGGTTGAAAGCATAAATAAATGGATGAAGAATGTGCCGAAAGTAGTCAGTTATCCGGAGAAAGGCCCCATTGCTTATTTGTGCGAGAGCGGGTGGGAAGAAGTAGCTTCTTCTTCTGATCAAGCGGTGTCTTTTTCTTGTAAAAATACGGAGGAAACACGAATGTGCGATAGCCTTAATTCCGATAACAGTAATTGTATTGTGGAAAATGGAGTTATCGGCAGCCAAAGAGGAGTAAGGTATGTAAATGACTGGAAAAAAGAAAATGTTTTTAGCGGTTCAGTAGTTAAAAAAGGCGGACTCCTTAAAAAGGTCTCTTCTTTTTTGGGATTCTCGCCAAAAAGGAAAGAAGTACCCAACGGCTTTATTGTCAAACAAAGCTTAGAGGAAGAACAGCAAATTGAACCGGGGCAAACCCTTTACTTTGAAATGAAGGTAAAGTTTCCTTCTAACTCCGATGGTGAGTTCTACATTGAGACTGTGGGAAATGGCAGTGGATATGGCATGCTCGACCCGTGGTGGAACAGCTCCTGGGATTATAAAATGCCGGTTTATGTCGATAATTCGGGAAACTCCAATGACCTCACGGATTTCCAGGTTAAAGTGGATGTGGACGATACCAACACGGATTTCTGGAACCACGTAAATTCGGACGGAAGCGATGTACGGTTTGTAAGCGAGAGCTTGCAAACGTGGTATGACAGTGATTGGAGCAAAAGAATCGCTATTACGGTACAAGGTTCGCAGGTTGACGAAGATCTCTCAAACTTCCCCGTCTATGTTGATTTGAGCGATTTGGGCAGTGATTTTTTTGATAATGTTAATTCCGACGGGTCGGACATCAGGGTGACGAAGGCGGATATGGAGACGGAATTGCCACGCGAAGTCGTGGACATTGACACCGGCTTGAAGACAGGTGAACTGCATTTTAAAGCCGATTCCTTGGCGAGCACCACGGACACCACTTTTTATATCTATTACGGCAACAGCTCCGCCACCGAACCGGCGCCGGACTCCACTTACGGTAGTGAGAATGTTTGGAATTCCAGCTATAAAGGGCGCTGGGCGCTCAATGCTGACCCGAGCGGTACCCAGCCGCAAGAGCTGGACAGCACATCAAACAGCGATGACTGTTCCAGTAGCGGATCTATGGCTAGCAACGATGTTGTGGACGGTCCGGTGGGGAAAGCCCTTGATTTTGACGGCAATAACGACTATTTGAATATGGCTTCGAATATAACTTTTACCGGCCAATTTACTATTTCCATGTGGTGGTATTCCAGAGGCGACGGTTTTGCTATCGCTAATAGCAGCAGCGCCAGTCAAAAAATAGGCCCATGGTCGTCCAATAATATGTTTTTCAGAATTGTTTCCAGTAGTGATAGCACCCAACCCAGCCCGAGTGATAGCAATTGGCACAAGATAGTGGTTACAAGGGACGGTTCCAATAAAGTTGATTATTATGTTGATAATAGCGCGGCTGTCAGATTGTATGGTGACGCGGCCCAATCGGGTAGTTCCGTCTGGGGCCGTATCGGCGTAGATGGAGATAGCCAAGAGTTTAACGGATTAATTGATGAAGTGCGCCTGATGGACAGCGCCATGACAGCCGGCTGGATAGGGACTGAATACAACAACCAAAGCGATTCCTCGTCTTTTTACGCGACTTCAAGCCCGGAGAGCTATGTCGGTGATACTTTTAACGAACTTGATTATTGGACACAGTTTTTTGATTATGCTTCAAACGATGCCATTTTCTGGGTGAAAGTAGATTCCATACTCCAGACAAGCACAACCACCATCTATATGTATTACGGCAACCCCTTGGTTTCTTCCAACTCCAGCGATGAAGATACTTTCTCTTATGACACAAGAACTCCGCGGTCTGTGGCCTTGGGCGATTACAACGAAACAGGCTCTTATGCCATTTCGTTTTTTGACGGCAATGATTTTATTATTGACAACAATGTTTCCACCGAAGATACCGATTTCCCCACGGCCGAGAGAAAAACTTTAGCTAATGTCGACGTCAATAAAGCCAGTATTGCCAACTCAACCGGTCCTGTAGGTGTTTCCGGAAGTGTCGGCGGGGGTGATATGTGGGTGCCGTTTGCCTGGCAGGCGCCGGATTTGTATACTACTCAAACTTACGACGGAACGGCTCCGAGTTTTGATATTTATAATCCGGGAATCGCCACGGCAACCGTTCAGATGTACAGAAACGGAGCGGCCTTTGGCAGTTCTTTTCAGATTGGCCCCGGTTCTCTTTCGGAGCAGGATTATACCGGTCAAGCCGCGTGGTATCACTGGCACATCAGTTCCGATCTTCCTGTGATGGGCTATTTTGAAGCGGTTCAAAACAGAGTTACCGTTATGCCGCCCGCGGCTCTGAAGTGGTGGGGCAATGTCAGGAACAGCGCTATTATCGGAACCGAGGACAACACAAATGTTGATATTTATTACAGCAACAACCATGCATCTACCAATACTTCAATAAGTTCCACTACGGTTTACCAAATTCCTTCTCCGGGGTCGGATGACTATGGCCAGGTTGGGGGTTATGTCGTCGCGGACAAACCGGTTGTCGTAGTTGCCAGCGCGGACAAAGATGGCAACGACGCGAACGTGTGGTATAGCGACATGGATCTGGATACCGAATATATAATTCCGCCCAACATGACCAGGTATATTACAGTGGTTACTCCTTATGCCGATACGGCCGTTAGTATCTATAATATTTTAAGCGGAGCATGGAATTGGCTAACCACAGCCTCAACCACCCGGACAGGGAGCGACCCCAATCCTTATCTTTACCGCTATACGACTGCTCAATCAGGCGGCTTGAAATTGACCGCCAATAATCCTGTTTTCGTGATGTTTGACCAAAGTCCGGGCAGCGGAGGTGGGGATGAGAACAACGCGTCCAATCTTGTTCTGAACAGGAAGGGAACATGGCCGGTGCCGACAGTTACGCTTGGCGCTGAAATACTTAACGACGCGCCAAGATATACTCAAAATTATTATCGCTGGTATGTTAACAATTCGGCCAGCCTTACCCCCGACGACCCCTGGCCGGCGGGAACGGAAGACATTACTGAAAATACCGTTGCCGAAGGATCTTATTCCGTTAGCGAGGGTGATGTTTTGCGGTTGAGGCTTTCCCTTCAAATATCAAATGCCACCTCCACTGTTGATAATTCAGCTCTGTTTAAAATTCAGTATGGCCTTGGTGACGATTGTTCAGCTGTTTCCTTGTGGTCCGATGTTGGGCAAACGGGCAGTACCACTGCCGACTGGCGAGGGTACGACAACGCCTCTTTAAGCGACGGTTCAACTCTGCCCTCCGTTTTGATTTCTGTTTCTGATTCGCCGGCAACGTATGAAGAAGAAAACAACTCTGTTGCCGCGCCGAATGAAATAGGCATAGGCGAGGACGGTGAATGGGATTGGGCTCTTGAAGCCAACAGTTTGGAACCTAACGCCTACTATTGTTTCCGCGCGGTAAAGTCCAACGGGAGTGAACTTACGGGTTACAACAATTATCCGCAGGTTCTAACCAACGGACCTCCTCTTGCACCGGCTTTAAGCAAGTTGTTTGATAATGAAAAAACCGCCAGCACCAGCCCCTGGTTTGAATTTTCAACTACAGATTTAGCGTCGGACGACTTGCATTATCAGATCCAGATTGACAATGATTACAATTTTGGCACTCCTGCCATAGATAAAAATTCGCAGGATGATTACAATCAGTTTGAAAATGTAAACGTTCCGTCCGACAAGTCGCCTTTCAACAGTGGGAACGTAGTGAGGTTCAAGGCACAAAGTTCTTTAACCAACGGCACAACTTATTGGTGGAGGGTGAGGGCGAGAGACCCCAATGGTTCAAATACTTGGAGCGAGTGGTCTAATAAAAGAAGCTTTACCATAGATACTTCTTTAACTTCTTCGGCTTGGTTTCAAACAACAGAGGAACAATTTTGGGAAAACACTTTTATTGGAGCCACTTCTACCGCTTCGGACAATATGGAGATGACAGGATATGTCGGTGAATACGGTACGGTTACCGTTACGGACGAGGATTACAGTACAGTTAATTTAAACAATACTTATGACAATTTAATTGTGGTTGCTTCTCCGAGAGTCTTTTCGACTTCTACGCCGGGCCGATCGGTGCGGGTTCGGAACAAGACCGCGAGTAGTTTCCAGGTTAAAGCCGATGACGCGGATGGAACTCTTTCAGGATCCACCATAGTAGATTGGATAGCCATGGAGGCGGGAACTTGGACAATGGATGACGGTGGTTCTGGATTGCAGGTTATTGCCGGCACCAAAGAGGATGTGGCGGTGGTTAGCGGGAACAGCGGATGGAACCAGACCGAAATAGTTACTTTCAGCCCGAGTTTTTCAAGCGCTCCTACGGTCTTGCACACCATTTCATCTGAAAACGACAGTACGTGGGTGACAAGTTATGTTGACGACGGGACAGATCCATTGAACGAACCTACTGTTGACCAGGCGGGGCTTGGTATGAACAGGAGCTGTGAGACAGACCAAACCCACGACCCTGAAGATATTGATTATATTGCTTTTGAGAGAGGCAGCGGAAACAACGACGGTATTACGTTTACTACTGCGGCTTACGGGGCAAATGTTAGAGGATTTTTACAGTCCCCACCTTATAATATCAGTTATAACTCGGTATTTTCATCGGCGCCCGAAACTGCCGTAATCGCCCAAATGGCTATGAGCGGTAGTGATGGCTCGTGGGCCATCACATACGGTAACCCTACTCAAACTAATCATCCGGCGGCGGTGAAAGAAGGAAATAGTGATGATACTCATAACCCGGAAGCTTGCGGCGTCGTTGCTTTTGACGCTTCTTCGGGATATATCACGGCTCAGGGGGTTGTGTACGGTTCTATGATAGATTTTGACTGGGGAACCGTCGGTAACTTGTGGGGGGAATTTTCTTGGAACGATACTGTGCCGGCCGGTTCGCTTTTATATCAGGTTCAGTATTATTCGGGAAGTAGCTGGGCATTGATTCCGGATGT
>CAZWRF010000017.1:0-16398 GCA_964636095.1 uncultured Candidatus Saccharibacteria bacterium | reverse complement strand
CTTCATTAAGTCCAACCTTATCAAAAATCCCCTTCTTTCGTCAACCCCCTCAAACCAATAAATAACGCCCACGGAAAGACCCAATCTATTCATGGCTATCGCCTGAAATAGATTGGGTTTGAAATATTTACTTTGAAATATTTACAATAATTACAAAATGCTTACAAAACATTTACAAAACCCCGACGAATTGACGAGACTACCAAATTGTGCTTGTCTTGAATAAACCAAGCTTGAAAAAAGAATATTTACGAGAGGAGCCAAAAACGAAATGGAAAAAATTGGTATGGAAGAAAAAGGCAAGGAGTCGTTGGTGAAGGGCAGGCTTGCGCATCTTTTGTCGCAAAGACAATTGAAAAACTTGTCAAAATTCCAACACGAAGTGATAGCCATAAACTACGGATTTGACATGTGGTATGAAGACTGCGAAGAATTCTGGAAGCAAGACCCGGATCTTCGCAGGAGAGAACGATTCGCCATAAAACTTGACGGCACAACAATTATAAAAACAAGCCGGGTTCATGCCGTGCTTAAAGGCACCTGCTTAGGCTACCCCGTCGTCCTCTGCTACGAGATTAGACACGACGGCCGCCTTCATTTTGAGGGACTTCATATAAAATATGAATGTCCTACGAGAGAATATTATTATGAAAAACGCTGTTGGTATTGTTTAAAAAAGATGCCCATATCCATAGAAAGATACTAGAAAGGAGAAAACACCAAAATGGAGTTATTTATCGGCAGTAAGAATGTGCGTGATTTAACCGCGGAGGAATTACAGAAATTACCCCGCCAACAGCAGGAAGTATTAGCCCTTGCAAGGGCGGGCAAGCTGGAATTTAAAAGCTACGATGAATTTGTGGAAAAAAATTTTTCCGCCGCTACCGCTGAAACATTTGGGGTACAAGATAAAGAACATCCGACACATTTCTTCCTGGGACTGTTTGATGGACGGGAAAAAGTACGGCAAATACACGTTATGGTGGCAGGCTCGTGCCTGGAACAAGGCCCGGTTCTTTGCTTTAAATTCCGGGAAGAAGGAAGCCTTATTTTTTCCGGCATTCACGGGTTCAAGGAATGCCCCGGCCGGAAATATGAAATAAACCAAGCCAATAACAGAACAATAAAAACCTACTAAACACAAAAACACAAAAAGCCCCCGAAACGGGGCTTTTTTATGAGCGATGATGAACAGGCTTTTTGGGGATAATAAAAATGGCGAAAACGTAAACGATAACTCCCGGGAAAAAACCGGTAAATACCGTAATAAGAAGCCAAATAAGCCGGAGAAAGACTGGGTCAACGCCAAAATACTCCCCCAGCCCGCCAAGAACCCCGGCGAAAATCCTATTTTCTTCGCTTCTGTAAATCTTTTCTTTGGTCATAGTGCGAATTATATTATATAATGTAATTAAATCAATATGAAGAATCACTACTTTGATGGAGAAGTTTCCCACGGATTTGTTTCTCTCTACACGGGGAAAACAATTGTACTTGTATCAACGGGCCTATTGGGGCTTTTTTTGCCTATATTTTTATACAATCTTTTCGGACAAAATTTTCAATCTACCGCTCTTTTTTTTCTCGTCGGCCAGGCGCTTTACGCATCGGCGCTGTTTTTCGGAGTGCGATTCATAAATAAATTCGGGTTCAGGCGAGCATTGAGAACAAGCGTATTTTTGGGCGCGTCATACTATGCCGCGTTTTATTTTATCAGCGAGAAAAATTTTCATTATCTTATACCCGTTATCCTTCTTCTTTTGACCTTGTACAGACTGCTGTATTGGCTTCCCTATCATGTAGACTTCGCCAAATTCACCGACAAAAAGAACCGGGGCCGGCAGATAAGCGCGCTAATGGCTACAAGAATGGTAATAAGCGTTTTTATACCCGTAATAGGCGGGTTCGTTATCAGCCGATTCGGATTTGATTCTCTTTTTGTAACGGCAATAATACTTTACCTCGTGTCGGGTATCCCCTACCTTACAATTCCCCGGACGGAAGAAAAATTTTCCTGGACATACAGACAAACGCTGAAAAATCTCTTTGCCAAAAAAAATCGGCGAAGTCTTTTGGCTTTCGCGGCCAACGGCGCCGAAACTGGCACCACTTTGGTTATTTGGCCTATTTTTTTGTACCAGCTTCTAAACGGCGATTATTTTAAGATAGGCGCCTTGTCCACCTTGATAATAGCGGCAACCGTTATTCTCCAGCTTACTATCGGCAAAAAACTTGATAAAACAAAAAGAAAAGACCGATTTCTGAAATTCGGCAGTCTTTTTTATTCAGCCGGCTGGATTTTAAAGATTTTTATTCAAACGGCATTTCAAATTTTTGTGGTTGGCGCTTTCCATAATGTATCCAGAATATTTACAAGCACTCCTTTCAACACTTTAAGCTACGACATAATGGCCGACCAAGGACACTATGTAGACGAATTTACGGTTCTTCGGGAAATTGCAATAAACACGGGGAGGATAACAATCTATGCTCTGGCCATTTGGCTAGCGATATTTATGCCTATACAATATCTTTTCGCCGTCGCGGCCACGGCATCAATAGGCCTCGGTCTTTTAAGGCCCACTTCCTTTGAAGAAAGAGTAAATTTTTAACCGTTTTCCGCCGTCACTCCTTTGGCATATCTTTTGCCTATTTCCGCTTCTATCTCGCTGAGCGGTTTTCCGTATCTAATAGCGGATGTTTCTTTTACTTTGTTTGCCACTCCCCCGTCGCTCGGCTGAGGAGCTGCGGTTTCTATGTTGAAAGGCAGGCTGGTTTCCCCGTTTATTAAAAGTTTCAGATACGCGTTATAATTGGGAATATTTGTCAAATCTTCCGCCGAAAAAATCGGTTCAAACTGTTTGGCAATAAACTCGGCATCTTCCATTCCCACCCTGAACGCGGCCAGCGACCCTACATTTCCAAAAACAGCTTTCTTTATGTCTTCTTCAAGCTGACCTATAAATTGATGCGCCATGATTAGGTTGAGACGGTATTTTCGCGCCTCGGAAAGAATCATCGAAATGGTTTTTGTGGTAATGTTTTGAAACTCATCCAAATAAAGATAAAAGTCGCTTCTTTGCGCTTCCGGTATGTCGGAACGCGACATGGCCGACATAAAAATTCGGCCTACTAAAATCATTCCCAAAAGATGGGAGTTGATGTCTCCCAAACGGCCTTTAGACAAATTAACAAGGAGGATTTTGTTGTTGTCCATAATGTTGCGAAAATTGAAAGAAGACTTTTCTTGGGCCACAATGGGCCTCATGATGTCGTTGGTAAGAAAGGTATCGAATTTACTGGTGATATACGGGACCATGTTTTGCAAAGCCGCTTCCCCTCCGGCCTTTTCAGCCGCATCCACCCAAAAACTTTTTACCACCGGATTTGAACACTTGAGAAGTTTTTTCCTGCGAAAGCCGCCGTCGCTTAAAACGCGTGATATTTCAAGAAGGGTATTTCCCGATTCGGGATCATCCATAACAAGCATTGTGGCATTTCTGAAATACTGCTCAAACATGGGACCGCCGGCCGCGGACATGTCATAAAGTTTGTTAAAAATCTCCAAAAGCTCGTTTACTATAAAAGTTTTTTGCTCCGGATGGGCAGGGTCGTATTCAAGCATATTTAATCCTAGCGGCCTTTTTATGTCAGCCGGGTTAAAATAAATAACATCGTCCCATCTTTTTGCCGGTATTTGTCCGAGAATACTTTCAACATCATCTCCGTGAGGGTCTATAAAGCAGACGCCCTTCCCCTCCGCTATATCCTGATGAATCATGTTTTTGAGTAAAACGGACTTGCCTGTCCCTGTTTGGCCGACGGTGTAAAAATGCCTTCTTCTGTCATCGGCTGCAAGACGAACTTCAACCTGTCCTCCCCTAAAATTGTTGTATCCCAAAAGAATTCCTTCTTCAGGAAGATTTGCGGGCGGCTGAGATTTTCTTAGAACAAGCTTTTTAACCTTTGGGGCGCTGATTTTGTAGGATGGAAAATGAAAGATGCTTGAAAGCTCAGCCGTGTTGAGATTCACGGTACGTGACGAATTGAACACCCTGAAAGAAAAATCATAAAAAAGCTTGCGAAGCGCCATCCCGCTGACATCATAAACTATAAAATCATTCCCCCTGGGATTGGAAAACTGATCCAGGGCGCTTTTCACTTCTTTAAGTATATCAAGTGCGCGCTTTTGGTCTTTGGCAGAAACTACCATGCGTATATTAGCCGATACTATGGGCCTTTCCATTTTCTTTTTCAAAGATTCAAGAATCGACGCCTTGGCGGTATCTTCGGTTATTTTTGTTGACGCCCGCATGGTTCTTCCGGTAGCCACTCTCGCAAAATCCTTTAAAAAAGATTTCCCGTGGCCCTGCAAAGCCTCTTCAAGCGACCCTCCGGACTCGATGGCCTTTATGGTGCTTTTAACTTCCGCCCCCAGGTGATTTTTCGAAGTGTCGACTATTATCTGCAAAGAGGCGCCTTCTTTTTCCCTTAAAAGAGTGGAGAAACTGTTGGCCACGATTTCCATGGGGTTGGTACTTAAATCTTCATAAGTGTGTACGGGCAAAATATCTCTCTTTTTTAGAAGAGCTACCGCGCCGACGGTCGGCGACTTGTACTTGAAGATGTTGTAATCGCTTTTTTCTTCTCTTATTTCGGCACCGGGAAAAGTCGAATGAACTTGGTTTTGTAAAAAGGGGAAAAAATCGCGGGGCACAGCCACATAAAAATTAGTTTCTTTTTCGGTGGCGGGAGAAACAAGTTCCAAAGAAAAAAATGGCTTTACCTGCAACATTCCTTTGTAAAACTGCTCCATCGCTCTGGCCGCGCTTTTAAACGCGGACTCTTCTCCCGCTTCTTTTTTCTCCCCGCCTCTGGGGAAGCTCACCTCGTAAAGAGAAAAGTCAAAGGATTTTTTAAGAACGGATATTTTGTGCGAATGGCGAATATAATAAAACAAACTGCCAAAAATAACGGCGGCTAGCGGAACAAAAAAAACCGGGTCGGAAAATACGTTGATCCAATTCATTGTTCGTTGATATATTTTACCACCCTGTCGTGAAATTCATCCAAAAGAGCCGGGTCAGCTTTTTGGGCAACCTTGACCGCGTTTATCAATCCGTGATTTTCGGCAATTTTAAAAATTTTCTCTATAGCTTTTTCTTTTTCCTTATAATGCGGGTCCAGAAGCTGCTTTTCCAGCTGAGCAAATTTTTCGGGAGAAGGAGTAAAACCCGCGGCATATACTCTCTCTGGTTTTTGCTCCAAGTGCCGACCGACAATCTCCTTTGCTTTCTCGGGCGAAACTGAAACCTGTTCTTTTAATCCGGCCAATTCCTGCCGGGGTGTTATTTTCTCGGCGTTTTCTTCGTTTATCATCATTGTTATTTTAACATAAAAAAACACCGTGCGTATGTGTATAATACGCGCGGTGTTTTGGGCTATATTTTTGAAAGAACCCGCATAAACGCGGACCAAATGTCTTCATAATCTTCGATGCCGACTGAGTACCTAAGGAGTTCCGGGATTATTCCCCTTTCTTTTTTGTCTTTTTCCGGAACGCTGGCGTGGGTCATAAAGTCCGGGCATTCAATCAAGCCATCGACAGACCCAAGGCTTACAGCCAAAGTAAGTATTTCTTCGCCTTTGGCGGCTTTGAGAAATTTCCAGGCTTTTTTCTCTGCTTTTTTCTTTCCGCCCGCGAGTTCAAAGGCTATCATCCCTCCATATCCGCTCATCAAAAGTTTTTTGGCCAAACCGTGCTGCATATAACTTTTAAGTCCGGGGTATATGACCCTTTTAATTAACGGGTGGCCCTCCAGCGCCTTGGCCAGAAGAGAAGCATTCTCGTTGTGGGCTTTCATTCTAAGGGCATACGTTTTTAGCCCTCTTGCGGCAAGCCAGCTTTCAAAAGCCCCCGGAATGGCGCCTCCATGGGCACGCTGCTTGGCGATTCTTTCGATGAGGTCCGTTTTTCCCGCTACGGAACCTCCCAGCAAGTCGCCATGGCCGGCTATATATTTTGTGTCGCTGTCCAAAACCAGATCCGCACCCAATCTTAAAGGATTTATATGATACGGCCCCAAAAAAGTGTTGTCTACGACAACGAGAAAGTCTTTGGCGGAAGGCATTATCATTTTGGCTTTTTTGCATATGTTTTCCAGGTCTGTTAATTCCAGTGTGGGATTGGAAAGACTTTCCAGATAAATTATTCTGGTATTGGTCTTTAAAGCATTTACCACATAACATGCTCTTCTGGGATCTACAAAAGAAAATTCCACCCCGAACTTGCGAAAGTAATCCGGCTCCGTTACCAGCTGATGAGTACATCCATAAAGAGTTCTCCCGCATAAAACATGATCCCCCGGCTCAAGAAAAGTTCCAAAAACATTTTTTATCACGGACATTCCCGACGGAAAAGCCAGGCAAGCTTCCGCTCTATAAAGAGCGCTTACTTTGCTTTCAAAGTTCCTGAAATTCGGATTCCCGAACCTTCCGTATATATTATCCGTATCCGGATGCTCAGGGTCAAATTTTGCCATCGCTTCTTTGGGACCGCCTTTGAATTTAAATGAGCTCGTCATAAAAATCGGCATAGCGTGGGAATTTGTCGGATTGAACTCTTCTCCGGCATGTACGCACTTCGTGCTCATGCCCCAATTTTTTATTTCATCTTTCATTTGTTCCTCCTCTTGCTTCGTAATATTTAAAAGTCAAAGGTCATGTCTTTGCTTATCGTCTGTCCAATATATAACATATTTGAGCTTTAATGTCAATAATTAAAACCGTGTGGGGATATGCTTATTGGTTTTGCGCCTGTTTTAGACTAAAATATTAAGATAAAGAAAATGTCCAAAAAGCAGGTTATAATTTTTTTGATTTTGATACTCACCTTGGGTGGATTTCTCCGCCTATGGCAATTAAGCACGGTCCCCCCGGGCCTTTACTCGGACGAGGCTATGAACGGCAACAACGCTCTTGAAGCACTGCAAACGGGCCAGTTCAAACAGTTCTACACAGAAAACAACGGCCGAGAAGGACTTTACATAAACATAGCGGCTCTGTCTTTGAAATTTTTCGGAAACAAACCGTGGGCGCTGCGCCTTGTTTCGGAGTTATTCGGGATATTTACCATTCTGGGGCTGTTTTTTCTGGCCCGAGAATTTTTCGGCAACAATATAGCTTTATTCTCTTCTTTTTTTCTTGCGGTAAGTTTTTGGCATATATTGTTTTCTCGCATCGGGTTTCGCGCAATTATGGCGCCGTTTTTTCTCGTGTGGGCCACGGCGCTTTTGCTTATATCGGCCCGTAAAAATTCAAAATGGATTGCCGTCCTTTCAGGTCTTTCATTCGGACTTGGTTTTCATTCATACATAGCATATCGTATCGCGCCTTTACTTTTGCTTTTACCCGTTATAAAGATCTGGAGGAACAAGCAAAAGCAGATAGCGATAATTTTTCTTGTGGCCACTTTTGTCGCCGGCTTGCCTTTGGGAATTTATTTTCTTCAAAATCCGGCCGACTTTCTGGGGAGAACTTCCCAAGTTTCTGTCTTTTCTTCCGGGTCCCCTATTTTAACTGTAGCGTTAAACTGCGCAAAAACCATCGGTATGCTTTTCTTTGTCGGCGATTTCAACTGGCGCCACAATTTTTCCGGCGAACCGGAGCTTTGGTGGCCGATAGCCATTCTTTTCGCTTTGGGCGCTTTCTACTCTTTGTATAAAATATTCCGAAAAAGAAAATTCGGTTCGGCGGAAGGATTTTTGTTTCTGTGGATTGTTCTTATGTCTCTACCCGTCGTCGTTTCAAATGAAGGAATTCCCCACGCCTTAAGGAGCATAATTTTGATACCGCCCGTTATGATATTCGCCGGCATCGGCTTTGAAAAAATAAGAGACTATATAAATAAATGGATTAAAAAACAACCGGAAGAATATCCGGAGCACACAAGACAAATTTTAAGAATTCATAAAGGTCTCATCGTTCTGATGTTCGCTTTTTTTGCTGTGCTTTCCGTTCATGTCTACGTTAAATATTTTATAAGATGGGCATCCAGACCCAATGTATACGATGCTTTCAGCGGAAGATACTGGGACATAGGCACTTACCTTGAAAAACTGCCCGATGACGTTAAAAAATACGTGATAGCGAACGTAGACGGAGTTTTGGCCGGGGGTATTCCGATGCCTGCCCAAACAATAATGTTTGCCACCGACACCTACCCCGAACAAAACAGAGAAGAAAAAAATATAGAATACATTTCTCCCTTTCAAATCAGCTCCATAGCATGCCCGGGCGCGTGCGCCATAGTAAGCATGGAAACAGACCCTTTCTTGAGAGAGGAAGTAAAAAAACAAATACCCAATTTAACCCTGGACACAACTCCGGGATTTGAAATTCTTATAAAATAATTCATTCAAATTAAAATGAGCAAACCAACAAAATACCTGGCATTATCTTTTTTGACAATAATGTTTGTCGCCATGTTTTTTTCCGCCTGGAACGACTCGGCGACAACGGACGAGCAGGCCCATATCCCTTCAGGCTATTCATACATGGCACTTGGCGACTACCGGCTCAATCCGGAACACCCGCCCCTTATTAAAGACTTGGCGGCTTTCCCTCTTCTTTTCCTGCATCTCAATTTTCCAACCAACGTGACGGCCTGGACCGAATACGTAAACGGACAGTGGGACATGGGAAGAATTTTCCTTTACGAATCGGGAAACAACGCCGATCAAATACTTCACTATGCCCGTTTTCCCATAATGCTTCTGGCCCTTCTTTTCGGCTGGCTTTTCTTTGTATGGGTAAGAAAGCTTTACGGCGACAAGGTGGGTCTTTTGGCTCTTTTCTTTTACACTATGTCGCCCACATTCATTGCCCATTCAAGATACGTAACAACCGACCTGGCGGCGGCCTTTGGGTTTTTTATCGGCATGGCGGCCTTTGTAAATTTTGTATACAAGCAACATGGACCCGGAGCTAAAAAAAGCCTCATTCTTTGCGGGATACTTCTCGGTATAGCAGAGCTCTTAAAATTTTCTTTGGTTCTTTTGGCGCCAATCTATATTATTTTGGGGCTTCTTTGGGTATTTCTTGAAAATTACGAAAATTTCGGCTGGAAAAAATTCCTAAAGGAGGAGGCCATAATGATCTGGAAAATCTTTCTTATCGGAGTAATCGGCCTTATCTTAATTTGGCTGGTTTATATTCCTCATGTCCGCAATTATCCGATAGAAAGACAGATTTCTGACACAACATACATATTGGGCTCTTTCGGAAGCAGAATACTGGCAAACACGGTAATTGCAATGGCGGGAATTCCGGGAGTTAGAGCCCTCGGTCATTATTTTCTGGGGGTACTTATGGTACTTCAGCGGGAGGCCGGAGGAAATACCACTTATTTTGTGGGGCAAATCTCCGCCGGCGGATGGCACTATTATTTCCCGTTGCTTTACGTCCTTAAAGAACAACTGGCCTTCATTGTGCTTGCAATTATTGCCTTGTGGTTCGGCATTAAAAACATGATACAAAGCAGGGAAAAAAACTTGAAAGCAATTTTCTCGTGGATGAAAGAAAATTTCGCGCTTACGGCAAGCTTTATTCTTATCGGTATTTACTGGTCTCAGGCTATTGCCAGCCCCTTGAACATAGGCATTAGGCATGTTTTGCCCACATTCCCGTTTATTTATCTTTTAGTCTCAAGGCAAACCGTACGATGGGTCAAAGAACGAACTGCGGAAACGCCGGAAAAAATCTTCGGCTGGATAAGGCATGCATTCAAAAGTTTCTTTAGGCCGGCATGGAGAGGATTATTTGTGTTCCTTTTGATGCTGTGGATGTTTTTGGGAATCGTTGTAAATTTTCCTTTCTATCTTTCCTACTACAACGAACTCGCCGGCGGCACCCCCAACGGCTACAAAATAGCAACTGATTCAAACTACGACTGGGGACAAGACCTGAAGCGCCTTCACGACTGGACCGACAAAAACCTTGCTCCGGACAACAAAATAGCCATAGACTACTTTGGAGGCGGCAACCCGGGTTATTATTTTGGTGATAAGTACGTACCATGGTGGTCAGCAAAGGGTTCCCCCATCGGACAAGCGCAATATTTTGCCGTTTCAGCTACGTTTTTGGAGGGTGCGTGGGCCACACCCGTTGACAACTTCCACCAGAAAGAACAGGACACCTATCCGTGGCTAAAGGGCATGGAGCCTTACGCTCGCGCAGGTACTTCAATATTTATTTTCAAGTTCTAAAATAGTCTAGACTATAGTATATATCATAGTCTAGACTATGATATATACTATTTTTGCCTAAAAATAAAATCCTCGCACACCAAGCGCGGGGCTTTTGTTGGGTTTTATAAACCGAGCTTCTCTTGAACTTTTGAAAGTAGGAAGCTAATAACAATCATCGCAACAATAATAATGCCGACAAAAACACCGGCAGATAAGTGAGGCGCAATTTCTTGAAGCCCCAAAACCATAGCAAGAAAAACAGAAAAAAACAACAACAGTACCATCGTTCTATACAAGATTCTGTGCAGCCATTTTTTAGCTTTTATCATCCGATACCTCCTTTCTTTTTGTTTCCAAGTTAAACTGAATCTACCGTACAAAATAGCACGCTAAGTAAAATTTGTCAATGTGTTTATCTCTAGTCTACCGGGGACGGCTGAAAAGATTTGCTTATTTTAATTTTTTTAGGATTCGCTGACGTTATATTTTTCCCCTCCATATTCACTTCAAGCGCCATTCCCGCCATGGTGTCATCCGAAAAATTCTGGTCAAAAACAAAGTTTCCAAGGCTGTAAGCTATTATTGCGCCCTTGTATCTTTCTACCTCCTCTGTGACATGGGGGTGATGCCCCACAACAATTTTCGCTCCGTTATCAACCGCCAGGCGGGCCAGATGTTTTTGCCTGTCATCGGCAGCTTTTTCATACTCATCTCCAAAGTGAAAAGAAACGACCAGCACATCACACTCCCCCGCCGCTTTTCGCACAAGAGGGCCCAAATCGTTTCCCGCTATTGAAATCCCCGACAGCTTTTCGCCGGCTTTAAGCCAGTTGGGGCCAACATCGCTAAAGCCAAGAAAGCCTACCTTTATTCCATTTTTTTCAATTATCTTAACTTCGGTAGAGTCACCGGCATCAAATCCCCCTCCAATTTCAATTATTCCTTCTTTCTCCAGTCTTTTTAAACTGTCCTCAAAAGCAATCCTTCCCCAGTCACCTGCGTGGTTGTTGGCTACGGACAAAATATCAAACCCGGCTTTTTTTATCGCACCCAGCGATTTTGGATTGAAGCGAAAAGAATAAATACTGCCCGAATCTTCTCCCTTGTCGGAGGCAGGGCCTTCCAGGTTGGCAAAAGAAATATCAGCATCTTTAATAAAGCCGGCATTTTTGAAAATAAATGAAAAGTCACCCGATGCGTTTGCCAAAACCGAATTTTCCACGCCTCTCGCCATCATAATGTCGCCGACAAAAATCATGGATACTTTGCCACTACTTTTTTCTGTTTTTTTTACCGGCTCCTCCGCTGCTTGCTCTTCCACTTTCGGATTTTTTCCGTAAAAAACATCCGCCGTTTGGTGCGGCGCTATCATGTTTAAAAAATAAAAAATTCCCAAGGGCGCAAGAAAACCAAAAACCAAAGCGAAGAATGACCATAAAAATTTTCGGATATAAAGCATTATTTCTCTTTATAGAAAACTTTGTTCCCAAAACGCAAATCTATATATTCAAAATTGGGAAGATCCCCGTCTTTATACCCCTCAAGAAAAGTTTCAAGATTGCTAAAAACCACGCTCCAGTCATCTGCTTCGCTCAACAAAAGAAAAGGACCCGAATTTGTTTGCAGCTTGTACACTCCTTCGTCATCCAAATAAACATCGTTGATGTCGAAATAACCTTCGGCTTTATCCAGAAAAACAAAAAGTCTCTGCAACATATTCCTGCTTATAAGAAACTGGCCTATACCGGGTTTTTCCCTGCGCTCGTCAAAAAATTTGACAAAGACTCCCGAAGAAAAAAAGGGTGCTTTTTCAAATATAAAACCGGTATCGTCAACAAAAGAACAGTCTTTACTGTCGACAACGCAAAGAATGGCAGCAGGCTCTCTTTCTTTTACCGAAACCGAAATGGTGTCAGGAATTTGTTTTTTCACTTCAACGAAGCTCAGCCGGCCAAATCTGGATTCAAGAACACTTTCCGCTTTTTTTTCGGGAAATGAAAAAATACGATCCTGCGGAACAACGCCTAGAATTTTTGCCGACATTATCGATTCAACGCTGCCGGTGATTTGCTCCTTTGTAATGTAAGAATTTCCGTTTACTTCAATATTTTTTATTTTGAATTTTTCAATTGAAAAAATTCCAACAAGAGCACCGCAAGCCAAAAAAGCAACAAGAAAAAGAACGATTCCGGCCCGGAACATTATTTTCCTTCTTCTTCTTTTTCTTGCCAACAAAACTGCCGGACTAACTCCTACCATAGCTTCAGTTTATCATTTTTAAGACCCAAAAACAAAAAAAGCCCGGTTTTTGCCGAACTTTTTACCTGATCCTTATTTTGGGAATATACGTAAAAACATGCCAAAAGATTCTTTCCCCTTTTGCTTTGCTTATATCACCTAAAATAAGATCTGCCAGCGCTATTTCTTCCGGCTTCATATTAAATAGGGGGTAATAATAAAAGAAATCATCTACATCATCGGCACTCTTTAATCTTTCTCTGTCTCTTTGAAGGTCGTCAAATATCAGTAAACCCAGCATTTTTTCTTCATCCATTTCGTCTTCCCAGCACATATATTTAAACAATTTTTCAACGCCTTTTTTGGCGCAAAAAATTTTATTTTTTTTCACCCGAGCACCTCCTTTTCAATGTCCTTTTTATTTTTTGGGAACTATCTTTTCTTTGCCCGTGTATTTTTGAAGGACTTCCGGAATCGAAACAGAACCGTCTTCGTTTTGGTTGTTCTCAAGAATTGAGATAAGAATACGCGGAGTAGCAATAACCGTGTTGTTTAGGGAGTGGGTAAAATACATGTTTCCTTCTTTGTCTCTATAGCGGATATTGAGCCGTCTTGTTTGAAAGTCGTGAAAATAAGAAGCAGAATGAGTTTCTCTGTATCTTTTCTCCGAAGCTACCCAGCCTTCAATGTCGTACTTTTTAACCTGGCCAAGGCCCAAGTCACCTCCGCAATTTAAGACAACTCTGTAGGGTATGCCGAGCTTTTGCATAACATTTTCGGAGTTTTTGGTAATTTCTTCGTGCCATTTTACCGATTCTTCGTGGTCCGCACGGCAAAGAACAACCTGCTCCACTTTCATAAATTCGTGAAGACGATAAAGACCCTTGGTGTCTTTTCCGTGGCTTCCCGCTTCCCTGCGAAAGCATGGAGAAAAGGCCACGTATTTTTTGGGGAGCTCTTTCTCGTCCAAAATTTCGTCTTTGTGAAGACCCATCATGGGCACTTCCGCCGTGCCGGCAAGATATAAATCATCCTGAGTCCGGTATACTTCATCTTTCCCCTGAGGTAGCCAGCCGGTGCCGACAAAACTCTCCTCTCTTACCATGGACGGCGCAAGGACAGGCACAAACCCGGATTTTATCATTTCGTCAAAAGCCAGCTGCCAAATAGCCAGGCAAAGAGTGGCTCCTTCATTTTTAAGAAAATACCCGCGAAAGCCGGCCACCTTTGTGCCTCTTTCAAAATCAACAAGGTCCAAATCTTTCATCAGTTCTATGTGGCCCTTCGGCTCAAAGGGAAACTTGGGCAGCTCACCCCACATTCTTATTTTTTGATTTTCCTCGTCGGTTTCTCCTTCCGGCACAGAATGATCCGGAATGTTCGGCACCTGAAGCATCAACTTGTTCCACTCGTTCTTTGCCTTTTTGAGTTCCGTTTCGCTTTGAACAAATCTTTCCTTGAGATTTTTGAGCTGTTTTATGAGGCGCTCTTTTTCTTCTTTGTCTGTTGTTTTGGCAACGCGTTCGCTTTCAACATTTTGCTCCGCGCGAAGCGCCTCCGATTCTTGGGTAAGTTTTCTGCGCCTTTCATCCGCGTCCAAAAGCTTTTCCACGTCAAACTTGATGTGCTTTTTTCTGGCGGCCTCTTTTATAAGGTCTTTGTGTTCTCTTATAAACTTTATGTCCAGCATATAGAAAAATCATACCAAAAAGGGAAAATTTTGACAAACGGCACTTACATATATAAAATAAACGGATTGTGAACACCGAGAAAATATACGCCAACGCCTTTAACCAGTCTTTGCAAATAGGTCCTGCCGGCCTTAGGAAAATAAAAGAACATTTTGGAAGCTATAAAAAAGGCTGGTCGGCATCTTTTGCCGAACTTAATGAGGTTCTTGGAAGAAAAGAATTTGAAGAATTCAGACAGAAAATTGACCCTGAAAAAGAATTTGGAATTTTGGAAAAAGAAAAAATAAACGTGCTTCTTCCCGACGAGTTCTCTTCCCTCCTTGCTGAAGCCGAGCCTCTTCCGCAAATTCTTTATATAAAAGGAAATTTACCGGACGAAAAAAATATTTTTCTTGCGGTGGTGGGAACAAGAAAATGTTCTTCGTACGGCAAGGAGGCTTGCCAAAAAATAGTAAAAGAGCTAAAACAGCACGACGTGGCAATTGTAAGCGGAATGGCACTGGGAATAGACACAGCCGCTCACAGGGCGGCACTTGATAACGGAATGAGCACTATTGCCGTTTTGGGATGCGGACTCGGAGAGCAGGTTTTGTATCCGCCCCAAAACCGCAAACTCGCGCATGAAATAGTTGAAAATGGAGGCTGTCTTGTTTCAGAGTATCCATATACCATGAGAGCGGCTCTTTATACATTTCCACAGAGAAACAGAATAGCGGCCGGCATAAGCCACGGCACATTCGTGGTTGAGGCTCCGGATAAAAGCGGCGCGCTTATAACCGCCTTCATCGCACTTGAATACAACCGTGAAGTATTTGCCCTGCCGGGAGGAATTTTCGGCACAAATTCAAAAGGAACAAACAAGCTTATAAAAATGGGGGCGATTCCCGTTACCGAAAGCGCCGATATTCTCCGCGCTTTCGGGATAGAACCGGGAAACGAAGAAGAAAAATGTGAGCTTTCGCCGGGTGAAGAAAAAGTTGCCTCTTTGCTTTTTGAGCCGCTTGAGCGCGACGAACTTATAAGAAAATGCTCCATGCCCATATCCCAAGCAAACCCTCTCTTATCTCAAATGGAAATAAAGGGTATTATAAAAGAAATAGACGGAAAAATTTTTAAATTATGAAACTTGTTATTGTAGAATCGCCAACAAAGGCCCGCACCATTTCCCGCTTTTTAGGAAAGGGCTTTCAAGTTGAATCCAGCAACGGACATATTCGTGATTTACCCAAAAGCGAACTGGGGATAGATGTGGAGAAAGATTTTGAGCCTCGATACGTTACCCCCAGGAAAGCCCAAAAAAATGTCACCAACTTAAGAAAAGTTTCCGCAAAAGCCGATACGATTATTTTGGCCACTGATGAAGACCGGGAAGGAGAAGCCATTGCCTGGCATCTTACCCATACCCTCAAATTGACAGGTCCCCAGTCACAGAAAGTGGAGCGTATTGCTTTTCATGAAATTACCAAAAAAGCGATAGAAGAAGCCCTAAAAACCCCTCACAGCATAGATATGAACCTGGTTGAATCACAGCAAGCAAGACGTATTTTGGACCGGCTGGTGGGCTACAAGCTCTCCCCTTTTCTTTGGAAAAAATTGATGAGAGGGTTGTCTGCCGGAAGAGTACAATCAGTGGCCCTGAGGCTTATTGTTGAAAGAGAGGAGGAAATAAAAAAGTTCAAATCCGTAGACTACTGGACAATATCGGCGATTTTTGCAAAAGAAAAAGGCAAAAAAGAAACATGGAACGGAGACCTTGTTAAAATAAACGGCGAACAAATCGCCAAGCCGGGACTTACCGAAGAGAAGGAGGTTAAAAAAATAACCGGCGAACTTGAAAAAAGCAATTGGGAAGTAGAGTCCGTGGAAAAAAAAGCAAAGGAGCACCGGCCCAGACCTCCGTTTACAACGAGTACACTTCAACAAGCGGCATGGAGCAGATTAAGGTTTTCCGCCAAAAGAACCATGAGAACAGCTCAACAGCTGTATGAAGGGGTTGAACTTAAGAAAGAAGGTGGAGCGCTCGGACTTATTACATACATGAGAACCGACTCTTTGAACATATCGGAGTCGGCGCTGAAACAAGCTCATGATTTTTTAAAGAAAAATTTCGGAGCAAAATATTCTCTTCCCCAACCGAAACGATTCAAAACCAGGAGCAAAAATGCCCAAGAAGCCCACGAAGCCATACGCCCCACACACCCTGATATTACCCCCGAGGATAT
>CAZWRF010000016.1:9892-16634 GCA_964636095.1 uncultured Candidatus Saccharibacteria bacterium | reverse complement strand
GAGGCCAAGTTTTGGCCAAGCCCGGTTCCATTACTCCTCACACGGAGTTTGAATCGGAAGTTTACATTTTAACCAAGGAAGAAGGAGGAAGGCACACGCCGTTTTTCTCCGGTTACAAGCCTCAGTTTTACATTCGAACCACCGATGTCACCGGCGAAGTTACGCTGGCTGAAGGCACGGAAATGGTTATGCCCGGCGACACCGTTACTTTCAAAGTGAAGCTGATGTCGCCGATAGCCCTTGAAGAGAAGCAAAGATTTGCAGTTCGGGAAGGAGGAAAAACAGTAGGCGCCGGAGTGGTAACAAAAATAGTCAAATAACAAGAATTAAGAATCACGAATTAAGAATTAAGAATTGAGAATGGCGGCACCTAAAAAAGAAACGAAAAAAAGCAAGAAAGATGTGAAGGAAACGCAAAAGCTGCGAATCCGGGTAAAGGCCTATGACCACAAGGTACTGGACAACAGCTTGAAACAGATAGTGGAAACAATAGACAGGGCCGGTATTGAATATATCGGGCCGGTGCCTTTACCGACCGAATTTAAAAAATATACCGTAAACAGGTCTACTTTTGTTCATAAAGATGCCAGGGAGCAATTCGAGATGAGAATTCATAAGAGGCTCCTGGATATTATAAATCCGAACCCAAAAGTGATTGACTCGCTGACAAGTCTTAGTTTGCCCGCGGGGGTGGATATAGAAGTTAAATCCATTTAGACAAAACCCCCGCCTCGGGCGGGGGTTTTGCTAAGAGAAAACAAAAAATGAAATTTATATTGGGAACAAAGCAAAAAATGACGCAGATATTTGATGATGAGGGGAATGTTCACCCGGTAACTTTGGTTTTGGCCGAGCCGAATATTGTTTCCCAAGTAAAAACAGCCGAGAAAGACGGATATGTTTCCGTGCAGGTTTCCACGGGTAAAAAGAAAAAAGAGTTCAGGATGAACAAAACGGATGATTTTAAAAAAGGCGACAAAATAGATGTTTCGATGTTTGATGAAGGAGACAAAATAATAGTTAGCGGAATATCAAAAGGCAAAGGCTTCCAGGGAGTGGTAAAAAGACACGGTTTTCACGGCGGTCCGAGAACTCACGGGCAAAAGCATTCGGAAAGGGAAGGAGGCTCTATAGGCGACATGGGCTCGGCAAAAGTTTACAAGGGAAGAAAGATGCCCGGAAGAATGGGGTCGGACAGGGTAACGGTAAAAAATCTAAAGATTTTGAAAATAAACAAAGATACAAACGAGCTTTTGGTTAGCGGAGCTATTCCGGGGAGAAAAGGCACATTAATTGAAATACGAACAATCTAATTATGGACATAACGGTATACAACCAAAAGGGCGAAGAAGTAGGAAAAGCGAAAGTTTCCAAGGAAATTTTCGCCGTTCCAATGAATGAGGACCTTTTGCACCAGGTTGCTGTTTCAATGAACGCCAACAAAAGAGTGGTTATTGCCCATGCCAAAACGCGGGCCGAAGTAAGGGGCGGCGGGGCTAAGCCTTGGAGACAGAAAGGCACAGGCCGGGCCAGACACGGTTCCTCAAGGTCGCCCATTTGGGTTGGCGGCGGAGTTACTCACGGACCGCTCAAAGAAAAAAACTACAAAAAGAAAATAAACAAGAAAATGATGAAAAAGGCCTTTTATGTAGCTCTTTCAGAGAAGCTGAAAAACAATCAGATATTGGTTTTGGACGAACTTAAGCTCAAAGAGCCGAAGACAAAAGAGGCCGACATGATTGTAAAAAACCTCGGCAAAATAGAGGGGTTTGGAAAGCTGGCCGGAAAAAGCAGGAACAGGGGAGTGTTTCTCACCAAGGGAAAAGACGCCAACGTCAGCCGGGCGTTCAACAATCTTCCCGGCATTGAAGTCGGCGAATCGCGCAACTTGAACGTTTTGGATATTTTGAACAACAAGTATCTTATTTTTTCAAAAGAGTCTCTCAAAGAAGTAAAGTAAAAATTTCTCCTTGTTGTTATTATGGTTTGTTTTTATTTTGCTTTGATTAAATTTCAAGGACTGACATGTAAATAAAAACCTCATTTATTTATGGCTATCGCCTGAAATAGATTAGGTTTGGAAATTTTTATTGATTTTTCGGGCGCAAACTGCTATAAATTAGAAAAATTCAGAACTTTGAGAAGGAGGAAGGAAATATGCTGGCAAAAAGAAAGGCGAAAAAAGGGAAGAATTGGACTCTGGAAGACCTACGGAACCGTATCGGCGAAAAAGTAAGTGTGTTTATAAAATCAACCGGAGAAAAAAGACACATGGAGCTCGTTGACCTGCAGTTTGATATGGCCGTACGAGAAAATAATTTCATTGTATTAAAACACATCCCGACGGGGAATATTCATACTTATTTTTTAGATGATTTGGGCGGTTTCTCTGTCAGTAACGATAGTTTTAAAATAACCGCAAGGATTGAAAATGTGGGAATGTGTGATATGAAGCCTAGGATTCAGCTTGAGGTTCAATTTGGACATGAAATGAAGCTGATGGAACTCGTTGGCTTTTCCTCTTTTGCCACTCCGTATTTTCAAGTTCTTCAGATTATGTCGACCTGTCTTAACGACAGAAGACACAATCCGCGCTTGACCCGGAACGAAGAGGATGATGAATATATTTTGGGGTGTGATTTCTGCAAATTTCGCTGGAGGCTAAAGGAAGTCACAGATCCAATTAAGGACTATTCCAAAGAGAAACTTTCTTGATTTAACCAATCAACAGATAAAAAATAAAAAGCGCAGTTAGCGCTTCACAAAAAAATCCTGTTTTTGCACAGGATTTTTACTTAGGTGTCGGACACCTAAGTACGCTTAAAAACTTAGACTTATTTACTGGAGACGAAAATAAAAAAAGCCGGCGCTTTTGCGTCCGCTTTTTTGTTTATTTCTGCTAGACTCCGTATTTCGGAGTGCTTTTGGGAGGCGGAGTTGTCCACTCCTTTATTACCTCTTTTAAAGTAGGCAGATATGTGAAAAGCACGTTCCCTTTTTTAACTTTGTGATTGTAGGTAAGGGAAATAGTAACCTTTTTTCCCCGCCACCAGAGCTTTGTGATACCCCTGTTTTGGTCCGTGTCCACTTTTGTCCATTTTCCATAATCGTTTAGAAATTTTGATCTCAGACTTTCAAAGGAACTTTTTCCCAAAAACATCACGGTTCCTTCATAAAGCCTGTCTTTAAAGGTTCCGTAGGCAATGGCGACGCCTTTCCAGTATTTGGTGTCAAGTTGGACACCCTGCACATTGTAAGAGTCGGATTTTTTGGCATAGGCCCTGTCGTTCCTCACTTCAATGATATTTATCATTCCTTTGACCTTGGAAACATTTGTGCCCCAGGTTATTCCGTTGAACCCTTCAGGTTCTCCTTGATAGTAAGTTGCATTTGTCGGCTGTGGCTGTGAGGCTGCGATGGTAATGGCTGCTATCACAATGGCAAATATTGTGCCAAATATCTTATTCATTTTTCTCACCTCCTTTTTGTTTTCAAGTTTGTATTTATCATAAAACATTTAAAATAAAAGTCAAGCTTTATTTTTTGATGAAGTTTTTTTATTTTTCTGGTAAAATAATCTATATGGAAAACACAGATAATAATGCTCAAAATAGTCTGCTTCTTTTTGTCTTGTTTATGGGCTCGGCTACTTTGCTGGTCTCCTTTTACTTGTTTTTGAGTAAACTATTCAGCTTGTAAAACTAAGCCGGCGATTTTTCCCCAGTAATTTGTTTGCTATTGACAAAATATTCTTTCTGTAGTAGACTATACGTAGCTTGAAAATTAACAAAATTTTAATAAAAAATTGTGGAAGGAGGTGAGAAGAATGGCCGGATTGGGTTTTTTTGCCGGGTGGATACGAAGGGTGAAGATGTTTTTTGAATATTGGTGTCCGGTTTGTTTTTGGGTTTTGTGTTGGATCAAAACCAAGACCGGGAAAATTTTGAAAGAAATTCTTGATTGGGCGGCTACTATTGCCTGGTTGCTTAGCCGGATTTGTCTTATGCCTATTGAATGGTATGAAAAGAATACTCTTTATGGCGATACGGGATGGAAATTTATTAAGAGGAACAAAAATACCATCATCGTTCTGTGCTCTATCTTTGCGTTGGTTTTAGTCGCTATTGTGGACAGAAATCATTATATTGCGAGTAAGGCAAGAGAATTTATGCCTGCCGTAAAAACTCTCAAGCACAAGGTTTACGACGAGATAGGGGGCGGTGTTATGGCCGGCAAAGATATTCTGGATGCTATGACGGGCTGGACACAAGGAGTTATGGATTCACTAAATCCTAAGTTGATTTTTCTTTTTTTGATTCCGGTGGCATTGGTTTTTGTATATTTTTTTAGAAAAGGAGGGCCCGATAAGCCCAGAAAAAAATAAAAAAAGCGGGTTTTATTGCGAGTTTAAGCAGTACCCGCTTTTTTACTTGTTTTTGTTGACAAAAGAGGCTCATATTGATAAGATTTCTAACATGCATCTATGGCATTACTTGATATTCTGAAAAAATCCCCATTCCGCAAGGGAACGGGGAAAAATAGGAAGGCAGACGAAAAACTAAAGCGCCCTTCAAAAGGCGCTTTAAAGCGACCCGTTTCCTCCAAAGATACGGAAAGCAAGGTTTCTGTTGAGTCGGAAAAAGGGAAGGAAACGGCAGAGAGCAAATCCAAGGTAAAACATGGAGAGTCCGAGCTCGCCGCTAATGCTATTTTGTCTCCTCATACCACGGAAAAAAGCGCCATTTCCGCCGAAGGCGGGGCGTATGTTTTTCGCGTGGCCCCGAATGCGAACAAAGTTATGATAAAAAGGGCCGTTGAGGAGTTTTACGGTTTCAAGCCGAAAAAAGTAAGAATTACAAACATGCCTTCAAAAAGCAGAATAAATCGCGGAAAAGTCGGCACAAAGTCGGGCTTTAAAAAAGCAGTAGTTTATTTAAAAGAAGGAGATGAAATAGAAATAACATGATAAAGAAAAACAGGCCCACAACTCCATCAAGAAGGCACATGACGGGGATTTCATACAAATCTCTCTTGGGCTCTACCAAAAACAATCCGCACAAACTGCTTACCAAGGGTTTTAAAAGGAGCAAGGGACGAAACAATAAGGGAAGAATTACAACTCGCCACAAAGGAGGAGGAGCAAAAAGGCTGTACAGAGTTATTGATTTTAAGTACGATAAGATGGATATTCCTGCCAAAGTTGAGAGCGTAGAATACGATCCCAATCGCTCCGGTTTTATAGCTTTAATTGCCTACGTTGACGGAGAAAAAAGATATATTCTTGCTCCTCAGGAAATGAAGAAAGGCGACAAGATAGTGGTTTCAAAAAAAGCTGAAATAAAAAAAGGAAATCGTCTCCCTCTTTCAAAGATTCCGGCGGGAACTCACGTTTACAACATTGAGGTTCAGCCCGGCGGCGGAGCCAAGCTTGCCCGCTCCGCGGGTAATTTTGCAGAGCTTCTTGCCCACGATGCGGGTTATGCCCAAATAAAAATGCCTTCAAAGGAAATACGAAAGGTCTCTGAAAAGTGCTGGGCCAGTGTGGGCGCGGTGTCCAACGAAGAGTACGGACTTATCGTTTGGGGCAAAGCGGGCCGTTCCAGACACAGAGGAATAAGGCCTACGGTAAGGGGTTCCGCAATGAACGCGGCCGATCATCCGCTTGGAGGGGGAGAAGGAAGAGCTCCGGCCGGTTTGAAAAAGGGAGCCAAGAATAAGTGGGGCAAGGGTAAAAGAGGCGTGAAAACCAGAAAGCCGAAGAAATATTCAAACGCAATGATAATTAAAAGAAGAATTAAAAAGAAAAGAAAGTAAAAAATGGCGCGTTCACTTAAAAAAGGTCCATACGTGGACCAGAAGCTTTTGAAAAAAATAAGCAAGATAAATCCGGGCGACGGCACGGCTATTAAGACATGGTCCAGGTCTTCGCAAATTTCTCCCGAAATGATAGGGTACACTTTTGCCGTGCACAACGGCAAAGGGTTTGTTGAAGTAAAAATCATAGAAGACATGGTGGGCCATCGTTTGGGGGAGTTCAGCCCCACAAGAAAATTTGTACGCCATGGAGGTAAAATGCAGAAAGAAATTGAAGCGAAGAGAAAACAAACGGAAACAAAAAAATAAAACATGACGGAAGTAAAAGCAAAATTGAGGTATATGAGAATTGCGCCCAGGAAAATGCGCCTTTTGGCCGACTTGGTAAGAGGCGTTGATTTGGACAAGGCCAAAAGACAACTGGGCTTTAATGACAAAAAGGGGGCTGAGCCTTTGTTGAAGCTTTTAAAATCAGCAGAAAGTAACGCAAAAAATAATTTTAAGCTGGAGCCCGATAAGCTTTTCGTAAAAGAAATAAAGGTTGACGGCGGGCCGGTGTTAAAAAGATGGATGCCTAGGGCGAGAGGAAGGGCCACAATGATAAGGCGTCGAAGCTCGCATGTATCGGTTGTTCTTAGCGAAAAAAATTAAAATGACACATGTAGTTCACCCATATTCATTTAGGTTGGGAATAATGCGAAAGTGGAAATCGCGCTGGTTCAACGCGAAAAAATATCAAAAGTTTTTGAAAGGGGATGTATTAATACGGGAATGGATGGAGAAAAGACTTCGAGGGATGTATGTTAACTCTATTGAGATAGAACGCTCGCCCGATGTATTTAAAATTATCATAAAAACATCAAGGCCCGGCTTGGTTATCGGCCGGAAAGGAGAAGGCGCGGATAAGCTAAAAAAAGAAGTAACGAAG
>CAZWRF010000016.1:0-9882 GCA_964636095.1 uncultured Candidatus Saccharibacteria bacterium | reverse complement strand
CAGATTTTTGAAGGAAGTGATCTTATAGTGCTTTTTGATAAATTTGAGCTGGAGCCGTATCGACGCTTTGACCTTGTCGTGGAAGAAGTTACTTTTCCGGAATCCAGGGCAAAAATAGTTTCCCAAATGATAGCCGAAAGTCTCGAAAAAAGAATGCCGTTTAGGCGCGTTATGAAACAAACGAAAGACAAGGTAATGGCCAACAAAAATGTTAAGGGCGTTAAGATAGTTCTTTCCGGCAGATTGGGGGGAGCAGAAATGAGCAGAAAAGAATGGATTGCCGACGGTCGCATGCCTCTGCAAACGCTCAGAGCGGATATTGATTTTGCCACGGAAAGGGCCCATTTGCCCTATGGCGACATTGGAATAAAAGTGTGGATTTATAGGGAGGAAAACAATTAAAACATGCTGTTTCCCAAAAAAGTAAAATATAGAAAGTGGCACAGAATGAGAAAGAACCCGAACAAAAAGCAGGTGGCCACCAGGGGGACCACCGTTGCTTTCGGAAGCTACGGCTTGAAGGCCGAGCAGTTTGGCGAGATTTCTTCAAACCAAATCGAAGCAACAAGAAGGGCATTAGTTCGTTTCGTTCAAAAAACAGGAAAGGTTTGGATAAGAATTTTCCCGGACAAGCCCCTTACGAAAAAACCCGCGGAGATGGGAATGGGAAAGGGTAAAGGGGATCCGAATATTTATGTGGCTGAAGTGAAGCCGGGCAGAGTGCTTTTTGAGATTGACGGATTGTCAGAGAATGACGCCAAAGAGGCTTTCAGAAGAGCCGCCTCGAAACTTTCGGTGAAAACAAAATTTGTAAGCCGCGAATAAAATCAATATGGTGAAGGAAATTTTAAAAAATAAATCGGAAAAAGAATTAAAAGCTCTTCTTGCGCAAAAGAGAAGCAAGCTTATGGAATTTCGCTTTAAAATATCCAGCGGAAAAGCCAAAGATGTAAAGGAAGGCCGTGTTCTTAAGCGTGAAATAGCTCAAATTTTGACTCATCTAAACAATAATAGTTCCGTAAACTCACTATAAAATAAAATGGAAAAGATAAGAAAAAAAATGAAAGGAGAAATTGTTTCTGACAAAGGAGAAAAAACAGTTGTTGTTTTGGTCAATAGATTTGTAAAGCATAGGCGATACGGCAAGTTTGTAAAAATCAGCAAAAAATACAAGGCCCACGACAACAAGAACGAATACAAAACAGGCGACAGAGTGGTAATAGAAGAGTGCCGTCCTATTTCCAAGGACAAGCATTTTAAAGTTGTTCAAAAAATATGATACAGTCACAAACAATTTTAAATGTGGCGGACAACAGCGGTGCCAAGCTGGTTCAAGTGATAAAAGTTTTAGGCGGCACGAGAAGGCGATATGCCCGGATAGGCGACATAATAACTATTTCCGTAAAGTCGGCAGAACCCAGAAAATCAGTGAAGAAAAAAGACGTTTTGCGTGCGGTCGTTGTAAGGCAAAAAAAGCCGTTTAGAAGAAGCGACGGTTCTTATGTTCGTTTTGACGAAAATGCGGTTGTTATATTGGAAGGAAAAAACAAAGAGCCGAAGGGTGGTCGAATTTTCGGGCCTATTCCGCGCGAGCTTAGAGAAAAAGGCTACGCAAAAATTATTTCCTTAGCGCCTGAAGTGCTGTAAATTATGAAATTAAAAAAAGGCGACAAAGTTTTGGTTGTTTCGGGAAAATACAAAGGTAAAACAGGAAAAATTACCAAAGTTTTGCCGCGTTTTGAAAAAATTGTTGTTGAAGATATAAATGTAAAAAAGAAGCACCAGCGTTCAAAAAAAGAAGGACAAAAAGGCCAAGTTGTTCAAATAGCCATGCCGGTGAATGCTTCCATCGCAAAATTCCTTTGTCCCAAATGCAGTATGGCTTCAAGGGTAGGTTATAAGTTTTTGGAAGACGGAAAAAATAAAAAAGTAAGAGTCTGCAAAAAATGCGGAGCGGAAATATAATATGGCTTACGATATAAAAGAAATATACAAAAAAGAAGCGGTTTCAAAGATGAAAGAAAAGTTCGGCTACAAAAACGAGCAAGCTGTTCCTCGAATTGTAAGAGTTGTTGTTAATACCGGAACGGGTTCGGTAAAAGACAAGGAGAGAATAAAACTGATAGAAAAACACTTGGCTCAGATAACCGGACAGCATCCGGTAAAAACTTCCGCTAAAAAAGCCATAGCATCTTTCAAAACGAGAGTAGGAAGCCATGTGGGCTATAGTGTCTCGCTTCGCGGACAAAGAATGTATGATTTTTTGAACAGAATGATTTTTGTTGCGATCCCCAGACAGAGGGATTTCAGGGGCATAGACCCAAAATCTGTAGATAATTTCGGAAACTTAACAATAAGTTTTAAGGATCATCTTGTTTTTCCGGAGATGGTGGGGCAAGATGTAAGGGATGCTTTTGGCTTGGGAGTGACTATTGTTACAACGGCAAAGAGTAAAGATGAGGCCGTTGATTTTTTCAAGTTTTTGGGCTTTCCTTTAAAGAAAGATAAATAATTTTATTAATCATGGCAAAAAAATCAGTGGTGGCGCGCTCAAAAAAAACGCCAAAATTCAAATCCCGGATTGTAAGAAGGTGTTTTCGCTGCGGGAGAAAAAGAGGGTATATGAGGGATTTTGAACTGTGCAGGATATGTTTTAGAGAGCTTGCCAACGAAGGGAAGATTCCGGGCGTTAAAAAAAGTAGCTGGTAAAATATCATGGATCCAATAGCAGACATGTTTACATCAATAAGAAACGGGTACACAAGCGGAAAAGAATCCGCGATTGTTCCCTATTCAAAGATGAAGATGGAAATTCTGAAACTTTTGGTAAAGGAAAACTATATAAAAAATGCCACGAAAAGAGGGAAAAAAATAAAGAAGAGCATAGAAATTTCCCTGCTTTATGACGATAGGGGCAAGCCCGGGGTTTTTAAGATTAAACGTCTCTCAAAGCCGTCGAGGAGAGTGTATATTTCCTATAAAGATATTTTTGCCGTTGGTAAAGGCCACGGCAAGGTTATTTTGTCCACGCCAAAGGGAATTATGACCGGAGATGACGCGCGGGGCAAAAAGATAGGAGGCGAATTAATCGGAGAAATTTGGTAATATGTCTAGAATAGGAAAAAAACCCATAATAATTCCTGCGGGAGTTGATGTCAAAGTGGAAGGAAACAAATTTTCCGCCAAAGGTCCCTTGGGTGTGCTTGAGCGCGTTTTTGACAAATCTATTTCTATAAAAAAAGAAGACAACATTGTAGTTTTAACGCCCCAAAAGAAGGGAGTTGAGACAAACGCGTTGTGGGGTACTTACGCCTCTCTGGTAAAAAGCATGGTAGAAGGTGTTTCAAAGGGTTTTTCCAAGACTCTTGTTGTTGAAGGCATAGGATTCAGGGCTCAGCTTGAAGGCAAAACTTTGGTTATGAATTTGGGTTTTTCTCACCAGATAAAAATGCCTGCCCCTGAAGGAATTGATATAAAAGTTGAAAAAAACAAAATAGAGGTCTCGGGCATAGACAAACAGCTCGTTGGGCAGACAGCAGCGACTATAAGGGCGTACAAAAAGCCCGAACCGTACAAAGGAAAGGGCATAAGATATGAAAACGAAATTATCAGGCGGAAGGCCGGCAAGAAGGCCGTAGGATCGGCATAGTATAATAAATAATTTTCAAATTCATGAGTCTGAAAAAACAACAAAACAGAAAAAGAAGACACAAGCGCGTTAGGGCAAAAATTTTCGGTACCAAAAATTGCCCTCGCCTTGTGGTTTTTCGCTCAAACAAATATGTTGTGCTTCAACTGGTGGACGATGAATCAAAGCGGACCATTTTAGCGGCAAATGATATTGGCGAGAACAAAGGGAAAAAGAATCTTACAAAAACGGAAAGCGCTTATAAAACAGGCGAAGAGATGGCCAAGTTGGCCAAGGGAAAAAAAATTGAAAAGGTCGTTTTTGACAGAGGGGGGTATGCTTTTCACGGCCGTGTTAAAGCAGTCGCCGAAGGCGCTCGCGCCGGGGGGCTTAAATTTTAATTTTTATGATAAGAACGAGAACAAGAAGGGAACAATCGGAATTTGATCAGAAAATTATTGACATAAGACGCGTTGCCAGGGTTGTTGCAGGTGGAAGGCGCTTTAGTTTCAGGGTTTCCGTTATTGTCGGCAACAAAAAAGGTGAAGTTGGTTTTGGCATGGGCAAGGGGTCCGATACGGCAGCGGCCATAGAAAAAGCCGTAAGGCTGGCGAAGAAAAATCGCATGAAAATAAATCTTACAAAAGGAAAATCTATCCCGCATGAAACGGAGGCCAAGTACACGCAGGCAAGAATTATTATAAGGCCGGCTCGTTCCGGACGCGGTTTGGTGGCGGGAAGCTCAGTGAGAACGGTTTTGGAATTGGGAGGAATAAAAGATGTAACCGCCAAAGTAATTTCTCGAAGCAAAAACAAAGTAAATATTGCAAGAGCCACAATTAAAGCATTAAAAAAATTGGAACATGCAAATACACCAGCTAAAACCGAAAACAAAAAACAAGAAAAGTAAAAGAATAGGCCGCGGAGGGAAAAGAGGCACTTATTCCGGGAAAGGACAAAAAGGCCAAAAATCCAGAGCGGGCCGAAAAATAAAACCTCAACTTAGGGACATAATAAAAAGAATTCCTAAGAAAAGAGGATACAGGTTTTCTTCCGTAAAGACCGATTTTTCCGTTGTTATTAACTTGGATAAAATAAATAAAAAATTTGAAGACGGCGAGAAAGTTACTCCGGAATCTCTTTTTAAAAAAGGTCTTGTCAAAAGAGCCGGCAAAAATTTGCCAAAAGTGAAAATACTCGGACAAGGCAAGCTCACAAAAAAAATAAGTGTTTCAGACTGCGAGCTTTCCAAGTCGGCGGAAGCTAAAATCAAAAAATCTTAATGGCTGAATTTCTTCAAAAATTAAAATTTATTTTTAAAGATAAAGATCTTAGAAAAAAGATATTGTTTGTTTTTTTGATTCTTATTATTTTTAGGCTGGGTGCGGCAATACCCATTCCCGGTATCGATGCGGCAAAGCTGGCGGCTTTTCTCAACGGCAACCAATTTTTCGGTCTTTTGAATCTTTTTTCCGGGGGCGCTTTGGCAAGATTGTCCGTTGTGATGCTTGGTGTGGGGCCTTATATTACGGCTTCCATTATTATGCAGCTTTTAACAATGCTTTTTCCCCGTCTTAAGGAAATGTATCAGGAAGAAGGCGAAGTGGGCCGCCAAAAATTTAACCAGCTCTCCAGGTACCTTACTATTCCGCTCGCCTTTCTTCAGGGGTTTGCTCTTTTAACACTTCTTGAAAGGCAGGGAGTATTGTCCAATATTACTATTTTTGATCGTTTGGTAAACGTAATAATTGTTGTGGCCGGAGCCGTGTTTTTGATGTGGCTGGGTGAACTTATTTCAGAATTTGGCATAGGAAACGGTATTTCTCTTATGATTTTTGCCGGTATTGTGGCCCGAATCCCCACGTCTATTCAGCAAAGTCTGGCTGCATTTGATGTTTCGCAGGTCCCCCTTTATGTGGGATTTCTCGTGGCGGCAGTTTTAATAGTTGCCGGTGTTGTTGTTGTTACCGAGGGGCAAAGGCCCATTCCTATTTCTTATGCCAAAAGAGTCAGAGGCATGCGTGTTTATGGAGGTATCTCCACTTATCTTCCTTTGAGAGTCAATCAAGCGGGTGTTATTCCCATTATTTTTGCTTTATCTATTTTGCTTTTTCCTCAAATGGTTACAAGTGTTTTGGCGGGGATACAAAATCCCACTCTTCAGGGTTTTATAATCAGTTTCAACAATTTTTTCAATAACCCATGGATTTACGCCGCGTTGTATTTTATATTGGTTTTTCTTTTTACTTATTTTTATACGGCGGTTACGTTCGACCCGGAAGCGATTTCGAAAAATCTTCAAAAAAGCGGAGCTTTTATTCCCGGCATAAGGCCCGGTCGTTCTACTGCAGAATATATTTCCAAAATTTTAACCCGTATCACTTTGATAGGCGCTCTGTTTTTAGGTCTTATCGCAGTTTTGCCTCTGGGAATGAGAGCAGTCACCGGGCTAGTGAGCTTAACCATCGGAGGTACGGCGCTTCTTATTGTTGTTTCCGTTGTTCTTGAAACGGTGAAGCAAATACAATCCCAAGTTGTGATGAGGGAATATGAATAGGCACATTGAAAGGAGAATAGTATAATATGGACATGAAAGGGAAAAAGGTGATATTTTTCATAGGTCCTCCCGGAGCGGGAAAAGACACGCAAACAAATCTGCTTGAAGAGAAAACCGGTTTTTATAAATTCATAACCGGTGATGAAGGATTGAAATATATCTCGGAGCACATGGGCGATCCTTTAACTGCCAAGCAGAAAGAAAATTATGATTCGGGAGAAGTTTACGATCCCCAATGGCTTATAGATAAAGTACAGAAAGAAAAAGCTAAAGAGATTCTGGAAAGCGGCCATAAGGGAATTATTTTTGCCGGCTCTCCAAGGACTCTTTACGAAGCCGAAAGGCTCCCTAAAATATTGGGTAATATTATCGGAGACGAAAATGTTATAACGGTTATAATAGAAGCTGATGAGAAAAATCTTAGGGAAAGAGCGAAAGACAGGCTTGTGTGCGACAAAGATGAAAATCACACTTTTAGTACCAGGCTGGACGGGGTTAATCTCGGAGATTCTTGTCCGGATTGTGATGGGCATCTTGAGAGAAAACCTTTGGACAAAAAACTTGATGAAAGACTTCGAAAATACAAGAGCAAAACTGTTCCGGGATTGGAATATCTGAAAAAGCATGGCAAGGTGGCGGTTATTGACGGTAATCCGGCTCCCGATATTGTTGAAAAAAACATAGACGAGGCATTAAAAAAGAAAGGTTTCCTATGGTTTCAATAAAAACCCCGAAAGAAATAGAGCTATTGGCCGAAGGAGGTAAAATACTTGCCTCTGTTTTAAACGAGGTTGCTTCAAAGATTGAATCCGGTATATCCACAAAAGAATTAGATATTTTGGCTTTTAATTTAATAAAAAGGGCCGGCGCCAGGCCGGCTTTTTTGGGTTATTCTCATGGCGGTTTGTATTCCCCGTATCCTGCTTCTTTGTGTGTTTCGGTAAATGACGAAGTCGTTCACGGTATTCCAACTGAAAAAAAATTTTTGAAAGAAGGTGATGTCGCGGGATTGGACTTGGGTGTGGAATACAAGGGACTTTTCACGGACGCGGCTGTTACAGTAGGTGTCGGAAAAATAGGCGAAAAAGCGAAAAAGCTTATCGATGCCACAAAAGAAAGCCTTGAGATAGGCATTGCCGAAATGAAGGCGGGGGAAAAGCTTGGAAACTACGGGTTTGCCGTTCAGTCTTTTGCCGAAAAACGAGGATTTTCAGTGGTGCGAATTTTGGTGGGCCATGGAGTGGGCCATGAAGTTCATGAGGATCCTGATATACCCAACTGGGGTAAAAAAAATGAGGGGCTAGAACTTAAAGAGGGCATGGTTCTGGCTCTTGAGCCCATGCTTTGCGAAGGGGGATATGAAGTAAAATTGGGTGCGGACGGGTGGACGTGGAAGACAAAAGACGGCTTGATTTCGGCCCATTTTGAGCATACAATAGCTGTAGAAAAAGGCGGATGCAGGGTATTGACAAAAAATTAATTTTGGTGTAGTATTTTTAATGAAGATGTTCTTTGGTTTTTTCAAAAAAATTAACTTTTAGAAAAGAAAAAAGGGAGATTTCATTATGAGAGTATTGCCGAATGGAAAAATCGAGATCAACAGGAAAACAGAAAACGGATTTGAGGCCGCTACTTTTAGTAGTAATGTTCCGGTGAAAGAACCGGAAAAAATAAACCATACTCCGTGGATAACGCCGCCTCCATACGATTCGTGGAGAGAAAACGACTAACCTCCTTTACCCCCGCAAGCGACAGCTGGCGGGGGTTTTTTTTATCTGCTACCATTTAAACCATGAGATTTTTGGGTATAGACTACGGTACAAAAAGAATAGGCATAGCCGTTTCCGACAAAAACGGTAAATTTGCTTTTCCTCACAGCATTATTCAATTTTCCACATCGCAAGCCGTGAATTCGGAAATTAAGAAAATTTGCGAGAAAAACGATGTTTCCAAAATAATTCTGGGCAAGCCGGGCGGATATAAAGGAGATGCCGGTGAAATTCTTAAGAAAATAGAAAATTTCAAAAAAAAGCTGGAAGAATACATTAATATTTCGGTTTTTTATGAAAGTGAGGTTTTAACGACTCAGCAGGCAAAAAGGCCGTACGGAGATAAAAAAGGCAAGAAAATAGACGCTTCCGCGGCTGCTCTGATACTGCAGAGTTGGCTGGATAAAAAGCAGGTGGTATAATATTCATATATGGAAAACATAAATCAAGATATATATTTATCCGTTGTGATTCCCGCCTACAACGAAGAAAAACGCATAAAGGGGACAATAATGGATATCGTCGGCTATTTGTCCAAGCAAAATTATCCTTTTGAAGTAGTCGTTGTAAATGATGGCTCAAAAGATGATACGTCGAGAGTGGTAAGTGATCTTGCTCAAAGCATACCCATGCTAAAATTCATCGACAATAAGGGAAACAAGGGCAAGGGAGGAGTTACAAAGCAGGGTATGTTGGCAGCAGCCGGTAAATACCGATTATTCGTGGATGCCGACAATGCCATAAAAATAACCGAAATCGAAGCATTCTGGCCTTATATTAAGGATAAGGGATATGATATGGTTATAGGCTCAATTGAAGTTCGGGGAGCAAAAAAGGAGGAAGAATATGAGGGATTCAGCAAAGTTTACAGAAATGTTTTGGGTAAGCTTTCCAAGTATCTTGTAAGAGCAATGGTTGCCTGGGACATTCACGACACTCAAAGGGCCTTTAAACTTTTTACCGCAAAGGCGGCGAATGATATTTTCTCAAAACAAACCATTGAAAGGTGGGGTTTTGACATGGAGCTCATAATCATAGCAAAAAAACGGGGATATAAAATAAAGGAGCTTCCTGTTGAATGGGTAAATCCTCCCGGCCGTGTGCATTTTTCCGATTATTTAAAAACCTTGAAGGAACTTTTTCAAATCAAGCTGAACGCCATGTCCGGCAAATACAAATAAACCATGAGCGACTTGCCGGAATTTAGAAGAGACCTTGTTAGCGGCGACTGGATTCTTGTTGCCGCCGGCCGCAGCAAAAGGCCTCACCTCATAAAAAAGCAAACGGTTCAAAAAACCAAAAAGGATTCATCCAAGTGTCCTTTTAAAGATCCGCAAAAAAGCGGCAATCCTTTTCCTTTGCTTTGGTATCCGCACCCAAAAACAGAGATTGCAAAGCATGAAGACTTTAGTTCGTGGTTTCTTCAAGTTATTCCCAACAAATACCCCTTGCTTTATCAGGATAAAAATTGTCCTGTTGTAAAAACTCGCGGATCGGTGGACACCATTCCGGCCATTGGTTATCACGAAGTGATTATTACCAGGGATCACGACAGGGCCCTCGACAAAATGACAGTTGAAGAAGTGCAGCTCGTTTTGAAAGCTTACAAGGAAAGGTTTCGCACTTTAAGCAAGGATCCTTGCGTAAAATATATTTTAATTTTTCACAACCACGGAGAAAAAGCCGGTGCCTCGCTTGAACATCCTCATTCTCAACTTGTTGCCTTGCCCATAATTGACCCGGATGTTTCGGGCAGCTTAAACGGTTCTTGGAATTTTTTCAAGCTCTATAAAAAATGCGTTCACTGCACGCTGATAGAAAAAGAAATAAAAGACAAGAAGAGAGTAATAGAAAAAAATGAGCACTTTATTACCGTTGCTCCCTTCGCCTCACGAGTGTCTTACGAAACAAGAATATATCCTCTTAAA
>CAZWRF010000015.1:0-18175 GCA_964636095.1 uncultured Candidatus Saccharibacteria bacterium | reverse complement strand
GTCCATTTTATTGAAACGGCAAGACCGCAGAAAATTGCTGCTAAACCAAGATAAATAAGCCATCTTCGGCTGTATTTTTTTTGCCGCAAAAAAACAAGGAAAAAGCACAAGGCAGCGGCGCTGAAAAAAACAAGAAAAATATCCAAAAGCGCCAGGCGCGACTGAACAAGAAGTGCGTTGTCAAACAAAGTTAAAAATCCGGCCGTTAGCGCCGTGTTTTTTGAACGGGTTATAAGAAAGGCCAGCCAGGAAACGGTCAAGACGAAAAGAGAACCGAAAAAGGCCGGCAAAAACCGGAGTTTGAAAAGAATATTTGGGTCGGTGGCCGGGTCGGAGCTTGTAAGATTCAAAAATCCGGCAATCATCAGTTTGCCCAGGGGCGGGTGGATGTCAAAATAATAGTCCTGGGACAGGTAATATTCGGCGTAGTTGGTAAAGTGTACTTCGTCGAAAACGATTTGGTCCGGATGCCCGAGAAATGCAAAGTGAAAAACAAATGAAAGAACAAGAAGCGCCCCAAAAGGCCATAGAGTTTTTATCTTTGGATTCACTTTGTGCGGGTAGGGAGAATCGAACTCCCGACTCATCCTTGGCAAGGACGTATTATGCCACTTAACCATACCCGCTGATTTTTATATTCTATTATGTCTTTATTTTGCGGTCAACCTGCTTGAGTTTTAATACAGTCCTTGTCTGCCCGCTTTTTTTATGGTACAAAAAGGACAGAGTAAAAAATAAAAACCCGCCGCTATAATATAGCGACGGGTTTTTCTATGCCGGGGACAGGACTTGAACCTGCACTCCGTAAGGAACATGGTCCTAAACCATGCGCGTCTACCATTCCGCCACCCCGGCACGGAGGTCAATTTACTCCGTCAGCTCTTCCACTTCTTTTCTGCCCGCCTCATTTTCTCTTACCTGCTCTTCGTCCAGCTTTAGAAGCATTGTTTCAAATTCGGCGATGTGAGTTTTTTCTTCCTTGGCAATGTCAAGCAATACTTTTCTGATGCCTTCGTTCTCGGTCCTTGCGGCCATCTGCTCGTAAAAACTCACGGCGTCAAGCTCGGCGATCATTCCCGCCCTTAGTATCTCTTTGTCTATATCCTCTTTTTTTACTTTGTCTAAGTTTATGGGTAAATTCGACAACATAATAAAGATTCAAAATTCACCTAATTTCTAAATTTCGACCTTGTGCTCGGGGTGGGACTTGAACCCACATCCCATAGGGACACGATTTTAAGTCGTGCGCGTATACCGATTCCGCCACCCGAGCGCCTTGAGGCCACGGCGGGAGTCGCACCCGCGTATAACGCTTTTGCAGAGCGTTGCCTTACTACTTGGCTACGTGGCCGTTAATTATAGAGTACTAATTTTCCGTCCGTTTTTCAAATATCTCCAAAGTGTCCCTGGGAGATACCCCGGCGTTTGTTTGCAAAAGGGCGCCGAATTGTTCGCCTTCCGGCACTTCTTTTTTGTCCGCTTGTTGTTGTTTTAGTTCCACTATCTTTCCTTCTCCAAGCTGGTAATCTCTCCTGAAAATTTTTACTGTTCCCCCAAGAATTATTTTCCCTGAAATCATTTCTCCTCCAACGATTTTTTTGCTCTTATCTTCTTTGAATATCTTAATTACTTTTGCTTTTCCTATACTTTGTTCGGTATCGTCGGCAGGCTCTCTTTTTTTTATTTCCCCTTCAAGCCATTTTTCGGCTTCATAAATAATGTCAAAAAGTTTAATTGTCGCGCCATATTTTTCAGCCATCATTTTCATGTCGTTCGGACACCTCACATTGAATCCGATTATCATTGTTTCTTCTCCGCTGGAGGCCAGCTTTATGTCGTCCTCGTTGATATCACCCACGCCCCCTCTAAGAACATTTATTCTTATTTTTTTATCTTCACTTTTTGTTATTTTATTGAAATGAGCCTCGAGTGCCTCAACCGAACCGGTAGAGTCCGCTTTTATAACAACAGGTATTGTGATTCTCTTTTTGTCATCTTCGCTTGAACCGAGATGCCATTTCGGTTGGCCAACCGAAATGGCATCTCGGTCAGCAGCTGATTCGGCTTCTTTTTTATTTTTGAAAGAATTGAACTTCGCGCCGGCTTCGGGCAGCTTATTAAATCCGGTGATTCTTACGGGAGAAGAAGCGTCCGCTTCTTTTATTTTTTCTCCCTTAAAATTTTCAAAAATTCTTACGGGTGAAACGGCTCCGCCTGCCGCAACGAACATTCCTTGTTTCAGAGTGCCGTTTTGTATAATAAGAATTGCTGAAGTGCCCCTCTTTTTGTCTATTTGCGATTCAACCACAAAACCCGATGCTTTAGCCGATGGGTCGGTTTTTAGACCCTCAATGTCTGCCATAAGCAGAATCATTTCAAGGAGTTCGTCTACTCCGTTTCCTGTTTTTGCCGAAATATTTACGGTGGGAATTTTTCCTCCCCATCCTTCAACGAAAACTTCTTTTTCCGAAAGCTCTTTTTTAATTTTGTCTGGTGTTGCGTTTTCTTTGTCGGTTTTGTTTATAGCAACGACAAAAGGAACGCCTGCTTCTTTTATGGCGGTTAGCGCTTCTTCCGTTTGAGCCTTTACTCCGTCATCGGCAGCAACGATCAATATAGCAATGTCGGCGATTTTTGCCCCACGGCTTCTTATTTTTGAAAAAGCCTCATGGCCAGGCGTGTCCAAAAAAGTAATCGTCCTCTTATTTTCTGACTTGTTCCCAAGGTTTTGTCGGGATTCAGACCCCGCTTTAGCGGGCGTGGGAATCCCCACTTCATATGCGCCTACATGCTGGGTTATTCCTCCGGCTTCTCCTTCAGTCACTTTTGTTTCTCTTATGAAATCCAAAAGAGTCGTTTTACCGTGGTCAATGTGTCCCATTACCACAACTATGGGAGACCGTGTCTTGAAGTTATTGTTATTTTTTCCGTCCATGTTTGTATACTCTAACACTATAGCAGTTCGGACGCATCTTGACAATATTTTTGTTTTCTGCTTAAACTTAACTAGATTTTAATCTTTGACAGAGGAATAAAAATTTGTATGAAGGAGGTGATTTTTCAGTTTTTGTATGGCCATTAGGGCGAGTTATTTAGACGAAAATAAAATTGTTGCCTGCCTTTGACAGGCGAGGGAGGATTGAAAAATGAAACTTGCAGACGTTAATATTACCGAATTGGGTAAAACCCAAAACCAGAGGAAAGGGGGCGCGGGAGGAAAAGTAGAGCCCGCGTGTGAATTTAAAATCGACGAGGAGTTCGAAATTAAGAAGCTTTCCGAAGAAGAAATTGAAGCAAGCAGGCAGAAAGCCGAAGAGGCCAAGAGGCTGGCAATGTCCTTGGGAAAGCAAGAGGTAACCGTTCGCACAACTCTTAACGATCTTTTGCTCAAAACTCCCGACTGGAAGCTCCTTGGCTCAAACGACAAAGTTCGGCAAGAGATAGAAAGGCTTCAGTCCCGTCTTTATCAGCTGGAAAGCGTTGGCGGTGAATTGGGTGAGCGCAAAAATCGTGCGGCCCTTGTGGAGCAGATAAGAGAAATTGATACCGAGAGCTATGTTGCGGTTGTAGGCATGATGGCTCATCTTGTGGAAGAGGGCCACTATAAAGTTCACACCGGAACCTGCAAACCTGGTCCTGTTTCGGGTACTATTTTTCTCTACGACAAGATCTATCTTTCATGTCGAAACGGAGATGGACAGGCCAGTTCATGGCTCCGAGCTCTTGAAGCTGAAACGCGCAAGATGACCGATGCTCACAAAAAAAGCCGTGCGGCCAAAGTGAAGAGCGGCAATCCAAAGCTGGACCAGTTCGTTAAAGCCAGCTATGCCGACAGTTACACTTTTTACTCTCCGTCTCGCACAGTTCCGGCTCAAAACGAAAGACCGGAGAGAAGAGTTCCCGAAGGATGGGCTTTAGTTCGCCTGGAGAATACAAACAAAGGCGAGAGGGGCAAAAAGGCCAATTGGGTTATAGATATTCTTGACGCAGTCGGTTCTTGCGTCTGGCTTGTCAGAGGCGACGGCAAAAAAAGAATGCCCCATTTTTGGTTTCTTGAAGGCAGGCCAATGCCCGGTCGCGACCACTGGATAGAAGAGGAAGTATTCAAAAGGACCAAGTCCAAAATCGGCGCTCTTAGAGCAATGGTCTGGGCATGGCTTGATGAGCAAGGCGACAAGGAAAAAACCGAGTCCGTCCGCGAGCTTTTGAATGCCGGCAAAAACAAAGCTGCCCGTAAAGGGAACAAAAAATCCTAATGAATATTTCAATCTGAAGCGGGAGACCAAATCTTATGTTGTCACTATTTAACTGGTCAAGAAAGAAACACAAAAAAAAGCTGGCGGTCCTTGTGGACTATATGAATATTGACCTTATGGACGGAGCCGCCAACGCCGGGAAAGTGCTTGATTTCAAAAAGCTTAGAGATGAGTGCCTGAAGATCGGAATTATTGAAGAGGCTATTGTTTTTGTTCCCGGGCATTGGGCGGAAAATCTTCCAAAAATCGACCACCTTGGCTTTGAAATAACACTTTGCCAGGGGGTAAGAAGCGGAAGCAATAAGATCGAAGACAGAGTTGATATTCATATTATCAGAAAAGGATGGAAGCTTTTGAAAAATTGCTCTTCAATAACCGATTTTTGCCTTGTTGGCCACGACGGCCATATGTTGGAATGGATAAAAGACGTTCAACTTCAGGGAAAGGCTATTCATATCTTTTCCGGAGAAAAACTTAACTTTTTTCTTAAAGAAGTTGTCCCAAAAGAACGCCTTTATCCCGTTCCTTTAATCAAAAAATAATATAGAATGCTCTATTGTGCCATTTTGGCGCAGTAGAGCATTTTTATTGCTTTTTTAAGGATTCTTACGTATAATTGTATCCATGGCAAAGAAGAAAAAATCAAAGAAGCCGGATTGGAAATCTTTTGGCCGTCAGTTTTTAACTGCCATTTTTCTAATGATTTTTTTGGTCCTTTTGTACTCGCTTTTGGCCGGAGGGACCCAGCAAAAACCGGAGATAAGTATTTCGGATCTTGCTTCCCAGATAAACGACGGAAATGTTTCCAAAATTACGGTCAAGGGCGATTCTTTGGATATTACGTTTAAAGACGGCAACGAGAATGTTTCAATGAAGGAAACGGGTACGGCGCTAAGTGACACTCTCTCCAATTACGGAGTGTCGCCGGAAAAAATCTCCGCGGTAAATATTGAGATTCAAAACCCTTATGATCTCGGCTACTGGCTTGTTAATCTTTTGCCGTATATTTTGCCCCTTATTTTTATAGTTGTTTTCTTTTGGTTTATTTCCCGCCAAGCGAAAAGCAGCGCTCTTCAGGCTTTCAGTTTCGGCCAGTCAAAGGCCAGGGTGATTGGGCCGGACGACAAGACCGAAAAGGTAACTTTTGAAGACGTTGCCGGGGTAGAAGAGGCGAAGGAAGAGCTTAAAGAAATTGTGGACTTTCTTAAAAGTCCGCAGAAATTTTTGGACATAGGCGCGCGTATTCCTAAAGGAGTGCTTCTTATGGGAGCGCCCGGCACAGGGAAAACTCTTTTGGCCCGTGCAGTGGCGGGGGAAGCCAGGGTGCCTTTTTTTCATATTTCCGGTTCCGAGTTTGTTGAAATGTTTGTCGGAGTGGGCGCTTCTCGCGTGCGCGACCTTTTTAAAATGGCGAAAAAAAGTTCGCCGGCAATTGTTTTCGTTGATGAGATAGACGCGGTTGGCCGCCACAGGGGTACCGGGCTCGGAGGCGGACACGATGAAAGAGAACAAACACTAAACCAAATCTTGGTTGAGCTCGACGGCTTTGAACCGCACGAAAAAGTAATTGTGATGGCTGCCACCAATAGGCCGGACGTTTTGGACCCGGCGCTTTTAAGGCCTGGGAGATTTGACAGAAGAGTTGTTTTGGATTTGCCGGACATAAACGACAGAGAAGGAATTTTGAAAATTCATGCTAGAAAAAAGCCGTTGTCCAAAGATGTTGAGCTTCGGAGAATAGCCGAACGCACGCCCGGATTTTCCGGAGCCGACCTTCAAAACCTTATGAACGAAGGAGCGATTTTGGCGGCCCGCGAAGGAAGAAAAGAAGTAACTCAAGACGATCTTATACAATCTATTGAGAAAGTAATGCTTGGCCCCGAAAGGAGAAGCCATATTTTGAATGTTGAAGAAAAGAAGATATCGTCTTATCATGAGGCGGGGCATGCTTTGGTGGCCGCCGTTTTACCAAACGCCGACCCTGTGCACAAAGTTTCCATTGTTGCCAGGGGTAGGGCGGCCGGCTACACCTTGAAACTTCCGGTGGTGGAAAAGCATCTTTATTCGCGTTCCCATTTTTTGGATGAGTTGGCGGTAGCTTTGGGAGGGTATGCTTCGGAGAAACTGGTATTTGGAGACTTAACCACCGGTGCCTCAGACGACCTAAAAAAGGCTACGGATATTGCCCGGGCACTGGTCACAAAATACGGCATGTCGGACAAAATCGGTCCGGTGGCGCTAGGAGAAGAAGGAGGAATGATCTTTTTGGGAAAAGAGCTCGGCTCCGAGAGAAATTATTCGGAAGAAGTGGCGAAGGAAGTTGATGAGGAAGTAAGCATATTTATGAAGGATGCTTACGCGCGGGCGGTGGAGCTTTTGGAGAAACATCGTACGGCCCTCGATGCGCTAGCAGAAAAATTGATAAAAGATGAGAGCATAGAAAGAGACGAATTTGCCGAGCTTATGGAAGGTTTTGGAGTTAAAAAGAAATAAGGAGAGCTGCTTAGCGGGGATGCGTAGCTCAATTGGCAGAGCTCGGAGCTTATACCTCCGCGGTTCCAGGTTCAAGTCCTGGCGCATCCACAGATAAAAAAGCCCTTTGGAAGAGGGCCTTTTTGTTTCTTCACCAGTTCTTAATAGTATTGACAAAACAGGTCTGGTTGCTATGTTATCAATAAGGACTTTGATAAATTAATATTTATAGATGAAATGAAAAATGAAGAAAAATTCTTCTGTAAGGAGGGTGAAAGATGGAAAAGAAAGAGTTGGTCCCTGATGGTCTTCTGCGCCACTTAAGGGAAGTGAAAGAGGGAAGAAGACGGTTTGAAAATGCCTTCCAGAGTGTGTCCAGGATGTTTGAAAGTTTTACTCCGAAAGAGGCTACCGTGTGCGGAAAAACCATTACCGAATACCCCGGTTTCCGCCAGGGTGAAAAACACCTCATTGGTCTTCATACCGAGATCAATCAGCTGGTAAATTATGTGCGCGATGCTTCTGAAGGCGGCTCAAGCTGCGAGATGGCTTTTGTCTTAGTCGGAGAACCCGGTAACGGTAAGACATTTTTTGTAAACTACATATGTGATTGGTACCGCGATTTCCTGGGACAGAAAGGAAATGAAAGATACAGCTTCGGATTTAAGGGGATAGAACAATTGGGTACGTATGGCAAAATAAAAAAGGTTTCTTCTCAAACTTTTGAAGACCCCATGATCCGTGCCATGAATCATTTTGAAAACCAGAATGACAACAAAGAATTCTTGAAGAAGCAGGGTTTTGAAGACAAAGAAATAGACATCCTTTTCAAAAACTGGCGGCCCCTAGGAGCTTGCACCGGTTATATTTGGAACGATATTCGCAGCCATTATGACGGAAACATGGAAAAAATGATTGAACTGGTGCAAATTTTTAAAGTTCCCCTTATTGAAAGTATGGGAGTAGTTACCGGTAAATATCCCGCTAAGGATAAGATCACTTCTTCCTCGGTGGATTTGCTGGGCGAAGAGTCTATCCAGCGCTTGATGCATTTATCCGACTTGGATAATCCATTCAGGTTTGACCTGAAGCGCGGCGCGCTGGCCAGGGTTGCCGGAGGAGGAATACATTTTGCCGATGAAATTTTCAAAAACAAAGTGGACCTTGTTCAGGTTTACCTCGGTGTAATTCAAAACCGGTCCATTGAAATGGACGGCTTTAAGTGGCCCATTGATACCTTGATTATTGCCACAAGCAACAATTCCGAATTTAACCGGTTTAAGGCCGAAAAAGAACAGGCGCCTATTATTGACCGGTGTCGCATCTGCTATGTTTCCCACAATACCGACTACCATCTTCAGAAAGATCTTACCAAGTATGCCATCGGAAGCGAAGAAAAGACTGTTGTCGGACCGAAAGGCAGAGAAAAGCTTCACCAAGACCCTAATCTGAACTATGCCGCTTCGGTGGCTGCGGTTCTAACAAGGCTTCTCGCGTCTAAGCAATTGGACAGAGTCGAAACCTTGAAGCTTGCTGCCGGTGATGTTGCCGGAGAAAAAAGTGTAAAGGTTTTATCGGAAGTAATTGATGAAGCCAACAAAAGTCCGGATGTTACTAAGCGCTGGGGGCAAAAAGGTATGTCGCAAAGAAATTTGGGCCGTGCTTTTCAGCTTCTTCTTGAAGGGTCTACTACAATTAAAGGCAAATGCATGGTGGCGTATGAAATATTTGACGCTCTTGAACGTATCGTTTTGGACTATGTTGAAGAGACTACCGACAAAGAAAAATACATGGCCGATATAAAAGAGGCCAGAAAGCTATACCGAGAAAAAATAAAAACGGAAATGTTCAATGCCTACATGGATGAGCCCGAGGCCATTCGAAAAGACGTGCTCAATTATGTAAACAGCATCATAGGTATTGACGCAGAAAATCTGGGTCCCGATAAAGTGTGGAAGTACAGAGATCCGCAGACCGGCGACTTGGTGCCTTTGCAGATTGACGAAAGATGGGTTAAAAGCATTGAAGAAAGAGTGGGGCTTAAAAGCGAAGAGGACCGTGCCACATTCAGAACCACTATTCGTAAAATCTACGGTCAAAAAATTTCCGTTAACCCAAATTACGATTTTATGGATAACTTGGACTTGGTTAAGGCCGTTACCGATGTTCGTCTCAAATCTGATGTTGCAAGTGCCGGCAGTTTGGTGGGCGCTTTGGCCAACTTAACCAACGATGAGAATATAAAACTCAGAGCTAAAATTATGAAAAGCATGATAGATAAGCTAGGTTACTGCAAAACATGTGCCCTAAAAACCATTGAGCACTATTGCAGTACCGAAAACGAGACTTAATCTGATAGAATTTTCTAAAAAAAGAGCCGGGGCGCCTTTGGCGGCCCGGCTCTCTTACTATAAGGAGGCATAAATGGAAACACTTGAGGAACTTCTTGAGAGAGATAAACAAAGATTAAAAGACGGATTCAAAAGAAAAATAAAGATACAGAGCATGCCGGTAAGCGAGAAAAACGTAATTAATATACCCGTTGTTCATGAATCAAAGCTTAAGCACGGAGATTTTGAACCGGCTGAAGAGGGAGGTGTAGGGGGCACCGGAGACGGAGAAGAAGGCGAGGTTATCCACGAGGAAGAAGTTGGCCAGGAAGGAATGCCGATGAAGCCGGGAGATGAGCCTAGCGATGACCACGCTCTGGATTCCGATGTGATTGAGATAGTTGAAAACCTTTTAAAGGAGCATCAGCTTCCCAATCTTAAGGAGAAAGGAAAAAAGGTGCCGGTTGACGATTATGACTTTAAACTTCTCCAGGTATACCGTGGCGCCGGGCAGGTTCTTGATAAGAGAAGGACCTTGAGGCAGATTGTAAAAGACAATCTTGCCATGGGAAAACTGGACCCCAACGATCCCTCAACGGAAGATCTTCTTATCGCTCAAAGTATGAAGTGGTACAGAGTAATGTCCAGGGAGAGAAAGTATACGTCAAAAGCGGCGGTGTTTTTTGGCAGAGACTATTCCGGTTCAATGGGCGGTAATCCCACTATCGGCGTTGTGGCCCAGCACCAGATTATTTATGCATGGCTGATGAAACAATACGGCGAAAGGCTGGTTGACCCTTATTTTATCGTTCACGACACTGAGGCCAAGGAAGTAAGCAATTTCGACGCGTATCTTCGTGCAAAGGTCAACGGAGGCACCAGAGTAGCTTCATGTTTCCAGCTGATAAATAAAATGATTGAAGAGAAAAACCTGGCAAAGGACTTCAACATCTATGTCTTTTATGGCACGGATGGAGACGATTGGGATGAAGAGGGTAGAGAAGCAATTCCTGAAGTTGAAAAAATTTTAAGAGATGTCAACCGCATGGGAATAACCGTTATTTCCAGGGATTACAGTGGTTTTTTCAAAGAAGCAAACAAGGAAAAAACAGCTGTTGAAAAATATTTTGAAAAATCCGGCTTTCTGAAAGAACGTCGCCAGCAATTGAGGCTGTTTCCGATGAAAGACAGTCAGGTAAATACGGATATGAATATCAAAGCCGTAAAGGCTTTGATATCGCCATAGAATAAAGGAGATATTACCATGCAAGTACAGCTTATAAACCCGGAAGAAAAAGCCAGAATGGAAAAATGCAAAGAGAGTGCGCGGGCTGCCGGATTAAGTTTCCCGGAAGAAACTCTGGAATATGTCATTTCCAATCGGGCAATGCTCGAAATTCATCCGAAAGTGATGATTCCAACTCTCTATGATTTTTGGATTCACGATGTTGAAGCGATAAGCGGAAACATAAAATACGATTTTTTTCCGCAAAATCCCTACGAAACGGTGATAAACACCATGCCTCCCATTTCTTTCTACAACGACAACAATCCCGGCTGGATGAATAAGTTTATTTTCCTCCATGTTTTGGCTCATGTGGACTTTTTTAGAAACAACATCCATTTCCAAAACACCTGGGACGATGATTTTTACGGCAGAGCTTTATCCGACAAAAGGGTTATAGCGGCTCTCAGAAAAGAAATGGGCGAAGAAAAACGTTGGGTTGACTACGTTATAGAATTTTCCAGGCAGCTGGACAACCTTGTGGGATTTCATCGGGAACTTGCCGAAAAAGACCTGATAAAAATCAAAGAATCCGACAGGGTAGAGTTTTATTTCGGCGAATTTTCGAGGAAACTCATCGGCGAAGGCTACATGAAGATGAAGGATTATATTGCCGATTTTGACCTTTTCAACAAATACGAAAAAGAATTTGGCAAAAAGGGAGGCGAAGAGATATTTTTCAGGGACATTGCCAAAAAATATCTTGAATTCGGCGAACTTTTTGAAAAGAAAAAGAAAGACCAAAAGGAAAATTCGGATAGCGAAAAAAGGACTGATCTTTTGTCATTTCTCATGAACGGCTCTCCATTTGTAAATCAAGCAAAAAACAAATGGATTAAAAAGGTAATGGGAATCGTAAGAGACACAGGCCTCTTTTTCTCGCCGCAAATAAGAACGAAAATTATGAACGAAGGATGGGCTAGCTATTGGCACCAGGAGTTGTTTATAAAGGACGAAATGATAAGCGGAAACGAAGTCGCTTTTGCCAGAGTTGACGCGGGGGTAACCCAAATGCCCAGATTCGGACTCAACCCTTATGCTTTGGGTTTGCGGCTGTACCAATTTATGGAAGATATGGCTAACAAGGGAAGATTCGATATTTCCTACCAAAACCTCAAAAACGTGGAGAAAAGGAGAAAGTTCGATCTTAAAACAGGTAAAGGCCGTGAATATATTTTTTCCATCAGGAAAAATATGGACGACAAATTATTTATAAATCATTTGTCGGACAAAGATTTTGAAGACTTCGTGAAAACGAACAATTTATTTGTGACGGGGCAAAGATTTGTCATGGACAAGAAAAATTACAGGATAAAGAGGCAATATTACGTGAAAAGCAGAAAGGGAACGGATTATAGAAAAATGCTTCTCAAATTCCTTTATCACCCCCCCGCCATAGAAATTGACAAGGAAAAGTTTGAAAACGGCGAGCTTTATTTGTCTCACAAATTTGAAGGCCGGTCGCTTGTTACTCAAATGATTCCCGATGTTTTGCTTGGCCTTTCGTATCTTTGGGGCGGAACCAAAAGCGGAAAAGTTCAAGGCAAGGTGTCTCTTGAAACAACCGAGTTTGAACTGCCTAAAAAAAGCAGGGAAGAGTTTCAAAACGCCGGTGACGATGATGAGGTAGAATACAAGGAGTTGAGAGTCGTTTATAGCATGGAGAAAGGTTCCATGAAGAGAAATACGATAAATATCGAAGAAAAGAAAAAGAAGCGAGGTGATTTTTGATGAGTAAGACAATAACAGTAGAGAAGGCCATTGGCTGTATGAACAAAAAAATGGCCGAAAGAGAAAAAAAGACCAAAAAGGTTTTCTCTTTTGGCGAGTACCTGGAGGTCATGCGCCAGGATTCCGGTTCTGTTTTTAGAAGGGCGCCCGAGATATTGAGAGACCTTGTCTTAGAAAAAGCGGTAAAGCGTCCGGAGAACAATCCCGATGATCCGGAATCTATTGGATATACCGGCTATGACCTTAGTGAGCTTCTTGAGAAAGGGCACAGCCAGCCTTTTTTTGCCAGCATAGCGTTCTCGCATATATTGGTGGAAGAGATACAGGGCATGGCTAAAGCACTTCAGAACAGGATTTATGTTTTTGAAGGGCCTCACGGTTGCGGTAAAAGCACTTTTCTCAGAAATCTCCTGGACCAATATCAGGAATATGTGAACAGAAACCCGATGTTTGAGGTTTTCTGGAAGATAGAAAAAGAACACATAGAAGCATTAAGAAGCAAAACATGTTCTATCTCTTGCGGAATTGGCAGCAAAGAGGCCAAGAAGGAAGAAGATATTATAGGCGATTGTCTTGAAATTCCCTGTCCGGGACACGACAGGCCCATTCTGGTAATACCCAAAAGGTACCGGGCGGGCTTTCTTGAAAAAGTAATCACAGATGACGAATGGAAGAAAAAGATATTCAATTCAAAACGATATGAATGGGTTCTCAACAGCGATGCTTGCCCGATATGCCAGTCGCTTTTCAACGCCCTTTACGATAAATTTGACAGGAATTTGGAAAAAGTTCTGGAAATGCTCCGGGCGAGATATTATATCTTCAACCGAGCTATGGGGCAGGGCATTAAGGTTTTGCGTTCGGGTGATGAGCCATCCAAAAAAAACACGGTGACAAATGAAATGTTGCAACAAAGAATCACCAACCTTTTTGGCGACAGCCACCTGGTGAGATACAGGTTCAGCAAACAGGCTCAGGCTAACAATGGCGTTATTGTTCTTGAGGACATAAAAAACCACAATGTATCCAGATTTATCGGATGTCATAACCTTGTCAGCGAGGGAGCACAGAGCGTCGGCGAAGACGTTGAGGAAGAAATAAACTGTCTTTTTGTAGCCCTTATGAACCCAGAAGACAAAGATGAAATAAAGAATTGGGCATCTCTCGAAGACAGGATTACGAATATAGATGTATTGTATCCGACAGACATTGAAACCGAAGTTGAAATATACAGAAGTATTTTTGAAAAAGACGTTGAAAAAAATTTTATGCCCGGGATGCTTGATTATTTCGCAAAAGTTGTTATTTCAACCCGGCTTCCGAAGGAAGCTTCGTCGAAGACAGACCTAAAAGGTTTTATTGCCAAAAATGAGTTTGCCGGCGACTATTCAAACTATTGCGATATAGACGGCTTGATATTTCTTATGAGTATCTCGCGGGGAAATCTGCCTGATTGGGTTTTTGAAAAGCATAAAAGCCGATTCAAGGCGAAAATTCGGCGAAAAATAGTGGACATTTTGACTCTTGAATCCGGCAAGGAAGGATACTCGGTAAGGGATTCGATTTCTATGCTCAATAATTTCATTTCTTTTCACTCAAGGGTGAAAGGACACTTGGTTGATATTGAGGATGTACTGAGTTTTTTCAAGAAATTTCAAAAAACCACAAGGGATCATATACCCCAAAACTTTCTGGATTCTCTCGAGAGGATATATAATCATGAAGTTACGGAGCAGATGAAAGAGGCATTGTTTTACTACAACGCTGAGCAGATAGATAAGAATATTAAGCAGTATCTTTTTGCAATAAATTTTTTCAACGACAATACCAAGCACGTGTGTCCCTATACTGGTGAAGAGATAGAAAGCACGGAGGAGTTTTTGTCTCCGATAGAAGGATGGCTTTTTGGGGAAATAACCAAAAGTGAAAGGTATGGATTTCGCCTTGCTATCCAAAAAGAGTACGCTGAAAAGACCCTGACTCAGGAGTTGGGTGTTGAGAAAAAAAAGATAGAGGAAACGGAGCTCTACGGGGAATTAATGGAATCGTATACCGGTAATTTGAAAACAGGGGCCTTGGAGCCATGGGTTGAAAGCGAGAATTTCAGGCGGGCCGTGAAAGATTTCGGCAAGCAATCATTCAATTCCCACGGCACCAGAGTAAAGGAATACGTAAACCTCATGATGGAAAAACTTACCGGAGAAAAATTTAGATACACGCCGGAAGGAGCAAAAAAGATAGCTCTGTATGTCCTGGATCTTTATAGAAAAAAATAGAACAAACCCCGCAAAATCGCATAAGCGATCGCGGGGTTTTTATTTGCTAAAAACCCTTTCCGCGTATAGAATATAAGCGATGCAAGATGAATATCTTAAAACCGGACGAGCACCCGACCTTATTAGGAGTTCCGACAGGCTTGTTTACAGGCTCTTGGAAATTTTTCCCGGGTTTTTAAGCTGGTTTACCATTCTTGGGCTTATTTTTCTTTCGTGGAAGAAACCCGTTTGGGTGGCTCTTTTTATCATAGTTTTTGACGTTTATTGGCTTGTAAAAACCGTCTATCTGTCATTTCACTTGAACGTAAACTGGAAACGAGTAAAGCATAATATGAATGTTGACTGGGTGGGTCGTCTTGAAAACATGAAATGGCAGGATATTTGGCAGATGATCATTTTGCCTTTTTATAAGGAGGAGTTCGGCGTTATAGAGTCGGCGATTGATTCTCTTCTTGAGGCCGATTGGCCAAAAGATAAAATGATAATTGTTTTGGCCGCGGAAGAAAGGGCAGGCAGAGAAGCCCGAGACATTTGCGAAAAAATACGGGAAAAGTTCGGTGACAAGTTTGCCCATTTTTTGGTTACGGTTCACCCGAAAAATATTGAAGACGAAATGGCCGGAAAGGGCTCAAATATTTCCTGGGCCGCCGAAAAAGCCGGAAGAGAAGTATTGGATAAAAGCGGCATTGCATACGATAAAGTTTTGGTTTCCGCCTTTGATATAGATACTCGCGTTTATCCACGTTATTTTTCCTGCCTCGCCTGGAATTTTTTAACGGCGGAAAATCCCCACAAGTGTTCGTTTCAGCCCGTTCCTCTTTACAATAACAATATTTGGGAGGCGCCGGCTCTCTCAAGAGTTGTGGCTACTTCCGGAACTTTTTGGCAGATGATTCAGCAGGAAAGGCCTGAGCGCTTGGCAACTTTCTCGTCTCATTCCATGTCTTATAAGTCGCTTAAAGAAATCGGCTTTTGGCAAAGAAACATGGTTTCTGAGGATTCACGAATTTTTTGGAATTTTCTTTTATACTATGGCGGAAACTACCGGGTCGTTCCCATGTCTTATCCGGTATCAATGGATGCAAATTTAGCCCCTACGCTCTGGAGGACTGCCGTGAATGTTTACAAGCAGCAAAGGCGGTGGTGCTGGGGAGTTGAAAACGTGCCTTACATTCTTTTTGGTTTTCTTAAGGACAAGAGGATATCTCTAAAAAGAAAGCTAAGGTATGCCTTTGTTCAAGTTGAGGGTTTTTGGTCTCTGGCCACGAACCCGCTTTTAATTTTTATGCTGGGGTGGCTTCCTCTGTTTTTGGGTGGACAACAGTTTAACACCCTTCTTCTTTCATACAACCTGCCTAGAATTACCAGAACGCTTATGACCATTGCCATGCTGGGTCTTATTGGTTCCGCAATAATATCTTTGAGTTTTTTACCCAAAAGGCCGAAAACTCAAAGATTTCGCAAGTTTTTTTATATGGTACTTCAATGGATTTTGATTCCCGTTACTATTTTAATATTTGGAGCAATCCCGGGATTGGACGCGCAAACTAGGCTGATGTTTGGAAAATACATGGGTTTTTGGGTAACGCCAAAACACCAAAAACCAATTAAAAATTAAAAATTTTAAATTTAAAATTATTCAAAGTGTATCTCAAGGCCCTCTTCTATCAGCTTCTTTTTTAAAAGTGGATATTTTTTAACTCCCGGATCCTTTTTAAGAATGTTTTGTGCTTCAAGCCGAGCGGCTTCGACCATCTTTAAATTTTTTAAAGCCTCCATTCCAACATCTGTTATCCCCCACTGTTTTTTTCCGGAAAGTTCTCCCGGCCCCCTGAATTTTAGGTCGTACTCCGCCAATTCAAATCCGTTCCTTGCTTTTAGAAGTGCCTTTAGGCGTGTTGGAGTTTTTTGCGACCTTGATTCTGAAAAAACAAAACAGTACGGCTGATGAGTACTTCTTAAAACGCGTCCCCTAAGCTGATGAAGCTGAGCGAGGCCGAAGCGGTCGGCTCCTTCAATAATTATTATTGTTGCGTTTGGTACATTTACGCCCACCTCTATAACGGATGTTGCCACCAAAATGTCGGTATCTCCTTTTTCAAAATTTTTCATTGTCTCTTCTTTTTCTTTCGATTTCATTTTTCCGTGAAGCATATCTATTTTAAATTCGGGAAATATTTTTTTGGAAAGTTTTTCGTACTCTTCTTTAACGGCGCGCATATTAATTGTTAGTAAATTTTCTTTAGTTTTGTCCGGTGTCTCTATTCTTGGACAAACCACATAGGCCTGACGTCCCCGCTTTATTTCGCCCCTTATTTTTTCATATGCCGAATTTCTTCCGCTCTGTGGGACTATTTCGGTAATGATTTTTTTTCTTCCGGGAGGCATTTCATCCAAAATAGCGAGATCCAGATCGCCGTAGATGGTAAGAGCCAGTGTTCGGGGAATTGGAGTGGCACTCATGGACAAAAAGTGGGGGACAAGCGCTTCGTCTGATTCGTTCTTCTTGCCTGCAAGCGCCGCCCGTTGGTTTGTTCCGAATCTGTGCTGCTCGTCTATTATGACCAAGGCCAATTTTTTTTCCTTGTAAATGTTTTTTTCTTTGGCGGAAAATTTTACGGCATCCTGGATAAGAGAATGAGTTCCTATAATTATGTCTATTTCTCCTTCCCTCAGCCATTTTAAAAGTCTTGCTTTTGATATTTTTGTCGGTTTTTTACTGTCTGATTTTGACGGAAATTTTTCCGAACCGGAAGATGTAATAAAACCTATTTTTACGTTTGTGCCACCGAAGTATTTCATGAAGGAATTAAAAAGTTGGCGGGCCAAAACCTCCGTCGGAGCCATGTAAGCAACCTGATGTCTGTTTTTTACCACAAGAAACGAAACGGCTGCTGCCACAGCTGTTTTTCCTGAGCCGACATCTCCCTCAAGAAATCTTGCCATTGGGAATCCCCTGCCAAAATCCTCAATTATGTGATTTACAGCATTTTTCTGTGATTTTGTAAGTTCAAAGCCGAATTTTTTTACAAAATTGTTGAGGGCGTCTTTGTCGTTGTTGATGATAAATGATTTTTCTTTTCTCTGCTCAATTCTTTTTTTTACCCGTGAAAGCTGAATTAAAAATATTTCCTCAAAGGCAAATCTTTTTCTGGCCGCCTCGGCGTTTTTCCTGTTTTTGGGAATGTGTATATATAGTAGGGCATTTTTTAAAGATGGAAGGTGGTATTTGTTTAAAATATCATCCGGCACGATATCTTCCGGATCTTCCAGGCTCTTCAAAATTTTACCAATTCTAAAACGGAACCACCTCGAGGAAAGTCCTCTTGTTTCGGGGTATATAGCCAGGAGAGTTTTTTGTGACTCGGTTTCAATTTTGCCAAAATCGGACTTTATGATTTTATCGTAAACGGGGTTGGCTATATATATACCTTTTGAATTTTTTTGTATTTTTCCGCTTGCTGATATATATTCTCCTTCTTTTAAAATGCTGGCGACAAACGGCTGATGAAACCAAACGAGATTAACCGTGCCCGTGCCGTCGTTTAGTGTGGCGCGGGCTATATTCATTTTTTTGCGCCAAGTTTTTTCAAAATTTATTTTTGCAACTTTTCCCCTGAAAGTAGCATTGTCTCCTTCCGCGGCGTCGGAAATTGTTTTTAGTGTGCCCGGCTCTTCGTAGCGGGAAGGGAAGTGCCACAGAAGGTCTTTGACGGTTTCAATCTTCAGTTTTTTTAGCGCCTTCTTTTGATATTCGGTAAGGCGAAATTCATCCGCCAAAAGAGAAGATAGATTCATTTCTTTATGTTAGCAAGTAAAAAAAAT
>CAZWRF010000014.1:0-18503 GCA_964636095.1 uncultured Candidatus Saccharibacteria bacterium | reverse complement strand
AAGTACACTGCGGCTGGAGTTCCTACAAACCTTACCAGTTGTCAGCTGTTCGACGGCTCCACCGCTTTGACCACGGGCAACAACAATGTTAACCCGACGGCGAGCAGTGCCGGTGTTTTGTTCTCGTTTGACAACTCACTTACGGTTTCCAAGGGCACAATAAAGACCCTGGCCCTTAAGTGCAGCACTTACGCGACAAGTTCCGCTACTACTATGTACAGGTGGGGAATTGACACTTTGGGGAATGCCCCGCAGACGTTTACTTCGGTTGGTTCCGGCCAAACGATGAGCTCTGCTGCTACCGGTATTACCATTAACGCCAACGCGGGTCCTCAAATTACTTTGGGTACAGGCGGTTCTTACACTGTTGTTAACGACAGCACGCCGGGATACGCTTTGGTTACGCCCGGGACGGAAGCTACTTTGCTAAAGCTTAAGTTCTCGGCTGTCAATGAAGACATTACCGTTAAGAAAGTTGCTTTTGTTCTTTCCAGCGCTGCTACGAACACCGCTCTTGACCTTGTAGGCTCACAGCTTACTTTGTGGGACGGTTCAACCCAGGTTGGTACGGCTGTATTCGGAAACAACGGAGACAACGCTACAAGTTCATTGACGGGAACATTTACTGTTCCTTCGGGTGGCTCAAAGACCTTAACAGTGAAGGGTACCGTTTCCGGCATCTCTTACACCACAGGTCCTTTGCAGCACTCCGGTGACTTGCTTGTTGTTTCCTACGACGGCAACGACTACAACGCAGCAAATCCTCAAAGCGGAGGCAACTATGGTATGGGAAGCCAGAGTGGCACCAATATCTACACAAGCACCAACAGTCTTGTAACGCCTACCGGCGTAAGGATTATGAAGAGCTACCCGACGCTTGCCAAAATTAGCGTTGGAAGCACTTTGCTTCAGAGCCAGGCAGACTTGTCCGTATACAGGTTTAGCATTACGGCCAACACTGACGACGTTTACCTGTACAAGACCACGTTCAACATAGCTTCTTCAACCGGTAGCTCCGCTGCCAACGCGAAGATCTACAACGTTGGACTTTACGCCTACAACGACGCGTCGTTCTCATCGGCCGACACCACATTCTCTACGAATGGTTTGCTCAACGCCAACTTCTACATTTCCGGTCTGGACGTAAACTCTCCTACCACAACTGCTCTAGTGGGCAATGGTATGGTAGCCGGAGAGTCTGCGGCTGAAATCTATATGAACGACGGCACCAATGGTACGTCGACATACAAGATTCCTGCCGGACAAACGAGGTACTTTGAGTTGAGAACGGGTGTTTCCGGAGTTGAGTCTTCGGGCTCTGCTTCCGAGTACATGACCGTTCAGCTTGAAGGTGATGCTGCTTACCCGATTGTGAATGGTGGCGCTTCTTGCGGAGCTGGAATTGCCATGTCGCCTGCCGCGACAATTGACGGCGACACCAACAACAACTTCATCTGGTCTCCGAACTCAACGTCTACCACTGACGCTATTACGGACTGTGACTTCTCAAACGGCTACAGTTTGCCGGGCTTACCGCTCACAAACATGCCGTCCAACACGTTCACCAGTACGTACTAAAAAATCTAACTTTCCTTGTGAGTTAGTCAAAAGCCCCCCTTTTCAGGGGGGCTTTTGCTGTGGTAGGATAGTGGGTATATGAAAAAGAAAATATTACTTTTAATCGTTGTCTTAATTATTATTGCCGGTGGAGCGGGGTACTATTATTGGTACAGCCAAAAAAATGTATCTCCTGCTGAAAATCCGGATGTTTCTCAAAATATTCCCCATCCCGATTTGGAAAGGCCTGTGAATATCACTGCCAATATATCGGAGGAAGAGAAGGATATAGCTACTCAAAAAATAGATGAAATAAAAGGATACCTTAAAGAAAACAGCGACCTTAGGGATTCGTGGCTGGACTTGGCTTCATATTACAAAATGATAGGGGATTTTGATGGAGCCCGGGAAATTTGGGAATATATGATTGCCAAAAACAGCGCGGACTTTGTGCCGTATTACAACTTGGCCAACCTTTATGGATATTACCTGAAAGATAATTCAAAAGCGGAAGAATATTTCAAAAAAACTATAGAAGTAAATCCGCAATATATTGCCGGATATGCCGCATTTTACGATTTTTATACGGATACAGACAGGGCGGATTTGGCCGAAGGTGTATTAAAGCAGGGATTGGATGCTAACCCCGGCAACGAAGAACTGACTCAGCTTTTGGAAATAAGCCAAAATAGATAAAAAATAAAAAGAACTTTGAAAATTTTAAAGGAGGTCTAAAATGACTGAAAATTTTTCGTTTTATCCGGCCGGCTTTACGTCATCGGAAGACTTTTGCGGAACATTTGATTCTAGGACAATGCCGCTAAGCCATATTCAAGAAGATACTCTTTTTTCAAGAGGTTATGCCGTGGTTGATATTATGGAGGCCAAGAATGGTGTTGTTTTTCATGAGGAAGACCATTTGGAAAGAATATGCAACTCAATACGCTTGTTGAGGATGAATATTCCGAAATTGGCGGGGCCCGGTTTTTCAGAGTTTAAGATTTTTCTTAAGCGGGCAATACAAAAAGCTTTGTTCGTCAATTTTCCCAAAAAGCCTTTTTCTGCTTGGGTGTGGATATTTGTCGGCGGAGGGCCAACTTTTAACAGTTTTAATCCGGTTGGCGATTCCAGTCTTTTTATTCGGGTTGCCGATTTCAACTCTCCGGAATTTGAGAAAGGTAAAGCCTTAAAACTTATGGCCGTTGAACATTTGAGGGAATTCCCCGAAGCCAAGACAAACAACTATGCTTTTCCCGAGTCTATGATTCCAATTTTATCTTCAGCAGGATCCGATGATTTACTTTATGTCCACAAGGGTGGTTTTCTTGAAGCCGCCAGGAGTAATTTTTTTGTGGTTACAAAGAAGAGAGGAGGGAAAATTGCGCTAAAAACGGCAAAAGACAACGTTCTCCACGGAATTACAAGAAAGGTTGTTTTGGAACTGGCCAAGAATAAAGGCTATGAAGTAAAAGAGGGAAAAGTGTCGCTCAAAGATGTTCTTTCCGCAGATGAGGCGTTTGTTGCCTCAACGACAAAATTTGTTTGGCCCGTGGCGCGTGTTAATTTAGGCGAGGTGGCGAAAAAGCGGATAAGCCTGGTATCTTCGACGCAGGAGAAGAATTTTGGCGTTGGTCCGGTTGCTTTGGGGCTAAGGAAAACCCTCCTTGAATACAGGGAAGGTTATTATAAACAGCGTTCTTGACTTTCTTTGGCTGTTGAATATAATAGAATCAATAGCCGCAGAAGAGGGCATGTCCGCGCGGCGGGCAAGTAAGACCTTCGGAGGCAACGAAAGTAACAAGCGGCTATTTTATGTAGCCGCTTTTTTATATATGCCGTTAACCAAGCAAAAAAAGGAAGAAATCCTAAAAGAACTGAAAGGCCAGGCGGAAAAGTCCGACCTTATAGTTTTTGTCAATTTTCACGGGCTTAGCACGATTCTAAGCCGGGAGCTCCGTTCCCTTATAAAGAAAGCCAATTCTAAATATTTCGTGGCAAAAAAAACCCTTATTAAGCGTGCTTTGGACGGATTCAACTTTTCGGGAGAAATGCCGAAAATGGATGGGGAAGTGGCGCTTGTTTTCGGCAAGGATGATGTTGTGGAGCCCGTTAAGATACTTACGGGTTTTAGAAAGAAAAATCCTCAGATAAATCTTTTGGGCGGAGTGGTTGAGGGGATTTTTGTCGGAAAGGAAGCAATGGCAGATCTTGCCAAATTGCCCGGAAGGGAAGTTCTTATAGCTCAATTCTTAAATGTTATAAGCGCGCCGACGAGAGGCTTGGTCGGAGTTCTTTCCGGGGCGCAAAGGGATTTTGTAAGCGTTTTAAGTCAAATAAACAAAAATAATCAATAGCCAATATACAATATTCATTCAATAATCAATAAAATATTTGAATATTCATTGGGTATTGAGCATTGAACATTGAGTATTAAAATTAATTTTTATTGTTAAATTATGACAGACACAAAAGAACAAACAAAAGAAAAAAGTGAGGAGAAGGATGTAAAAGTTCCTGCCAAATTTGCGAAAATTGTTGAAGAAGTGGAAAAAATGACCGTTCTCGAACTTTCCGAATTAGTGAAAGTATTTGAGGAAAAATTCGGCGTTTCAGCCCAGGCCATGGTTGCTGCCCCTTCGGCAGGCTCAGGGCAAGCGGATGAAGAGGAAGGAGGAGCGTCTGCCCTCAAAGGCGTTGAACTTAAGGCTGCCGGAGACCAGAAAATTCAGGTTATAAAGATTGTAAGAGAAGTCTTGGACATGGGTTTAAAAGAGGCCAAGGATTTGGTTGATAGCGCTCCTAAAATGATAAAAGAAGGTCTCAAGGCCGAAGAGGCCGAGGAATTGAAAAAGAAGCTGGAAGAAGCCGGAGCTACCGTAGAAGTAAAATAAGTATGAGCATATTGTCAAAACTTTTCGGCTCAGCGGACAGGCTCAAGCTTATTAGGCTTTTTTTGCTTAATCCGGAAGATGTTTTTTTGCCGAAAGAAGTTTCAGCAAGGGCCAAAATTTCACCTCAATCAGCAAGAAGAGAGCTTAATTTGCTCTCTTCTGTCGGTTTTATACGCCGAGAAAAAGCCACCATAGAAATATCTACAGGCGCTGAAGGAAAGACGAAAAAAAAGAAAATAGAAGGCTGGTCCATAGACCCTTCATTTCCCCTGCTTTACCCCTTAAAGAGGCTGGTTTTAGATACAACCCCCTTGTCCAGAAAGGAATTTCTAAGGAAAATAAACAAAACGGGCACTATAAAATTGGCCGTTTTATCGGGGATTTTTATACAAAAAGACAACAGCAGAGTGGATTTGCTTATTGTTGGCGATAAAATTAAGAAAAATCTTTTGGAAAAAGTATTGAGGGAAATTGAAGCGGAAATAGGCAAGGAGCTGGTTTATGCGGTTTTTGATACGAGCGATTTTATTTACCGCCTCAATATGTGTGACAAATTCGTAAGAGACATCCTTGATTATCCCCACGAAAAGCTTACAAATAAGCTCAACGTTTGATTTTTGGGCGCATGGCTCAATGGTAGAGCGCTATCCTCACACGATAGAGGCTGAAGGTTCGATCCCTTCTGCGCCCATTTTTCAGTTATCCACAATTCTCAAAACAAAGCCCATAAAATAGGCCATATTTGTGTTATTATTAAAGTATAGAAAAAGTATGACCGCATTTAGCGGAGGTCGATTTTTGTAGTAATAATTCGCAACAAACTTATTTTATGGTAGCACAAACTTGGAGTGATATTCTTTTCACCTCCTTCCAGTCCATTTGGAGCGGCGTTTTGGTTTTTATTCCAAAGCTTTTGCTTGCGCTCATAGTCTTTTTAATAGGCTGGATAGTGGCTGTTACGCTTGGTCGGCTGGTTTCTCAAATTGTTTCCTTTTTTAAGGTAGACAAAGTACTGCAGAAAACGGGAATAGAGGAGCCCTTGGCTCGTGGAGGATTGCGTCTCAATTCGGGCGCTTTCATAGGAGGCCTCGTTAAATGGTTCTTCCTGATTGTATTTTTGGTGGCCGCGTTTGATATTCTTGGATTAAGCCAGGTCAACCTTTTCCTTAGAGAGGTGGTACTTCTTTATCTTCCCAATGTCATAGTGGCGGCATTGATTTTGTTTGCCGCGGCTCTTTTGGGAGACGCTTTGCACCAATTCGTGCTAAGCTCGGCAAAGGCGGCCAAATTAACATCGGGCCATTTTCTTGCAGGTATTTCAAAGTGGGCTATATGGATTTTTGCCATATTAGCTGCGCTTTACCAGCTGGGAATAGCGGGAACTTTTGTTCAAACTTTATTTACCGGATTTATCGCAATGGTTGCTTTGGCCGGAGGACTGGCTTTCGGTCTTGGAGGCAGAGATGCGGCGGCGAAGACGATAGAAAGATTGAGAAAAGACATTTCGGAGAGATAATTTCTTATTTTTTAAAAAATAGGTCTTCTGCCGGCCCCCTGCAATGTTCAGGGGACCGGCAGCTTGACTTATTTTTTCAAGTGATTATAATAGAAACATCCTGAAAACTATGGAGAAATTGAATAATATATTACATTTTAAAGGAGGTGGTACTAGATCTTAGCTCATTTTTTGTGCTTACATTACGCCCCGCTTCCTTTAAAGAAGCGGATTTTTATTTTCAGGATATAGCGACATAGAAAAGAAAGAACTTTGATAACTGAAAACTTGCTTGTATATTGTCTTGTGTATATAAGTGAGAGGGTAAAAATTATAAGGGCACATGGAGGATGCCTTGACTTGAAGAGGCGACGAAGGACGTGGCATGGCTGCGATAAGTCTCGGGTAGGTGCCTAGCAACCTATAATCCGGGAATTTCCGAATGGGGAAACCCAATTTGGCAAAACCAAATTAGTCCTGTTGAATGACGGGGCGGCGCACCCGGGGAAGTGAAACATCTCAGTACCCGGTGGAAAAGAGAACAAAAGTTTATTCCCTTAGTAGCGGCGAGCGAAAAGGGAGGAGCCCAAACTACTCATTTTTTTGAGTAGCGTTGTAAGGTAGGTACGCTTATCAGAGTAGTTCCTGAGCTACACGAATTCGTGGTTCGGGAACTTACTCGGATAACAGAGTCAATAAAGCGGTGTTTTTTAATGGAAGGAGGCTGGAAAGCCCCACCAAAGAAGGTAATAGTCCTGTACGTGAAAAGAAACACACACTCTGAGTATTTATTCTTGAGTACCACGACACATGAATAGGTCGTGGGAATCCGGGAGAACTAACTCCCAAGGCTAAATACTCTTCAAGATCGATAGAGGACAAGTACCGTGAGGGAAAGGTGAAAAGTAGCCCGTTGAGGGCGGTGAAATAGTACCTGAAACCATGTGCCTACAAGGACTCGAAGCCCCGATTATGCTTGCATAATCGTGGGTGACGGGGTGCCTATTGAAGAATGAGCCAACGAGTCTGAGCATTTAGCTTGTCTAAGTCCTTTGCGGGATGGAGACACAGTGAAAGCGAGCGTGAATAGCGCGAATTTTGGTTGAATACTCAGGACCCGAAGCCAGGTGAGCTTACCATGGCCAGGGTGAACCCCGCCGAAAGGCGGGGGGAGGCCCGAACCGTTTGGTCGTACAAATCCATCGGATGAGCTGTGGTACGAAGTGAAATGCAAATCGAACCTGGTAATAGCTGGTTCTCTCCGAAATAGCTTTAGGGCTAGCGTCTCAATTATCTTTTGGGGGTAGAGCTACTGGAAGGTATGAATAGGGAGCAATCTCGTCATACCTACCAAACTCCGAATACCAAAAGCCATTTTGAGGCAGTTAGGCTGTGGGGGCTAAGCTCCACCGGCCGAAAGGGAAACAGCCCAGACCTCAATCTAAGGTCCCTAAATTCATACTAAGTGCGCTTAAGGAGGTGAAATTTCTCTGACAGCGAGGAGGTTGGCTTAGAAGCAGCCACCCTTTAAAGAATGCGTAACAGCTCACTCGTTAAGAGGTTTTGTACCGCAAATAATCGGGGCTAAGTATGATACCGAAGGTGAGGGCGCCGATGCTTGCATCGGCGCGGTAGGAGAGCGTTCTTATCTGCTGTGAAGGTTACGGCGCGAGCCGGGCTGGAGCGTTAAGAAGTGAAAATGTTGGCACAAGTAACCGCAATGCGGGTGAGATCCCCGCAGGCCGAAAGTCTAAGGTTTCCTTGGCAATGGTGATCAACCAAGGGTTAGTCGGTCCTAAGGTAATGGCGAAAGCCGCAGCCGATGGACATACGGTTAATATTCCGTAACTCCGGTAAATTTCGATGGGGGGACGGAGGAAATAAGCAGGAGCGCGTTATTGGATTCGCGTTTTCGGTTTTTAGAAGTGTTTTCCAGGAAAATCCGGAAAACCGGCTTAAGTGCCAAACTTCGGAACCGAAGAAATTCTGATCTACGGAGATGAAAATTCCTGTGAATAGCCTTCCAAGAAAAACCTCTAAGGTTAAATTTATCGGATCCGTACCGCAAACCGACACAGGTGGACAGGTCGAGAAGACCAAGGCCAACGAGTGAAAGCTCCTCAAGGAACTCGGCAAAAAAGCGACCGTAACTTTGGGATAAGGTCTCCCTGAACCCTACGTGGTTTGGGGCGCAGCGAAAGTACCCTGGCGACTGTTTACCAAAAACACAGCTCCCTGCTAACTCGCAAGAGGATGTATAGGGGGTGACGCCTGACCAATGCGAGAAGGTTAAAGTTTGGTGGTGTTTCATCTTCGGATTTTATGCTGGCTGAACTAAGCCCTCGTCAATGTCGGCGATAACTATAATCGTCCTAAGGTAGCGAAATTCCTTGTCTGGTAAATTCAGACGTGCACGAAAGGCGTAACGACTGGGGGACTGTCTCGAGGAGTAGCTCGGTGAAAATGCAATGCCGGTAAAGATGCCGGTTACCTGTAGCAAGACAGAAAGACCCCGGGAGCTTTACTGCAGCTTGATATTGTGTTTAGGGCTTGGATGCGTAGCATAGGTGGGAGGCTTTGAAGGTTCGCTTTTGGGCGGACTGGAGCCGTCAGTGAAATACCACTCTTTCAAGGTTTAAATTCTAACCTTCGCGGCAAAAACGCGAGGGAACAGTATCTGGTGGGCAGTTTTTCTGGGGCAGAATCCTCCCAAAAAGTAATGGAGGAGTCTATAAAGGTCGGCTAAGTACGGATGGAAACCGTGCTGATAGTGTAATGGCACAAGCCGGCTTAACTGCAAGACGGACATGTCAAGCAGATGCGAAAGCAGAGCATAGTGATCTGCTTGTTGGCATTAGATGCTGCAAGCACTCAACGGATAAAAGTTACCCCGGGGATAACAGGCTGGTCGAGCCCGAGAGTCCATATCGACGGCTCGGTTCGGCACCTCGATGTCGGCTCGTCCTATCCTGGGGCTGGAGAAGGTCCCAAGGGTTTGGCTGTTCGCCAATTAAAAGGGCACGCGAGCTGGGTTCAGACCGTTCAGTTCATAAAACATAAAACATGAAACATGAAGCAGGGGATTACGAAATTATGTTTCAAGTTTCAAGTTCCAGGTTTTGTGGTTTGAACACTCTGAACCCGGCCGTGACGATGAAGGGTAACAAAATACGGCGGCTTCTCACAGTAATGTGAGAATGAGAAATCGACTCATATCGGTGAAGTCCTAACAGGTGATTGAAAATTAACCTGTCGTATGTTAGGATAATACCGAGGGAAGCTGCAAATTTTTCAAAGTTCAAATGTCTAATATAAAACAACAAGATTGGGCCTACTTGGCTGGGTTTTTGGATGCTGATGGTAGCATATATGTTCGAGTTAAACCGAATAATTCCTACCGATATGGCTTTCAAATATCCCCAAGTGTTGTATTTTTCCAATCGTCCAAGGAAAAGGAAAAAATGGTCGAAATTCAAAAAATCTTTGAAGCGGGGTATCTGAGAGAAAGAAAAGATGGAATAACGGAATGGACTGTTGGCGACCAAAAGTCCATAAGATTTATCATGGAAAACACGATGCCTTTTCTAAGACTGAAGAAAAAACAAGCTCAACTAATGTTGGATGTGTTGGATAAAAAATCAGAAGTCAAAACAAAAGAAGATTTTGTTGGAGTTGTGGAAAGAATCGACGAGTTTAAAACTCTGAACTATTCGAAGAAAAGAAAAAACGACAAAGAAAAAGTTTTGGCAAAGTTAAAATTTAACTTGAATATTGAACTTAAAAAGAAGAATTTGTTAGCCCCGTAGAGACTACACGTCGATTATCCTAATTTGTTATTAGGTTAGTGGTATAGTCCATACGCTTGGCAACAAGCGAGTAATATGCGTGAGACAGGTTGGTTCTCTATCTGCTACAGGCGTTAATTTTTGAGGAGATTCTTTCCTAGTACGAGAGGACCGGAAAGAACTGACCTCTGGTGTACCAGTTGTTCCGCCAGGAGCATTGCTGGGTAGCTATGTCGGGAAAGGATAACCGCTGAAAGCATCTAAGCGGGAAGCCTACTCCAAGATTAGAAATTTGTGATTTCGTGGAAGACGACCACGTTGATAGGCTCAAGGTGTAAGTGCAGTAATGTATTTAGCCAAAGAGTACTAATAAATCCATTTACCCTCTCTCTTGTGTACATTTTGTACATAGCAAGTGAAAAATTGAACGCTTTGTTCTGGTGACTTGGCGAAGGGGAAACACCTCTTACCATTCCGAACAGAGAAGTTAAGCCCTTCAGCGGCGATGATACTCTTCGGGGGAAAGTAGCTCGTCGCCAGAATAAAGCGTTCAATTTAGATTATGCGGGGCCGTCCAGTAGGACACTGCCTTTGCAGGCAAAAGAGCCCCGCTCCAATTTAAGCCGCCCTGGGCGGCTTTTTCATTGCGAAATTTTGAGATATAATACAAATATTATGGCAATTATAGACTGGCGTACCAAAAGACAAATTATAGCTTTTCTCGTTGTGTTTCTTTTTGTAGGAAGCATAGCGGGTGTTATTGTATATTTGCAGTGGCCAAAGCCGACGTGTACCGACAACAAGCAAAATCAGGACGAAGAGGGAGTTGATTGCGGCGGCCCTTGCGGTCCTTGCGTGTCCAATCCCAAAAGCATAGCGGTATTGTGGACAAGAGCGATGAAGATAGACGAGCATACTTACGAGGCGGCTTCATTGATTGAAAATCCCAATCTTTTCTATGGGCTTCCCCTTGTAAAATACAATTTCAAGCTTTATGATAGTCAAAATATTTTGGTGGCAACGAGAGAAGGGCAAACCTTTATAAATCCGCAGGATAAATTTGTTGTTTTTGAAACCAAAATAGACACAGGCCGACGGGATGCTTCAAAAGCTGTTATGGAAATTGAACCATTGTCCGATTGGCAATATATTAAAAAAGAAAAGCCTTCAATAATAGTGTCAAAGAAGAATTTTTCAAACGGCCCGCCATTTCCGGTGGCTTCTGCCAATCTTTACAACGAGTCTCTTTTTCCGGTAAAAAACATATATGCATATATTGTTTTGTCCGACAAGGATGGAAATGCCATGGCGGTAAGCTCTACCAAAGTGGAATCTATTTCCGGTGAAAGCAACAAGGAAATAACTTTCACTTGGCCGGCTTCGTTTAATGAAATACCTTCAACCAGCGAAATTTACACAAGAATAAACTTATTCGAAAACTGAAATGTTCAAAAAAATTGACTGGATATTGGTAGCTTCTTTTGTCCCGCTTTTAGGAGCGGGACTTGTAACAATGAGGCCGCTTGTAAGTGAAGAAAGCGCCTATTTTTTTGACAGGCAGGTTATTTGGATTGTTGTCGGTGTTGCTGTGTTTTTTGTTTTCAGCGCCATTGATTGGCGTTTTCTGAAAAACAGCGGGCTTTTGCTGGCTCTTTTTGTCGCCTCAATGTTTGTTTTGGCTCTTTTGCTTTTTTGGGGAAGGGAGGTAAGAGGTTCGGCCAGCTGGATTAATCTTTTCTTGTTTTCCATAGAGCCCGCCGATCCCATTAAGCTTTTAATTATTCTTATAATCGCAAAATATTTTACTCGTAGGCACGTGGAGATTGTTCGCTTTAGGCATGTTTTTATATCATCGGTTTACGTAATTTTGCCAAGCATTTTAATTTTTCTTCAGCCGGATTTCGGTTCGGTGGCAGTTTTTTTGGCTATATGGCTGGGTATGGTGGTTGCTTCGGGCATCAACAAAAAGCATCTTTTTGGCGTAATTTTGATTATTTGTCTCTTGTTTCTTATAAGCTGGCTTTTTATTTTCAAACCGTACCAAAAAGAAAGAATTCTTACTTTTCTGGATCCGCTGAAGGATCCCCAAGGCGCGGGATACAACGCGCTCCAATCAATTATTGCCGTGGGTTCGGGGCAAATGTGGGGAAAGGGAATCGGTTATGGAACACAAAGCCGTCTGGAATTCTTGCCGGAGTACCGTACCGATTTTATTTTTGCGGCCTTTGCCGAGGAATGGGGGTTTGTAGGTGTCCTTATAATTTTTGCGTGTTTCGGTGTATTGGTTTGGCGGATTTTAAGGGCCGCGTATATGGGAAAAAGCAATTTTGAAAGGTTCTTCGGCATAGGGCTTGCCATATTCTTGATGACACATTTTATTCTTCATGTGGGCATGAACCTGGGACTTTTACCTATCACGGGTCTGCCCATGCCATTTATGAGCTACGGCGGCACTCATATGATAACTGTTTTTGCCGGTCTTGGCATTTTGATGGGAATGGGGGCTTATTCACCGGCTTCGGCTCTAAAAAAAGACTCTATTGACGGCACTCTTTTTTAATCGTACGATTTGATAAGATTAGTGAAATAAGATTGAAAATTGAATACAAAGAGAGGTGATAAAAATGGCTGAAAAACCCGATAGAATAAGCAAAATTACGGGGAAAAAGCTTACTGAAGGGCAGCAAGAATGGATAGATAAAATAGCTACAGCGGAAAGGATAAGCGTTCTTTATAATACGGTAAAAAACATACCATCCGGTCAAAGAGTCGCTTTAATCGGACACGATTCTCCGGACGCTGATTGCTTTGGCGGCTTTGCTGCTTTTAAACATTTTCTTACTCAAGTGACAGGCGTTGAAGTCGTTGACTCGTTCGCTGTTACTGACGGAGACTCTGTTCTTCAAAATCAGGCAATAGGAAAATATCTCGGAATTGATATAAAAGATCAAAAGTTTTACGACGAGAACATTGACCTGTACAGGGCAAGAATCCTTCTTGATACGAATGAAACCCATACGACCATGGAAAATGTAAAACCGGACATGATATTTGACCATCACAAGGTAAGCGAAGTTCCTCTTGAGGGTTGCTTTATGGTATATGAAGACGCAGGCGCTTCATGCACAATGATATATGTCCTTTTCTGCGAAGGAATGGGTATAAGATTTACTCAAGAGATATTGGTCGGCCTGGCTTTGGGAATTGCCCTGGACACAAGAGCTCTTCAGGACGAAGGCACAAAAGAAGTGGATATGTGGGCCCACCGGGAGATACTTTCTCTTTTGGACGAGGCGCACTACAGGCTTTATTTCCATTATTTTCTTTATGCGCCCATTTCTTTCGGTTCAATAAAAAGAAAGGGCAGAGCTTTCGGCGGGTCGGAGCTGGAAAACAACGTGATATTTGCTTTCCTCGGCGAAACAGAAGCCTCTGAAGACAATTCATACGGCACCATAGTGGATGAGTTGATGAGAGTAAAGGGAGTGGAAATTGCCGTTGTTGTCGGCATAAGAGAAACTGAATTTGAGAAAGTGAGCATTAGAGTAGAGTCGGAAACCATGGGCTACGAAAAAGTCCTAAAAGAATGTTTCAAAGTTGATTTTTATTCCTCTCAAAGCGGCATTTCTTGGGGGGGCAGAAGCACCTCCGCGGGAGGAGCCATGATACCGCTTACCTCTTATGAAAGAGGCCTGTGCAAGGACGAAGGAACCAAAGAAAAATTCCTTGAAGACAAAAAAGCCCAGAGGATAAGCGATCTTCAACGATTTGTGAGCCAAAAGGGCTCAAACTAAAACAAAACCCGATGAAAACAATTCATCGGGTTTTTTGTTATAATAATATTAGGGTGCCCCGACGAAGCCAAAGGCTTCGTCGGGATGCTCAAAAATTATATTCATTATCATTCATTAATTTTTGGCATGTGCGGGATAGTAGGATATGTGGGCAAAAATAATAATGCTGTTGATATAGTGCTAGAGGGACTTAAGCAGCTTGAGTACCGCGGATACGATTCGGCCGGTATTGCCGCACAGTGCTCTCCGGAAGTTTTCCTAAGAAAGAAAGCCGGCAGGGTAAACGTTTTGGCAGAGGCCGTAAAAGACAAAAAGCCCGTTTCTTCCTGCGCCATTGCTCACACGCGCTGGGCCACTCACGGCGCGCCCACCGATATCAACGCCCATCCGCACCACGATTGCAAGAAAAAGATTTTTGTTGTTCACAATGGAATTATCGAAAATTACGGCTATCTTAAAAGTGTCCTTGAAAGAGAAGGGCATTCTTTCTCGTCGGATACGGATACGGAAGTTTTGGCTCATCTTATAGAACGCCATTCTTCAAAGCACACATCCCTTGAAGACGCGGTAATTGCGGCCCTTTTTCATGTGAAGGGTACTTTTGCCCTGGCCGTTATCAGCGAATACGAACCGGATAAAATCGTGGTTGCCAGGCGTTCGTCGCCTTTGGTTATTGGTCTTACTGCCGGCGGATATTTTTTGGCATCGGATACTTCCGCCATAGCCGCGCATACAAAAAAAGTTATTTATCTCGATGATGACGAAGTGGCAGTTTTGAAATCGGACTTACTTTCATTTTACGATTTCAAGAAAAAAATCAAGCAAAAGCCCGTTGATATCATTGACTGGGACATGGAGCAGGCTAAAAAAGAAGGGTTCGCTCACTTTATGCTTAAAGAAATTCACCAGCAGCCGGACTCGATTACCGATTCTTTGAGGGGACGCTTGGTGCCGGAAGAAAACAAGGCTAAGCTGGGGGGGCTTGAGGTGCTGGAAGATAAAATAAAAGACATAAAAAAAATTATTATAACGGCATGCGGCACCGCTTATTACGCGGGCATGGCAGGTAAATACATGTTTGAAAATTATGCGGGAATTTCCGTGGAAGTTGACTTGGCTTCGGAGTTCAGATATAGAAACCCTAAGCTGGACAAGGATACGGCAATTCTTATTATTTCCCAATCGGGGGAAACGGCCGACAGCTTGGCCGCTTTAAGGTATGCCAAAAAAAACGGGTGTCTTGCGCTTGGTATTGTAAACACGGTGGGCTCCTCCATAGCGAGGGAAACGAACGCGGGAGTTTTCAATCACATCGGGCCGGAAATAGGCGTGGCTTCAACAAAAGCATTTACGTCTCAGCTTGTGGTGCTGGCGCTGTTCAGCTTGTTTTTTGGCCGGGAAAACGGTCTTGGAACTAAAAAAGCGGAAGATTTGACAAAACATCTTTATTTGCTGCCCGCTCAAATTAAAAAAATTCTAAAAAGCGAAGACAATATAAAACAACTTGCCGAAAAATACGGAAAATTCAGCGATTTTCTTTTTCTCGGTAGGGGATATAACTATCCTATTGCTCTTGAAGGGGCTTTGAAGCTCAAGGAAGTCTCTTATATACACGCCGAAGGGTATCCAGCCGGCGAGATGAAGCATGGCCCCATAGCGCTTATAGACAAAAATTTTCCCACCATGGCTATTGTTGGGAGTCCGACTTCCAACACATACGAAAAAATTATTTCAAACCTCGAGGAAATAAAAGCCAGAGGAGGGCCGATTATTGCTGTTGCCGAAGAAACTTTAAGCGGGGCCGATGAAAAAATAAAAAAAATAGCAGATGATGTTTTTTATATTCCCAAAACAGCCGACGCTCTTTCTCCGGTTCTTTCGGTTGTTCCTCTCCAGCTCTTCGCTTATTATGCCGGAGTTTCCCGAGGCATAGACGTAGATAAGCCCCGAAACTTGGCCAAATCAGTTACGGTGGAGTAATAAGCTGGTTTGACACGTTCGGGCAAATAGAGCTACTCTTTTGTTAGAAAAGAAAATTTGAAAAAAAGGGGGCTCTGTTATGTCTATAGCCAAGCATAGTAATGTTTTTCAAAAAACACGGGAACAAAAAATAAAGCTCAGAGAATTAAAATTGAGAAAATCTTTTTTTCTTTGGTGTTGTGGACAAAGAATGGAGTTATTCCTTGTTTACGGCTTTGCCAAAAGAAGAAGATTTATACTTAAGGGAAAATATGCGAGATGTGAAAAATGCAAAAAAGAACAAGACGTATCGCCGGCAAGGCTGGAATTAAAAATCAAAATTCCGAATTTTTTTAAGTTTTTTTAACATTCAAAAAACCCGGCAGGTGAATACCTGTCGGGTTTTCTATTTTTCCAAAGAAAAGGAAGCAATCTCTTCGCGGATAATTTTTGCCACCCTAAGTGTTTCCTTAAGCTGTTCTTCGGTAGGCTTTTTTGTCATAAAAAAGTACTGGATAAAAAAATTAAATCCGCCTTTTATCGTCGTATATAACCCTAAAATAATGGCAAGATATAACAAAATCACTAAACACTTGCTCGATGGCCTTATGAGATAGGGGAAGGAGCAGAAAAACAAAAACAAAACCGGGCCGAATCTGTAAATATCTTTGTGCGTGCCACATTTCAGGTGGCACCTGCTTTCTTTTTTCAGATTTTCCATTGTTATTTTGTCGAAGTGCGAAAGTAGGTTTACAGCTTTATGCTCACACGCATGCCATTGGTTTTCTTTTTTAAAAAAAAGCTGACTTGTTGCCAGAACGGCAAATATTAACGCGGCATAAATGGTTAAAATAAACCAAAAAATCGTGATTAATATATAACTTAAAAATGGTATTGTCGTGCAATCGTACGTTGAAAAAACAAGCAAAAAAAATAGAAGCAAAGACAACAAAGTGGCATATTTGCTTCTTTTTCTGTTTGCTGCCAGATGTTGTACAAGACTCTCGTTTTGTCCCTCATTATAATCCCTGCTTTCTATCGTGAAAATTTTGCCGTGTTTTCGGGACCTCACCGATAAAAAAAACCCGCTTCCGTTAGCCTCACCCTTAAAAACAATGTCATCGTTCATTGCTTCAATTCCTCTTTTTGTCAAAGAATTTTAGCAGACTTTATTTTAAAGTATCATATCTTGCGCATAAGTCCAGTTGCCATTTTTTTAATTTGGTATTAAACTAACAACCAATGGTAAAGACTCGTTTTCTGGCCATATTTATGATACTTCTGGGGCTTGCGGCCGCTTATTTTGTGGCGGTGCCTTTTTTGCCCTCCGGACTTCAGGGATTCTTGCCCCAAGTTCCGTTCAGGCTTGGCCTGGATTTACAAGGGGGCATTCATTTGGTTTATAAAGCCGACACCTCTTCTCTCCAAGCAAGCGACATCCCATCTTCAATGGCCGGATTAAGGGATGTTATTGAGCGCAGGGTTAATCTTTTCGGTGTTACCGAGCCGGTTGTGCAAGTTGAACAAAGCGGAAACGAGAATAGGCTTATCGTTGAATTACCGGGAATAAAAGACGTAAGCCAAGCCGTAGCTCTTATAGGAGAAACTCCATATTTGGAGTTTAAAACTCAAAGACCGCAGGAAGAAACCGATAAAATTTTGGAAGAGCAGAAAAACGGCCAGAACCTGAACGAAGATCCTTATTTTGTTGCCACTCAGCTAACGGGCCGTTTTCTTCAAAAAGCCACTCTGGACTTTGACCAAACAACTTTCCAACCGGAAATTTCTTTGCAGTTTACAAGTGAGGGAGCCAGGCTCTTTGCCCAAATTACAAAAGACAATGTAGGCAAAATTTTAGCCATTTATCTTGACGGCGCGCCCATTAGCACGCCAAATGTAAAAGAAGAGATTACGGGCGGCAAGGCTCAAATAACAGGTCAGTTTACAACCGAAGAAGCAAAAACTCTGGTGAGCCGCCTCAACTCGGGTGCTTTGCCCATCCCTATTGAGCTTATATCGCAGGAAAGCGTCGGCGCTACTTTGGGAGAACGAGTTCTTCACAAAAGCGTTCTCGCCGGAATTGTAGGTATTTTAGCCGTAGCTCTTTTTCTTCTTTTGCTTTATCGCGGCATTGGACTTGTTTCCGTTGTTGCTTTGGCTATTTATGCTTCCCTTGTTTTGACGCTTTTCAAGGTTATTCCCGTTACACTTACCGCTGCCGGTATTGCCGGTTTTATCTTATCCGTTGGTGTGGCGGTGGATGCCAATATACTTATTTTTGAAAGAATGAAAGAAGAAGTAAGAGGCGGAAAGGACCTGAAACCCGCCTTAACTGAGGGATTCAGCCGGGCCTGGACATCTATCCGCGATTCGAATATTTCTACTCTTATTACCGCTACTATTCTTTATTGGTTCGGCACAAGTGTTGTAAAGGGATTTGCCCTTACTCTTGGAGTAGGTGTTGTAGTAAGCTTATTTTCCGCTTACACGGTAACAAGAACTTTTCTTATAGCTGTCGACTTGAAAGGAAGAAGCAAGTTAAGTAAAATTTTGCTGGGCATACCGGCAAAAGCAGAAAGTGATAAATGATAAAGCATAGAAAAATTTATTATATTGTTTCAGGAACTCTTTTTATTGCGGCTATGGCGGCTTTTGTAGTGTGGGGTCTTAAGCCGGCCATTGATTTTACAGGCGGAACGCTTATGGAGGTTGAATACGCAAACCAGCGTCCGCCCATTGATACAATAAGAACTCAAGTGGATAATCTCGGGCTTGGAAATGTTTCTATACAGCCGATAGGGAACAACGGTCTTCTTTTGCGCCTAAGGGACATTACGGACAGTGAGCACACAAGTCTTCTTTTGGCTCTACATCCCGACCAAAGCCAAATAAACGAAACAAGATTTGATTCAATAGGACCTGTTATCGGCCGAGAGCTTACTAAAAAAGCTTGGACTGCCATTGCTTTGGTTGTTTTAATGATAATCATTTTCATTGCCATTGCTTTCAGAAAGGTGTCTAG
>CAZWRF010000013.1:0-18510 GCA_964636095.1 uncultured Candidatus Saccharibacteria bacterium | reverse complement strand
CGATATTCATATTGAACCGCAAGAAAAAGCCGTGAATCTTCGCTTCCGCCTGGATGGAGTGCTTCACGACGTTCTGAGCTTTGATTACAGGCCATACCAGCTTTTAATTTCAAGAATAAAATTGGTTTCCGAAATGAAGCTCAATATAAAAGAAAAACCACAAGACGGGCGCTTTACAATAAAAGCAAAAGATACGGACATAGAAGTAAGGTCTTCCGCTTTGCCCGGTCCATACGGAGAAACAATAGTTTTAAGAGTACTGAACCCGAAAACAATAAGCCTTACCATGGAAGATTTGGGGATGCAGACAAAGCTAAGGGAGATAGTTGAAGGAGAAATACATAAACCGAACGGCATGATTTTAACAACAGGCCCGACGGGCTCCGGAAAAACAACCACCCTCTACGCTTTCCTAAAGAGCCGGAGGTCTCCGGAGGTAAAAATAATAACTATAGAAAACCCAATTGAATACCACCTTGCCGACATTACCCAGACCCAAACAAATGATTCCAAGGGCTACAACTTTGCCAGCGGCCTTAGGTCAATCTTGCGCCAGGACCCCGATATTATAATGGTCGGGGAAATTAGAGACCTTGAAGCGGCTTCAATCGCCTTAAACGCGGCCCTTACGGGCCATCTTGTTTTTTCTACTCTTCACACAAATGATGCCGCGGGCACCATACCCCGGCTTCTGGATCTTGGCGCCAATCCGGCAATTTTGTCGCCTGCCATAAACTTATCCATCGCGCAAAGGCTTCTCAGAAAATTGTGTCCACATTGCAAAAAAGAATACAAACCAAGCGATGAGGAAATTAAAATTATAAAACACATAATCGATTCCTTCCCTGAGGACGAGAAAAAGCCTGATGTAAAAAACTTGAAGCTTTTTGAACCGGGCGGCTGCGGTAAGTGCAGCGGCATAGGCTACAAAGGAAGAATGGGAATTTTTGAAGCCATACTCATAAACGAAGAGATAGAAGAGTTGATCCTAAAGAATCCTTCCGAAACTGAAATAAAGCTGGCCAGCAAAGACCAAGGTATTTTAACGATGAACCAGGACGCAGCTTTAAAAATTGTAGAGGGGCTTACCTCGTTTAAGGAAGCCCGAAGAGTTATAGAGTTAAAATAAAAGTCCCCCGAAACCTCCAGGCAATGGCTTTTAATGTGGGCACCAAAAGCTTAAGGTTTCCTTAAGGATGACTCTCGCATACTCAATAAAGAGTAAGCCAGAATGTCCTTAAAAGATTCGCCGAGGCGATCAAAAAACCTATATAAAGAATAATACTTTATTGCCTGGAGATTTCGAGGAACTTTATTGTTTAGGATTGTATCAAATAAATAAGCATTTGTCAACCCCATGTCACTACTATGGCCGACTTAAAAAAACAACTCGTTCAGGCGCCGGAAGATACTTCTTTGGATGTTACCTTAAGGCCTAAGTCCTGGAATGAATATATAGGGCAGCAAAACATAAAGAACAATCTGAAAATTCTTCTTCAGGCGGCAAAAGAAAGAAAAGAGCCGACAGAGCATCTTCTTTTTTATGGACCGGCCGGATTGGGAAAAACAACTCTTGCCCACATTATAGCCAAAGAAATGAATGCTCCTATCAAGGTAAGCTCCGGCCCATCGATAGAAAAAGTGGGCGATTTGGCATCTATATTAACAAATTTGTCAAAAGGAGATATTTTGTTCATAGACGAAGCGCACCGCCTTAACAAAATGATAGAAGAAGTTCTTTATCCGGCAATGGAATCAAGATCTCTCAATATAATAATAGGGAAGGGCCCGTCAGCCAGAACAATTCAACTTGAACTTCCTCCTTTTACTCTTGTGGCGGCAACCACAAGGATAGCTCTCTTGTCATCTCCCTTGCGCTCAAGATTTTCGGGAGGAACATTCCGGCTGGAATTTTACAATAAAAACGAAATAAAGGAAATAATAGAAAGGTCCGCCAAAATTTTGAACTTTAAAATAGAAAACGAAGCATCCGAAGAGATAGCTCAAAGAAGCAGGTTTACTCCAAGAATAGCGAACCGGCTTCTTAAAAGATGCCGGGATTTTGCTCAAATTCAAAAGAAAAAATTTATAGACAAAGGCACGGCCAAAGAAACATTTAGCCTTTTGGAAATAGATGAAGCCGGTCTTGAAAACACCGACAGAAATATACTGCTTTCTATCATAAACAAGTTTGGAGGCGGCCCTGTTGGCCTTCAAACATTGTCAGCCGCCACTTCGGAAGACATATCTACCATAGAGGAAGTTTACGAACCGTACCTTATACAACTCGGATTTTTGGAAAAGACGCCGAGGGGAAGGGTGGCGACACCGCATGCATATGAACACTTGGATATCAAAATACCAAAACAAGACAAGCTCATATAGCATGTAGCATGAAACATGTAACATAATTTTTATTTTATGTTATATGTTACAGGTTATATGTTTCAAGAATTATGTCCGGACATTCAAAGTGGTCAAAAATAAAACATCAAAAAGCGGCCGGAGACGCCAAAAAAGGCCAGGTGTTTTCAAAAATATCAAAACTTATAATAATGGCTGCAAAAAAAGGAGGAGACCCGAATTCAAACCTGGAGCTCAGATATGCCATAAACCAAGCAAAGTCGGTAAGTATGCCGAAAGAGAGTATTGAGAGAGCTGTAAAAAAGGGGACCGGTGAGATACACGCAGAGGCCTTGGAAGAAACAAAATATGAAGCCTTTGGTCCGGGAGGAAGCGCCTTGCTGATAATGGCGATAACCGATAACAAAAACAGAACAACAAGTGAGGTAAAACACATACTTGCAAAAAATAATGCAAAACTTGCCGAACCGGGAGCTGCAATCTGGGCATTCGAAAAAAGCCCGGACAGCACATGGAAAGCCAAACACATGGTAGACCTGTCCAAAAACAACAAAGAATCACTCAGGAAGCTACTAGAAATTCTGGAGGAACACGAAGATATACAAGAAGTGTATGTAAACGGCGATTATTCTTAATTCATAATTCTAAATTCTTAATTCATGGTTATATTGGGGATTGATCCGGGATACGGCCGTTTGGGATACGCCTTGCTTGAAAAAAACGATAAAGAAGAACGGCTTATCGATTATTCCTGTATAGAAACATCTTCAAAAAAAAAGAAGGAAGAAAGATTTCTGAAAATATCGGAAAAACTGGAAAAAATTATCAACAAATACAAACCCGACATCCTGGCAATTGAAAAGCTGTATTTTACGACAAACCAAAAAACCGCATTAACTGTTTCCGAAGTAAGGGGAATAATTATTTATATAGCCCTGAAAAACAAAATGAAAATTGTCGAATATACGCCCCTTGAAGTCAAAACGGCTGTTTGCGGATACGGGAAAGCACCAAAAGAACAAGTAAAAAGCATGGTGCAAATACTTATAAAAACACCCAAGGAGATAAAATTGGACGACACGGCGGATGCTATTGCTCTTTGTCTTACTTGTTCGGCAAGAAAGGACTACTGTTGATCCCCTGCTTGCAGGGTTGACAAAGGTTTTTGTTTTTGATAAATAATAGAGAACCTGTATTTACGGAGAAAAAGACTTCAAATACAGGCCAACCCCGCCTTATCGGGGTAAAGAAGGTCGGAAGTTTTTGAATGTGCAATAGAAAATTAGAATTAAACCTTTCTTTTAATATGGACGACGAAATGGAAAAAGATGACGAAATGGAAAAAGATGACGAAATGGAAAAAGATGACACGGAAGAGAACGATGATGATGACGAAGAGACCACGGATGACGAAGAGACTGAAGACGGAGACGACGACGAAGAGGAAGACATGTAATCAAACGAAAAATCCCGCAAATGATGCGGGATTTTTCGTCAGCTAAATTTCAACTTTTATAAAAATTTTTTTACCTATCCGGACCACTCCGGATTTTTCTATTTTGTAGCGGCTGTCGCTTATAGTTTCTCCCCCAAAATCAATCGCCCCTTCTTTGACAAGCCGCCTGAAAGCAGAAGCGGAATCAACTAATTTGTTGCCCAAGAGAATATCTTTGAGCTCTCTCCCTTTTTCCGTTTTGTAAATCTCCATATCTCCGGGCATTTCTCTTTTTTGAAAAACATTTACAAAATTATCCCGGGCTTTTTCCGCTTCTTTTTCTCCATGATAAATCCTTGTAATTTCAAAGGCCAGTTTCATCTTGGCATCCCGGGGAGATTCTTTTTCCAAAATACCATCTATATCTTCCTTTTCCAGCCACGTGCAATCAACAAACAACTGGCGCATGTTCTCATCGGGCTGGGCCATAACGGCTCCATACATTTCACCCGGTTTGTAATCAAGAAAAACTCCTGTGCCCGCCGATTTGGACATCATTTTTTCACCGGTAACCGGATTTTCAAGCAGTGTTGTAATAAGTATGTATTTTTCTTTGTTTTTGAATTTTTTCAACAAGGTACGCCCGGCAAGCGCATTAAATTTTTGGTCCATTCCGCACATTTCAACATCAACATCAATCGCCACGGAATCATATCCTTGCATTAGCGGGTAGAACAGTTCGTGAAGATAAAGGGGTTTTCCGCTCTTGATGCGCCTGTCAAACATGTCTCTTTCAATCATTTGCTGCACCGTAAAATTTGAGGCAATGTCTATCACATCTTCAAATGTTAACTTTGCCAGCCAGTCGTGGTTGTAAAGTATTTTAACCGGGTTTTCTTTGTTCTCGACATCAATAACGGGTTTTATTTGCGAAATCCAGGTTTTAACATTCTCAACAACCTCTTTCCGTGAAAGCTGTTTGCGCGCGGAGTCTTCCCTGTCCGTCGGGTCTCCGATCCTGGATGTAAAATCACCTATAAGAAATATGACCTCGTGCCCTAATCTGCGGAGTTTCTCTAAAATCATATAATTCGTAGCATGGCCCAGGTGAAGAGACGTTCCGGTTGGATCGGTACCTATATAAATTCTAAGCCTCCTGCCGGACTCCAGGACCATTTTTAGGGATTTTTTTGTGGGTAAAACTTCCGCGATGGAGCGTGTCAATATTTCTTCTATTTTGTTTTTGTCGGTGTCGATTTTTACCATACTGCTAGACTAGCAAAAAAAATAGTTTTCAGCCACCCTTGGAGAATCCCTTTATTGAATTTAAGCGTGTTATATATTAAAGTAAAACAAGGATTAAACGAGAATATGCCTAAATTCATTAAGCGTTTCATTCTTATTTTTATTCTTGTTTTGCTCATCGCATCCGTTGTGGGCGGTTTTTTCTTTGTTCGCTGGATAAAAAATCTTCCCATACCCGACTTCCAAACTTTTGACGAAAGAGTCGTGGCTCAGTCAACAAAAATTTACGATCGGACCGGAGAAAACCTTCTGTATGATATACACGGCAATATAAAAAGAAAAGTTGTTCCTTATGAAGACATCGCCATCAACATAAAAAATGCGACAGTAGCTATAGAAGATTCCGATTTTTACCAGCACAACGGAATAAGCATAACGGGGATAATAAGAGCTTTTGTTACCAACCTAGAATCAGGAAGGCTTCGGGGAGCCGGAGGATCCACTATAACGCAGCAGCTTGTAAAAAATTCATTTCTTACGCCGGAAAAAACTTTCACCAGAAAAATAAAAGAAGCCATACTTTCCATCAAAATGGAGAAAAATTTCTCAAAAGAGGAAATTCTTACTTTGTATTTGAACGAAAACCCCTACGGAGGAAGTATCTACGGAGTGGAGGAAGCTTCTCTCACTTTTTTTGGGAAGCACTCAAAAGATGTTGATTTGGCCGAAGCAGCCTACTTGGCGGCCCTGCCTCAGGCTCCAAGTTATTATTCTCCTTACGGCATTCACAAAGAAGAGCTGGATCAAAGAAAAGATATCGTATTAAAAAGAATGCTGGACTTAGGCTTTATTGAGCAAGAACAATATGACGAGGCAAAAAATGAAAAAGTAGCTTTCTTAAGCCAAGCAGAAACAGGAATACAAGCACCTCATTTTGTAATGTATATAAAAAGCTATCTGGAAAAAACTTACGGTGCAGATATGGTTGAGAACGGCGGACTCAAGGTTATAACGACACTCGACCTTGAACTGCAAAAAGAAGCCGAACAAATGGTAAAAGACTACGCAAAAACAATAGAAAAAAACGACAACGCGTACAATGCGAGTATGGTAGCCGTAGATCCAAAGACTGGTCAAATACTCGTTATGGTAGGTTCCAGGGATTGGTATGCCGACCCCTTGCCTGAAGGATGCACACCGGGTGTAAATTGTAAGTTCGAGCCCAAGCTAAATGTCGCTACATACGGGAAAGGAAGGCAGCCGGGGTCCTCTTTTAAGCCTTTCGTTTACGCAACCGCTCTGAAAGAGGGATACACCGAAAACACCGTGGTTTTTGATTTACAAACGGAGTTCAACTCTTCCTGCAACCCGGACGGCACCCCAATGGCGGGAACAAATGAAGACGAATGCTACATGCCGGGAAACTTTGACAACCTTTTCAGAGGTCCGGTTACTTTCAAGGATGCATTGGCTCAGTCAATAAATGTTCCCGCGGTAAAAGTTCTGTATTTGGCAGGAATAAAAAACGCGATACAAACAGCTGAAGATCTTGGAATAACAACCCTTGCCGACCCCCAGAGATACGGTCTCACTTTGGTTTTGGGGGGAGGAGAAGTAACCCCTCTTGAAATGACGGGAGCTTATTCCGTTTTTGCCAACGATGGGGTAAAAAATCCTGTAACCGGCATATTAAAAATAGAAGACAACAAAGGAAAAACAATAGAGGAGTTCAATCCTCGACCTGTCAGGGAATTGGACAGCAATATTGCAAGAGAAATAAACGATATGCTGAAAGATAATGACGCCAGGGCTCCGGAGTTCGGAGAACAATCCTGGTTATATTTTCCGGAAAGAGAGGTTGCTGTAAAAACAGGAACAACCAACGACTATAGAGACGCTTGGGTAATTGGGTATACTCCGAATTTTGCCCTTGGATTGTGGGTTGGCAACAACGATAACACTCCCATGGAAAAGAAAATCGCCGGCTTCATTGCCGCTCCTTTATGGAATCGGTTTTTCAAAAAAGTCTTTGAAACTCTACCCGATGAGGAATTTCAAGCACCAATAGACCAGTCTTCAATAAACTTAAAGCCGGTGTTAAATGGTTCGTGGCAAGGCGGAATTTCTTATTTTATAGACAGTATGTCCGGAAAACTGGCTACTGATCTTACGCCGGAAAATACAAAAGTTGAAAAAGTTCTTACCCAAATACACAGTATACTTTTTTGGGTCAACAAAAATGACCCCAGGGGAAAAATACCCGAAAACCCGGAAAAAGACCCTCAATTTAATTTATGGGAAGAACCTGTAAGAAAATGGGCCGAAAACCAAAATATAAAAGAACAAACCGATAACGACATTCCAAAAGAGTATGACGACATTCATACGGAAGAAAACAGACCAAATATAGAAATAATATCGCCACAACCTAACAGTGTGTTTCAAAAAACAGACACTATTTCCATAAATCTGTTGCCAAAAAGCAAATTTCCCATAACGCAAATGGAATTTTATCTGGGAGATTTTTATCTTGGATCAATTTCGCCGCCGGTTTACATGTTTAATTTCAACGCATCTTCAATTCCTTCAATCAACCAAAGCGAAAATCTTCAAATACTTATCCGCGACCAAATGGAAAACAAAAACGAATACAATATTCCTCTTTTTTTCCAATAATCTACTTAATTACTTGAAGAAAATTTTAATTTCGGTTTTTTCGCCGAACTTTTCTTTTATTTTTTTTAAAATATTTTCCTCGTGTATAAAAATTTCATTCTTCAAAACGGGATTTTGAGAACTTATTGTAATGTTCGGTTTTTTAAAAACGACCCTGTAAGAGTCGCTCGGTATATTTATTTTTTCTTCTATTATTTTTCTTACTTCATCTTCAATCGCCTTCTTTGGCGGCTTGAGATTTTTGAATTTTAAAAGAAGTTGGGAAATTTGCCTCATCTTATAAATTAAAACTAGGTAAAATAGAAATTTTAAAGGTCTTTCATGGGCATAATAAGATAAAAGAAAGAGCTGTCATTCAGTCCGGAAATTGCCAACGGTCGCCCTTCTCCGCTAAATCTGAGAAGTATTTTGTCCGAATCAATGGCCGGTAAAAAATCAACCAAGTAGCGATAATTGAAGACTATGCCAAGGTCGTTTCCTTCAGTTTTAGCCGGTACTGTTACCGAGTGCTCTCCCACTTCCGGATTGTTCGTTTGGATTTCAATAAAATCCTCACTTTTATAAAGTTTCATTTTAACCTCGTTCAATTTTCCGCAAAACATTATGGCTGTTTTTAAATTGTCGCTAAAATCCTTTTTTTCAACGGTAACCGTGTTGCTAAATCCGGTAGGGATTATCTGTTTATAATCCGGAAAATTTCCTTCCACCAGGCGAGACGTAAATTTTATTGACCCGGAATCCAAAACAATATTATTGTCGTCAAATTTTATCGTTAAATTTCCTTCCTGATGCTCAAAGATTCTCAACATCTCGGCGACACTTCTGTGAGGAATCAAAAAACTCAAAGAACCGCTGGTTTTAATTTTTACTATTTTTTCCGCAAGCCTAAAGCCGTCAGTGGCAGCAAAGACGAGACCATTCTTGTTAGAGTAAACAAAAACGCTGTTTATCTCCGGCTTCATTTCCGACAAGGAAACGGAATAATGAACGGACTTAAGCCCCATCAAAAAATCATAAGATGACATGCTGAACATTTTTTTCTCTTTTATCTTCGGCAATATGGGAAAATCGCTGACCGGATAACATTTTATGGTTGTTGTTGTGTTTTTTGTGGTTAGCACAAGATTGTCGTTTATGGTTTCAATCTCTATGTTCTGGTCCTCGGGAAGAGATGAGACAAAAGACGAAAAAAACTTGGCCGGTACGGCAGCTTTTCCTTCTTTTTTAATCTTAGCCGGAACAGAGACGTTGAGTGCCATTTCCAAATTAGTACTCAAAAAACTGAGCTCTTTTTCTTTGGCCGAAACAAGAACAGAATTTAATATCGGAAGGGTCGGATTTCTTCCGGCAATCTTTTCGCAAAGCAGACTTGCTTGTTGAAGATGTTTTTTTGCGCAGGTTATCCTCATGTGTAATAATAAGTTAATTAAAAATTAATATAAATTATTGTTATTGTTAGGGCTGTGGACTCTGTTGAAAAGTCGCGAATACCCTTTTAAAACAACGATAAATTCAATTCCGACTTACTTACAAACTGTTAATAAACTTTTAATAAACTGTTGGTAAAAAAAATTTACGTTCAAAAATTTCTCTGTTGCAAACAGTTTCCGCACAGCTTTATAAACAACTTATGCATACAAAGAATCTCTGATTTTTTGTAAATCGTTTTTAAGGCGCTGGTCTTTCTTTAATCCGTCGGAAACTTTTTCATAAGCATGAATAACCGTTGTGTGGTCTCTTCCTCCGAATTTTTTCCCGATGTATGGATACGACCCGTTAAAGTCAGCTCTTAAAAGGAACATCGCTATTTGACGAGGAAGTACATACTCTTTTTTTCTTGATTTTTCAAACAGATATTGTTCTTCAACTTCATAAAAATCCGCCACCGTTTTGATTATTTTACCGAATGTTATCTTCTTTTTTGAGTACAAAATGTTTTTGTTAAAAAGGTCTTTTATCTCATCCAGTGACAGCACCTTGCTCAAAAGTTTTGTTTGAGCTGAAAGCATGTTCAAGGCCCCCTCCAGTTCTCTTATGTTGGTTTTTAAAGCAGTGGCTATATAATCTATCGCATCGTCCGATATGTTTAGATTTTTTTCACCGATCTTTGTTTTCAGAATGGCTATTCTGGCTTCAAACTCAGGCTCTGTGATATCCGCCATCATTCCACCTTCAAATCTCGACCTTAATCTTTCCTCAATGTCAGGTATTGATTTGGGAGCTCTGTCTGACGAAAAAATAATTTGTTTGCCGTTTTCGTATAAAGTATTGAAGACATGAAAAAGCTCTTCCTGGCTTTTGTTTTTTCCGGAGATGAACTGAACGTCGTCTATTATCAGAAGATCGTATTTTTTGTAATTTTCTTTAAACTCAAACGTAGTATTGTTTTGAATTGAAGAAACAAGCTCATTCGTGAATTTTTCAGTTGTTGTGTATTTTGTTTTTATTCCCGGAAAATTTTCCTTTATTTTGTTTCCTGTTGCCTGAAGAAGGTGGGTTTTTCCCAAGCCAACTCCCCCGTAAACAAAGAGGGGATTGTATGTTGAGCCGGGATTTTTTATTACCGCCATGGCAGCGGCATGTGCCAGCTCGTTGAAGGAACCGACAACAAAATTTTCAAAAGCATATCTGGGATTTAGAGAATCCTTGGATGAGTAAAAATCCTTGAACTCCATTTGAGGAGCTTCTGTATCAATTTCCATTGTTCTCTGTTTTGACCCTTTTTTATAGTCCGCAACAGGCTGACTGGAGATTACATAGTCCACCGCGCGGATAGAAGGTTCTATATTTCGAAGAATTTTTATTATGGATTTTTCGTATTTGTTTTTTAACCACTCTTTTGTGAATCCGTTGGGCACACTTATGAAGACAATGCCGTTTTTACTTTCTTTGATGCTTGTTTTCTGAAACCATGTAACGAAATTGGCTTTGGAAACGATCAGCTCTATTTCGCTTAGCACCTCTTCCCAAAGTTTTTCTGTATTTGTTTGCGGCATAATTTAGTTTTAATTATACATCAATGTTGTCCAGGTGTTAAAATACCCCTGTTTTACAAGACAAATTGACCTCTTTAATATAGATGTTAACAACTTGTGAATTACTTGTGTATATTTCTTTTTTCTTTTTTTGTGTTATGATGTAAACATTATGCCCAAAAGAACATATCAGCCAAAAAACAAAAAAAGAAGAAACACTCACGGTTTTTTGAAGAGGAAAAAAACTGCTGGCGGAAAAAGGGTCCTTAAGGCTCGAAAAAGCAAAGGAAGAAAGAAACTAACGGTTTAGTTCCGTGTTTTTATGTTGTCCAAAGAGAGCAGATTAACAAAAAATGATTTCAATCTGCTTGGAAATTTTGAAAAAAAAACTTTTTCATCAGATAGCTTTACTTTGAAGGTCTATTTTTCCGGCTTTTCTCCCAGTCGTTTTGCCGTTGTTTTGTCTTCAAAAATGTTTAAGAAAGCCGTAGAGAGAAACAAAAAAAAGAGGCACATAAAAAGCCTTATCTCAAAAAACTTAAATTTTTTTCAAGACGGACTGGCTGTTGTTATTTATCCAAAAAAAAAAGAGAAGGAAGAAACGTTTTGGGATGTGGAAAAGAAACTTAAAGGTATTTTTAAAAAATCCAAAATTTTAGATTAATGCTAGGTACATTTTACAATGTTATTTTTTACAAGCCGCTTTACAACGGACTTGTTTTTTTGATAGACAAGGTTCCCTTTCATGATCTGGGGTTTGCTGTCGTTGCACTTACTTTAATAGTGAGGCTCATTCTTTTTCCTTTTGTTCACAAATCAACGATTACTCAGAAAAAAATAAAGGATATAGCTCCGGAGGTTGACAGCATAAAAAAGAAATTAAAAGACAACAAAGAAGAGCAGGCAAAGCAAATTATGGCTCTATACAAAAAACACGGGATAAGTCCTTTCTCCAGTTTTTTGGTGGCCATAATCCAAATACCCATTCTTCTTACTTTGTTTATAATAATCAAAAAAGGAATTTCTTTTGACGCAGGCATGTTATATTCCTTTGTCGGTTTGCCGACACAAATACACACGGTTTTTCTCGGGATTTTTGACATGCTGAAGCCCAGTTACTTTTTGGCCATTACGGCCGGTCTTTCCCAATATGTTCAAACCAAAATGATGTTGCCGGCGGCAAATAAACAGAATAAAGACAAGGGAAAAAAGTCTTTTACGGACGAACTTCAAAAAAGCTTAAGCACACAAACAAAGTATATAATGCCGATTTTCGTGGCTTTTGTAGCATCCCGTTTTTCTGCCGCTCTGCCTCTTTATTGGACAACTTCAAATCTTTTTGCTATATTACATGAAATTATAGTAAAAAAGAAAGCAGAAAAAATAGATGGAACAAACACAAACAATTAAAGAATTAATAGAAGATATTCTTGAAAAACTAACAGTTAGCGCAAATGTTGAGGTTATGGAAACCGCAGAAGGGCCTCAATTTATAATAAAAACCCAGGAGGGGAGGCTCCTTATCGGAGAGAACGGAAGAAATTTGGTTTCCTTGAATCATATAATCAAAAAAATAGCGGGGAAAAGGATTGAAAAAGAAAAAGATCCTGTACCTTTTTCCGTAGATGTGAACGATTACCAAGCCAAAAAAATAGAAGAACTGAAAAACGTCGCCAGATTAAACGCGCAAAGAGTGAGGTATTTTAAAAAAGAAGTTGTTTTGAAACCGATGAGTTCTTTTGAAAGAAGGGTTGTTCACATTGCTCTGGAAGAGTATCCTGACATAGCGACAGAAAGCAGAGGGGAAGACCTGAGAAGACAGGTGGTTATTAAGCCCTATCCATAGCCCCATCGGTCCTTAGTTTTTAGTCGGTTAATTGAAGGCTCCACAAGGTGCCGTCTTTTTTATTTTGGAATAAAATATAATCTCCCGTTTTATTTGAGAACAAGTTTATTATATCGAAGTCTCCGTCTTCAAGAATTGCCCGGGTTGAACCGTCGGCCAGATTTATTTTCCACAGCTTGTCTGAAAACTGGACATTTCCTTTATACCAATCGTCCGGGTAATATCCCGCGGGAATATCATCGGGAACAGCGCAATAAATGACATCTTCGCTTGTTCGGCTGAACATGCATTTTTCGGGCAGTGTTTTGTAATTGGAATCAATTGTTGTGCCTTTGTTCAAGTCGTAGATTTTTGTAGTGATACCCCCTTGATTATCATTTTGACTATAAATGACCCGGTTGCCGTAAGGAGAATAAAGAGCGGTAAGACCCGGTATATTACCCAATATTTTCGCGAGAGAACCTGTTTGAGGGTTCAGTTTATAAAAGTACCCCTCCACCCAAGCCGAAGGTTTTGTTAGAAGAGTAACAGTGTTTTTTGACGGCCAATCCACCAAAAATTCGCTTATCGGATAAGAGAAGATTTCTTTTTGATTTTTGTTTTCAAAATCGGAAACTATGCCTGCTGCAGATGAGTTTCCTTCAAGTAGATAAAATATTTTGTTCTCTTCCGGCGAGACGGCAGTGGCTACGGTATTTGAAGGAAGAAAAACTCCTTCGGTTGTTGAGCTTGCGAAAGAAGTAGCGGAGAAAGCATAGGCGGGTTCTGTTGTTTCTCCTTCTTCGGGTTCGGACAGGTAGCGAAAAACAGCCCCTGAGGCGTCTTTCGACCAGTCTACTTCAAAAATTTTTGGGATTGTGGTTATAGTGAGTTGTTTTTTGTTTTGGCCGGAAGGGTCTATTTCATAAAGGTGTCCTGTTGATTTTTCAAAGTAATCAACTTTCATCATGTCTTCGTTGAACGTGGCACCGGAAATCGGTTGATCGGTCAGCTGAACAAGCTTCCCTGCGGAAGTATACTGACCCGCATCGGAATTGTTGGTGTTTTGTCCGTTTATGTCCGGATTTGCGTATGGTTCGCCTGTTTTATTTTGGCTTGAGGGGAAAAGAAAAGACAAAAAACCCTGGCCTTGAGTTGTTGCCGGTTCGCCGTTGTCGGAGGAGTTTCCCCTAAACAGAAGAAACAAAGCCAGCCCTATAATCACTACTATTCCGACCCCTATTATAATCAACTTTTTTTTGTCCATAGTTTTGTTACCTATTTTTAATTATGCAAGAATATGATGTTGTTTATGCAAACATTATTTATACACGAGTAGCTTCCTGCTCCATCTGTTGTATCGACACAATCATAATCTGATTCACATGTTTTTGCCCAGGCAGGAGCGTCCGAACTTCCTCCGGGTGATGGCGGCTCTACAATAGGCAGATCCTGGCCTCCAAGCCAGTCCCAGTTGCTGGAATCAGCAGAAGCATCGTATGTAAAAGGTTCCTGCTCTGCATCTGTGCCTCGCCAATCAACGTTAGAGTCTTGCCATGGATCACTTAGGAGTTCTTGAGGTCTTTCTAGCGGCTCACACGTACCGTCAGTACAAATTCCACTCGGACAATCTGCGTCCGACACACACTGTTTTACCGGCCCCTCTCCTCCGGGCCCTCCCACTCCGTGTGTTGGCCCGCTATCGGGTACGTCTACTACTTGTCCATCCGGAAAGCTGTCCAAACCTATATCTCCTCCGAGTATTGCGGGGTTGATTGCCTGAAGTATCAACCAGTACCCCACGGCTATCAAAAGCCCAATTATCGCATCAAATACCAGTGTTTTTGCTTTTTCAAGCTTTCCGGTGTTTCCGGCCGAAGTGATATACATAAAACCGGCAATTATTATTACCACTACGGCCAGCAATGCCGCCAAAACAATTCCAAGCCTTATGACAACCGGCACATAGCTGGCAACGGTTTGAGGGCCACCTAATCCCGGTAACGGCTCAAGAAGTGTATATCCTTCGGCGTATGCTTTGGAAAACAAAAGGAAGGAGCCGAAAAATACCGGCAGAGTTGTTTTACTAATATTTAATAATGATTGTTTCATTTCTTTAATTATTATTCTTGTGTAACACAGACACCTCCTTGGCACAAAAGACCGGCGTCGCAATTGGTATTGTAGCTACACGAATCACCTTCCTCGCCCAGCCCGCTGATTCCCCACAAGCTTGTATCAAGGCTTGGCGTTTCGGGAGGCTCTGTTAATGTATAATCCAAGTCTCTAAGCTGAGGTTTATCAAATGTTGTATCAGGGTGCCATTCGGGATTATAACCGGGCTCGGCAGTTATCGTCTCTCCTTCCGGCCCCTCTCCTCCGGGCCCTCCCACTCCGTGTGTTGGCCCGCTATCGGGTACGTCTACTACTTGTCCATCCGGAAAGCTGTCCAAACCTATATCTCCTCCGAGTATTGCGGGGTTGATTGCCTGAAGTATCAACCAGTACCCCACGGCTATCAAAAGCCCAATTATCGCATCAAATACCAGTGTTTTTGCTTTTTCAAGCTTTCCGGTGTTTCCGGCCGAAGTGATATACATAAAACCGGCAATTATTATTACCACTACGGCCAGCAATGCCGCCAAAACAATTCCAAGCCTTATGACAACCGGCACATAGCTGGCAACGGTTTGAGGGCCACCTAATCCCGGTAACGGCTCAAGAAGTGTATATCCTTCGGCGTATGCTTTGGAAAAGAACAGAAAAAGTCCGGCGAATACGGAAACCACTATTTGTGTTAAAAAACTTCTCATTTTTAAAAAACAAAGCGGAGATTTTTTGAAAATTGCTGGGAGTATTTTTTCTCGTTTTTTATTTGCAGAGAAACATTTGCCGTACCCCCTGTTTCGGTACGAGGAGCGGATAACCCTACGGTATTTGGAGCTGACAGAGGACTTATCGGCGCTCCGTTCATCATCCATTTGTAAGAAAGAGAACCAGCATCGAGTTTTAAAAAGAAGTAAGGCTCTGCCCGAACAACAATTTGAGGTTGATTTAAGAAAATTTCACTATCCGAATTTAATGATTTTTGATGAAGTACGCCCTCCGAGGGTGATTCTTCGTAAAAAATAACCTCTGGGTCTGTTAGATTTATATCTATTTTTTTGTCAATTAATTTATCCCCATTGATTGTAGAAATTTTCAGTTCAACCACCTCTTTACTTGATGAATTTGTGAAAGAAAAAGATAAGCTATTTTTACCAACTCCGGAAACGGTGGGCAGATTTTTAAAATTTCTTTTCCAGTCAAAAACCAAATTGGAAGGTGATCCCAACCCCTGAGCAACGGCGGTGACTGTTATTGTGGTTCCTTCCGTCGCCAAAGCCTTTCCTTTATAGAACGGAGGGGTGTATGTGTTGGCTTGCCATAACAAATCCAAGTCCCCGATTTTTATATCCTTTGTTTCGTTTAAATTGAGACCATTCTCCGTTGCCACGGATACGGAAATATGCACAGATGTGCCTACTTGACCTGTTTTGAAGGTAATACTTTTTTTACCTCGGCCTTGTTCTACGGTTTTTCCGTTGATAACCCAAGTTATGTAGGAGTTATCCGTACTGAATGTGTAGCTGGTTACGTTTGCTTTTATTTCTTCGTTGGGCCCGGGATATTCCGGATTTAGACTTATCTCAAAATTTGTGGCTTTTTGCTGAACCAAAGTAGATGCTTTATCGTAAAAGTCTTGGAGTATTTTGTTGTAGTCTTCTTGGGTGAATTCCTGTTGCTGAGCGTAAACAAATTTAAAAGCTAGGGAAGCAAAAACAAAAACGGTAAGAATCAATAATATTTTTTTTGTATTTTTTGGCATTGTTTTTATATATTAATTTTACAAAAATTGGGCAGTTTAGACCAGCTCCTTATTCACACGGCTTTTACTTTGAAAACCATATTTTTATCAATGTGGCAGCTATACACGTTGGCATCACACCTGTAAAAAAATCGATAACACTGCCTCCTAAAATAGGAAGACTTACATCTATAAGAGCATTGTCTCCTTTCGTTTTTTTTAAAACAAAATAGAGCCATAAAATGAGGCCAAAAATAAAGTCTATTACGACGGATATTCCCGGGATGAGGCCGATGATGTCAAAAATAGTCGCCACAGCCAAAATAATCCAATGCTTGGACAATTTTTGAAAAAAGGATAATTTTATTGTCCTTTTTTTGAGAGCTTTTTTTACTCTTCTTTTCTCTTCGTCCATCATTCTCGCCTCTTGGAGCTCTTGCCACCTAAGATCTTCAATTGTTGTTGCTTCATCCATTATACTTCAAGGTGCAAATTACTTTTTTCCTCCTTGTTTTTTTCTTTCGTACTTTTTTCTTCGTTCTCTTCAGGAATTGTGTCAGCCATTCCTCCAAGCTGTCTCTTTGCTTTTTTAATTGCCAAAAGTTGTTCAGGGTCGGAAGTTATTATTTGGTCTTCAGTGTAAGAAGCTATTATTTTCAAAGCCACATGTTTCATACCGGCGAAAAATATTCCTTCTCCCACGTCGGATTCAAGAAGTAAAAATTTTTCCTCGTCCGTAAGCTTAAATATTTCCTGAAGCTGGTCAATGGCAACAGGGGACTGTTTCAGCAGGAGCTGAATGGCAGAGTTGGTGATTATGGGAGTGCCATATGCCGAAGATAAGAAGTCTCCCACATCTTGAGTTATTGTAGCTACGCCAAGATAATATTTTCTTGCTCTTTTTGTCATATGAGTTAAGAAGGAAGCCCCGTCTTCCGATTTCATCATCCACCAGGCCTCGTCAATGACCAAGAGACGTTTCTTCAGTTTCCTCCTTACCGCGTTCCAAACGAAATGTATAATAAGATACATGGCTACGGGTCGGAGGTCGTCTTCCATGTCTCTTACGGAAAACGTGATAACTTTGTGATTTATGTCTACGTTGGTTGGCTGGTTTATAAAACCGGACCAGCTTCCCTGGGTATATTTTTTGAGCTTTTGGGCCATGTTCTCTGCCCCCTCCATGCTGGCCAAAACTAGCTCCAGGTCGGACAGTACCGGTGCCACAACATTTGAAAAGTCGGATTCCGGCGTAATGTCCCTGGAAGCGTAGGTCTCCGTTATGGCCCTGTCCAAGATTGAGTCTTCTTCCGGAGTAAGGCCTCCAAGCATAATTCTGAAAAGTCCGATGAGGCTGATAACATGCGACCTTAAAACATCGGATTTGGACTCGTCTTCTCTCGGTACGGGAAGATCGAAGGGGTTTATGTGGTGCTTGGAACTTAGAGAAATATTGAAGTATCTTCCATCCACCGCTTCTGTGAGATATTCATATTCTTTTTCAGGGTCAATAATGATTATATCGACGTCAAACATCAAGGATCTTAAAATTTCTAGCTTGGTGGTGTACGATTTACCTGCGCCGGATTGGGCGAAAATAACAGAGTTGTAGTTTTCAAGAGCGAACCGGTCGAAAAGAACCAAGCTGTTGTTGTGTCGGTTTATTCCATAAAGAATCCCTTGGTTTGAGGTGAGGTCGAAAGAGACAAAGGGGAAGAGGCTGGAAAGGGGAGAGGAATTTAGCCTGCTGTGAACCGCCAGCCGGTCCACTCCCAAGGGAAATGTTGTTTCAAGACCTGCTTCTTGCTGGAACAAGGCAGGTTTTACATAAACCAGTTTTGCTTCCAGGCTGGCCCGTATCTCTTTTTCGGCAACGTTCAACTCCTCCTCATTGTCGGCATAAACAGTTATATATAGCCCTAGACTAAAAAGTCTTTCTTGCGCCTGCTGGAGCTTGTCTCTGAGATCTTCCAGATCTTGGTGCGCAGTATCTAGCATAGGATCTCTGATAAGACCTTTTTCTTCGCGCATATGTATCTGAGACTGTACTTCCGCCACTTTTTTCTGAAGCTGTCTTAAAACATCCGCCGTATCAACCGGATGTATAAATATGGAAATATCAAAAACTTTGTCCATATTTATA